>CAZRLY010000006.1:0-49596 GCA_964601015.1 uncultured bacterium
AATGCTGATATGCAGAATTTCAAACACTTGGAAGAAAATATCATCGCGGCAGTAAGGGCTGGAAAATAGGTGCGAACCCTTGCCCATTTTACGCAAATATTGAAACTAACAAGGAGATGATAAAATGGAAAGGATAGTCTTCTCCACCACAATAATTTGCCTCGTTTTTGGCATGGTATTTTTTTCGCCAGCATCTAATCTGCCTGTGCGTAGCACGCAGACAGGTGAAAACGGACCGAATTACAAACTCGTTTTCGAGAATGATGACATTCTCTCATTCTATATCATTGTCGCCAATGAAGACTGGGCGAAAGTGTGGCACAGGCCGTTTGCATATATTAAATGCACCGTCAGATTTGGCGACGAAGTATATAAGAATGTCGGCCTCAGTTTTAAGGGCAAATCGTCATCCTCGGTGAGAGGATTGAAGAAGTCTTACAAATTGAAATTCAATAAATACGACAAAAAACAACGTTTCTACGGATTCAAAACGCTGAGTTTCAACAACGGATTCAGGGACGCATCGCTGTTGAGGGAAAAGCTGGCGTATGATTTGTTCCGTGAGGCTGGAGTACCTGCCCCGCGAGCGACGTTTGCAAAATTGTATCTCACCATCAACGGACATTACGATGATGAATACATCGGGTTTTATACCCTCGTCGAACAGATAGACAAAGTATTCCTTGATGACCGATTTTCTGATACCTCGGGGAATTTGTTCAAATACGAAGTCGAGTTTGGTTTCGGGGATGCAAAGGGAGCGTATGAAAGAGAATACGAAGCAAAATTAGGCAAGAAACAGAGGGATTATTCTGTCCTAACCCGATTCATAAAAATGTTGAACGATACACCAGAAGAGAGCTTTCCCGCAGAGATAGAGAAGAGATTCAACGTAGAAAATTTTCTCTCATGGCTTGCTGTAAACACCCTGCTATCGAACCTCGACAGCTATGCGGGAAGTGGACATAACTACTATCTCTACTACAATACAGGCAAATTTGAGTTTATCCCCTGGGATTTGAATGAAGCGTTCGGCAATCATCACCGGATAGCTACCGCGCAAGATATGGTGGAACTCGACATATATGAACCTTATGTCAAACCGAAAATCCTCATTGAACGCATCCTCCGCGTCCCCAAATTCAAAGAGAGATATATCGAAAAAATAAAAGCCCTGCTCGACGGCCCATTTGAGCAAAACACAATGTACCAAAAAATCGACGCGCTTTACGAAAAAGTGGAAAAGGATGTCCGATTGGATGTGTGGAAAGGTTTCACAACAGAGGATTTTGAAAGGAGCATTGAACATCATATCCAGTCTAAGCGACGCCCGATTATAACTTTCAGCGGACTCAAGCCTTTTGTGGCTGAACGAATTAAATCCGTAAAAGCGCAACTGGCAGGTCAAAAAAGGGGATTCGTTCCACCTCCGTTTAAACCACCTCGCGGCTATTTTCTCGCAAAGTAGGTTAATGACTTATTTTTTGTCCTCCTATCTTTTAGCAAAAAATATAAATTTGAACATGAATACACAACTACGCTTTCAACGCCACGAACTGAAATATTACATCTCTGAACGACTTTACTCAAGGGTAGTCAGTCTCATCGAACCCTACATGGAATTAGACCGGTTTTCCCAGAGACAGGAAACGAAGAGTTATCTTGTAAGAAGCCTCTATCTTGACACCTTTGATAAGAGGTTCTACAACGAAAAGCTTGCTGGATTGCATACAAGAAAAAAGCTTCGCATCAGAGGATACAACAACAATACCTCTGATGTCTTTCTTGAAATTAAGAGAAGATACAATGATATTATCGTCAAGCAACGAGCTCAACTTGAATTTGAGGCGCTCCCTTACATTCTCGACGGGTATGGGTGGTACCAAGTAGACGGCAAGAAGCGTCTGGAAGCGGAAATCAAAACCATCAATAACTTTACATCCTTGAAACAAATCCTTGGTTTGGAATCAATGGTATTAATCGCTTATGACCGGGAAGCATACATGGGTGCTTTTGATAGTCGAGCACGACTGACATTTGACCGAAATCTCCGATGTCTCCCGGGAAAAAATATTGACCTTTTTTACTCAGGAACAGATTGGCTCACCGTGGAAAATCGCTGTATCCTCGAACTCAAATTTGACGGCGAGTTGCCGTTCTTTTTCAGCCAATTAATCAGGAAACTCTCTTTGCGGACAGAATCAATATCTAAATATTGTAAGAGCATTGAGAGGTGCGGAGCGGTTTTGTTAAGGTAGAAGGAAGTGGATTGAAGATTGACTTAAAAGGAGATAAAAATGCCCAACCAAACGACAGCAAGTATTTTCGATAACATCTTGTCAAAAGGTGTACTTACTTCTTGGCAGGATATCGTAATCAACATCATTATCGCCTTTATTCTCGGAGTTATCATCTCATGGATTTACAGACGTACTCACAGAGGATATTCGTATTCCAACTCTTTTATCAGCACACTCACAATCTTGTCTATGGTTACCGCGTTTGTGATGATGGTTATCGGTAACAACATCGCCAGAGCATTCAGTTTAGTTGGCGCGTTGTCCATTATCCGCTTTCGCACTGCTGTGAAGGACACCAGAGACACCGCCTTTGTTTTCCTTTCGTTAGCGGTTGGGATGGCTGTTGGAACTGGAAGCCGTCAAATTGCCATCGTGGGGACAGGGATTATCAGCCTTATCATTCTTCTCATGCACGTATTTAGCCAAGGCACCTCCAAAGGCGGAGATTTCCTGTTAAAGTTTCGCGTCAGGGTTGTGCCAGACAATGAAAATATCCACCAAGATGTCTTCGACAGATATTTAAAGAGGAGTACTCTAATCAATTCGATGACAATCCAAGAGGGGGCAAGCATGGACTTTGCCTTTAGCATCCGATTTAAAAACCCCAAAGAAGGACAACAATTCCTCCGAGAAGTGAACGCACTCGAAGGAGTTGAACATGCGATGTTGACTCTTGCTGAAGAAGATTTGGAATAACCATTTGCGAATAAACCCGATTTTCACTAGTGCTCTGCGGCGCAAGTTTACCTACCTTTACAATATGTCGTGGATTTAGCAATCCACGACGAGCAACGTAGGTACCGCTCCCGCTGGATTGCTAAATCCAGCGGGAATGGAAAACGCAAATGGTAGGAGGATTTACGCCGCGTGTACTAGTCGAAAATATTTAACCCCGTAGACTCAAGTTGCACGGACTTAGGTAGTTTTCAAAAATAAACCTAACGTTTTGGGTAGCGGCAGTCCCTGACTGCCACCGCATTGGTCAGGGACTACTGCTACCCTCTATGTAAACTTTAATACTGAAAATTACCTAAAAAGGTTGTATGGGACGCCGCTTCAGAGCATTAAAGTCCAACTCTACAGCCTCAAGTGGCTTCAAAGACATCATGAAAGAGCAAACCACTCATAATCAGCAGGCACTAAAAGACGCTTCCGATGATAAACTCATCAAGGACTTGTGGAAGGAAATCCGCACGCTGCCCAAAGACTGTCGTAAAGTGGTTATACTTTTCTGTTTCGACAGTTGCACTCCCGAAGAGATAAGCCAAATGCTCCGCATACCGATTAACACGGTCAATCAGCAGTTGCAACTTGCGCAGAAACGTATGTCTATTGATTTATATTCGGCAGTTGAGTAGTTAAAGCGTCTGAGTGTGCCGGAGGATTTTGTACAACGGCTGATGGAAGCAATTCGGGATATTTCCCCTATAACGAAGGGTTATGAAGGTTGATGTAAAAAAGGGTTTAAAAATACACGTTCTTCTGTTATAATATTTTCGTCCAAAAAGGTAGGGGTTTTTGACCGACTGCCAGGATTTTTTCAAATCCAAACAAAGAAAGGAGAAATTATGAAAACCAAAACAACATTTCTCACTTCCATTATTATCTTGTTCCTTTTCAGTTTCACCATCCAATTTGCATGGGCGGCTCCGCCACAGGTTACCAACGTCAAAGCCGAGCAACGCCCCGGAACCAAATTGGTCGATATTACCTATGACATAAATGATCCAGATGGCGACAAGATGTACGTCTGGGTTGAGGTATCCGCTGATGGCGGGGCGAATTATGACCAGAGGGCGCGGGCTGTCGAAGGCGATGTCGGTGCTGATATTGAATCAGGCAAAGGCAAACATATCCTCTGGATAGCAGGGGAAGACCTGCCGGATGCCAAAGGCGAAAATTTCCGGGTGAAAGTAGTCGCTGATGATACCAATACTTCACCAGTGGTAATCGGTGGAGACGGCGCAGAGATGGCACTGATCCCTGCGGGAGAATTTCAGATGGGCGACAATTTCAACGAAGGTAGCAATGCCGAACGCCCCGTCCATACTGTCTACCTCGATGCGTTTTTTATCGACAAATATGAGGTTACCAATGCGCAGTATGCCAAATTTTTGAACGCTTACGGCAAAAACGTTGACGCCGCGGGACATCAATTGTTCTCTAATAGCGACATCGAAAAAGCGGGAGATATCTATAAGCCGAAAGCAGGATACGAAAACCATCCCATCGTCTACGTCAGTTGGTACGGCGCGGCGGCTTATGCGCAATTTTATGGCAAACGCCTGCCGACGGAAGCCGAATGGGAGAAAGCCGCCAGAGGCGGGTTAGTGGGCAAACGTTATCCGTGGGGGGATGACATTTCCCACGACGATGCAAATTATGATGGTACCGGAGGCAAGGACAAATGGAATGGAACTTCCCCCGTCGGCAGCTTTGCACCCAACGGTTATGGCCTATATGATATGGCTGGAAATGTCTGGGAATGGTGCGCTGACGAATACGATTCAGGCTACTATAGCAACAGTCCCAAAAATAATCCCAAAGGACCAGGTGCTGTCATAGCGTTTGTTGATAATGATTTCACAAATGTTAACATACTGCGTGTGTTGCGGGGTGGTAGCTGGTACGACAATACGCACGACTTGCGTTGCGCCTACCGTTACAGCAGCGGACCGTCGGATACGAACGACAATATCGGATTTCGTTGTGCGCAGGATTTGTAGCTCTTTAGTTCTTTTACTCTTTTACCCTTTGCGCCGTAGAACAAGCAAGGCTGCTCGGAACGAAGTGGAGAGGCTTTATCCGATGTCCTACGACACAACGCCGTAGGACGGGCAGCCTTGCCCGTTCAGGTTGGTCAGGGGTTCAACCGACCAACAGGAGGTAAAATGCCACAAGAGAAGCCCGTTGTCCAGCAGATGTATAAATTGATAAAATGGTTGGTGCCACAGATCGCCAAACTACCGAAATCACACAAGTTTACATTGGGGGATAGAATCACGAATTTGGCGTTAGATACGTTCGATTTGTTGATTCAGGCGGTTTACACCCGTCGCAGATTGGAACTGCTCCAAAGGGCGAAT
This sequence comes from uncultured bacterium, assembly GCA_964601015.1. GTDB lineage: Bacteria > Poribacteria > WGA-4E > DTYX01 > CAZRLY01 > CAZRLY01. The sequence goes on from CAZRLY010000006.1 coordinate 5,387, forward strand.
CTGAATTTGGAACGGCTTCGGTATATGATTCGGTTGTGTTTTGACCTTGAATTGTTGTCGCTCAAAAGGTATGAGTATGTATCGCGAGAAATCAACGAAGTTGGTAAACAGATCGGTGGGTGGATAAGGCAACAACGGGTAACGGGCTAATCTGACCAAGTTAGAAACTTGGGCTACAAATGAAAACGTATAATCATCTTTACGAACAAATTTGTTCATTTGAAAATCTACTGCTTGCAGCCAAGTGCGCTCAGAAGAGAAAGAGTTCAAAAGAGGATGTTGCTCGGTTCAATTTCCATCTTGAACGAGAATTGTTCAACATTCAGACGGAGTTGCTTAATCAAACTTATCAGCCTGGGGAATATCACGAATTCTACATACTTGACCCGAAAAAACGGCTAATCAGCGCCGCTCCGTATCGCGATAGGGTGTTGCATCACGCGTTATGCAACATTATCGAACCGATTTTCGATAAAACGTTCATCTATGATTCGTATGCGTGTCGGCAAGGCAAAGGCACACACAAAGCTGTTGAACGATTCACAAGTTTTTGCAGGAAGAACGAGTATGTGCTGAAATGCGATATTAAAAAGTATTTCCCCAACATTGACCACGAGATTCTTTTTGATTTGATTCGCCGCAAGATTCGTGATAAGCAAACGCTCTGGCTGATAAAATTAATCATAGATTCGAGCAATGAACAGGAGCAGGTCTTGGAATATTTTGAAGATGATGACCTTTTGACTTTTCTGGAACGTCGCAAGGGCATCCCCATAGGCAATCTGACGAGTCAGTTTTTTGCAAATATCTATCTCAACGGATTCGACCATTTTGTCAAAGAGCAACTTCGCTGTCAGTATTATATTCGATATTGCGATGACTTTGTGATGTTAAGCGACGATAAATCATGGTTGCACGAGGTTAAAGCTAAAAGCGCTGAATACCTTGCGTCGTTGAGATTGAAACTTCACCCTAAAAAATGCACAGTATTCCCAACGGGATTGGGAACCGATTTTTTGGGGTATCGGATATTTCCCACGCACCGGTTGCTCAGAAGGGAAAATATTAATCGGGCGAATAGGCGTTTTAGGCAATTACAAGCGGAATATGGCAAAGGCAACATTCCGCTGGAAAAAGTATCGCAATCGGTGCGCAGTTGGGTCGCACACGCATCCTGGGCGGATACTTATGGATTGCGAAAAAAGATTTTTCGGGAATTAGTATTTCGTAGATATTAACGAAGTAGAACGGGCAGCCTTGCCCGTTCAGTAGAACGAGCGGTTTCTTTGCTCGTTTGTAGAACCAGCCGCTGGCTGTTTAGCAGAACAAGCTGGCAGCATGTTCTACAACGAGGGACGAGGCCCTTTCAGGCGTGTGTTGCGGGGTGGTAGCTGGAACAACAATACTAACAACTTGCGTTGCGCCAACCGTAACAACAACGAACCGACGAATACGAACAACAATATCGGATTTCGTTGTGCGCAAGACACTCCTTGGTTGTTTAGATATTTTGCAACCAAATGCCAGAGTCGATGTGCCTGTCAGCTTTGCTGGCTATCACATCGAGCGTGCGTTTGGAATGTCCAGGGCTTCGTTCCTGCGTTGGGGGCAACCTCAACCGAATATAAAACCTCTCAGCGACGGGTAGTAAGCCTTTCGGCTGAACCCCGAAGCTGGGGCATCTGGAGTGCAATGATTAGTCATTACCAAAGGCAACGATTCAATCGTTGCACTCCAAAATGTGCTACGATTACAATGAACTTTGAGATTATCAGGAGGAAAACAAGATGCTAAAGAAAATACATATCATTTTAGGGCTAACTATTGGAATAGCGTTTTTCATAAATTCTATGGCAATTGCCGAAATGGGTTCTGGAGAGAGTGATATTTTTCCGTTGGATATGTCAAAAAAACCGACGATTATAAGCGTGGCACCCCAGGGGGGGGTTGCCGGCGACAGAATAACTATCACTGGCGAGGGCTTCATGCTCGGCTTTATTGATGGAACAACGGTCAAAATAGGCGGTTTCGCCGCTACCGGCGTGGCGGTTCTCTCGGCAACCAAACTGAATGCGATTGTTCCGCTCATGCCAGCAGGGGAGTTTGATGTCGTCGTAACCAATCCTGACGGCGAATCAGCGGTTTTATCAAAAGGATTTGTAACCGAACCAGGGACGGGCTTTGGAGAGAGCAATATCTTTCCGCTGGATACATCGAAAAAGCCGGCGATTGTAAGCGTGACTCCGCAGAGCGGCAGCGCCGGCACGAAGCTCACAATAATCGGCGAAGGCTTTATGCTTGGTTTTATTGATGGAACAACGGTCAAAATAGGCGGTTTCGCCGCTACCAAGGTGGCGATTGTTTCGACAACCAAGTTGACTGCGACCATTCCGCCCATGCCAGCAATGGAGGCAGATGTCGTCGTGACAAACCCCGATGGAGAATCAGCGATATTGACGAGAGGATTTGTCGTTGAGCCTGTTGAGCCGGGGATAGGCTTTGAAGAGAGCAATATTTTTCCGCTGGATACATCGAAAAAGCCTGCAATTTTGAGCGTGGTTCCTAAAAGCGGGGCTGTCGGCGATAAGATAACAATCACTGGCGATGGATTTATGACCGGCTTTGTTGAGGGAACGATAGTCAAAATAAGCGGTAATATCGCTGCCGATGTGACAATCGTTTCGACAACCGAACTGAACGCAACCGTTCCACCCATGTCAGAAGGAGAAGCTGATGTCGCTGTTACCATTCCCTATGGAGAATCGGCGACTTTGGCAGGAGGGTTTGTGGTGGAAGAAGTTACTACGCAAACCGAGATTGTCAGATTCGATGGTAGTAGTTTAGTAGTACGGGCGGATGATCTTACGCCAACAGATGGCGGCGGTGTAAAAGCATCCAAGAACATAACGATTAACCATTTCCTGGGCGTTGACGGCAGCATACAAATTGACAAGGAACGCAAAAAAATCAGCGGTTCCGGAACTGTTAAGATGCTCAGTGTTCCGTTCATTGGAGATGTTGAACTCTACAAAGCTGATAAATTTGAGATGGATGCTTCTGATGTTGACCTTGTGAATTTTGCCGGGGTTGAAACGAAATTGACCATCGGATATTTGAGTTATGAGTTGGAGAGTTTCACAATTCTGGACAACGGATTGGAGTTCGCAGGTAACATCTCCATGCCAGAGGGTGTTTATTTAGCTTCAGTCGATAATGAAGGCAAAGAAACCGTATTAGCCGAGGAGGACAGCAAGGTTGCGGCACGAGTTTCGATTACGCAAGACAAAGGTATCGAATTTCTTGGCGGTGAAATTCGGATTAAGAAACTTGCCCTTGGACATACTGGATACCGGCTTGAAGATGTGCATTTTGTCTACCAAAAGGAGCGAAATCTTTTTGAAGGCGGGGCTAAAGTTGCGATTCCGCATCTGTTCATCATTGAGGGTTCTCTTGGCATAGCGGAAGGACGTTTAAATAAAGTGGGCATTGGGGTTGATGAACTCAATAAGCCGATTTTGCATGCTCCGCCTGTGTTTCTCCAACGCATCTATGGTGAGCTTGATGAACTCTCGCCAGGTAACCCGCCGATTATCCTCAAAGCTGAAACAGCGATGACGCTTGGCCCTCAAATTCAAGGAAAATACATAGTCAGGGCTGAAGTAAGAATAGATATTGATACAAGTGGCACATTCACAGGCGATGGCACCCTGTATATCCTAAGTGATGAGTGTTATATGTCCGCTGAAATCACAGTTGATGTTGAAAAGGGCGTTTCCATTGAGGGCAATCTTAATATCTTTGATGTTGTCGATGCTGACGGGAAGCTAAAAATTGACCTTCAGAATAATTTTCAAGGCAAGGTTGTTGGTGTTTTAAAAGCACCCGATAATTGGCCCTTTATTGGAGGCAACGAATTTGGCTCAACCACATTCTACGTTGATAACACAAAGATTGCCGCGGGTGTGCAAGTGGGGTTCTTTAATTGCGGAGTAATTTATGCCCCATACTTTGATTATGGCGCTGCATTCAATTTTTTCGACGGTTTGCAGTTCCCTGCGAATTTACGCAAAATCACAGATGTCAAATTTAATCGCTCTCATTATGCGATGCGGAACCGCAATATGCGTGCTTCACAGCAGCAAGATATTCATATTCCAGCGGGATTACCCGTTGCTATTTTCCGCGTCGAATGGAGCGAGGGAGATATGGATTTCCAGCTTGTTGACCCAACGGGGAATACCATCAATAAGGATAGCATGGCAGAATCGCCTCAGAAATATTTCTACCGAAAGAACCTCAACGTTCCCGAAGCATATTACGCGGTCAAAGAGCCGGCGGAAGGCGGCTGGCAGATTGTGATTCCGGATGTTGCATCCGTTGGCGACTATCGAATTGGAGTTCTCGGCGGCAACCACGCGCCAAAGGTTAGTATAAGCAACGTCTCAGCGGGTGAGGCTATAACTGTCAACTGGACGGACAAAGACCAAGACGATAACGCGAAAGTCAGCCTCTATTATGACACAGACAATGCGGATATGAATGGTTCTCTGATTGCAACAGACATTCCCGAAGATGAGGAATCCGACAGTTATGCGTGGACGCCTGATGATACCGTGCCGAGTGGAACATACTACATTTATGCAAAGATAGATGACGGCGTCAATGTGCCACAATTTTCTTACAGCACAGAAACCGTCACCATACAAAATAGCAAATCCCCGCAAGCTCCGACCAATTTCCAAAGTGAAATCAGCGGAACAGACATCAAACTAAGCTGGGATAACAGTCCATCGAAAGACGTTGAAGGATACGTCATCTATTGCACAGACAAGCCACATGCCGTAACCTACGATAGCAGGCTGGCAGTAGGCAGTCAAACTGAATATACGCTTCAGGAACTCCCATCAGGGCGCGTCTATCGCATCAGCGTTACAGCATACAATACCGATGGACGGGAAAGCGTTTGTGTTACTCCAATTGAAATAGCATTCAACGCTACGAATATCAATAACCCGCCTCAGATTGTCTCAGTCCCCTCTACCAATGCAAAGGTAGGAATTGAATATACTTATCAGGTTGATGGCACCGATGTAGATGGTGATACGTTTGCCTATACGCTTGTGGATGTACCTGATGGAATGAAGATGGACGAACCGACTGGCGTTGTTTCCTGGATACCATCGACTTCGCAGGTAGGCAATTACGATGTAAAAATACGGCTTGATGACGCACACGGTGGAGTGGATGAACAGAGCTACACAATTATCGTAGCTGATAAAGCGAATTACATGCCAGAGGCAATGTTAATCTCGCCGAAGATATTTCCGATTTGGTTTTGGTAGGTATTCATTTTGGCGAAAACACTGGTGGAGTGGGGGCTGCACCGATTACATTAACGGACTCATCCCCCGTCAACCTTAGCGCAGTTGTTGAGGGGGACATGCTTAAAATTCAACTAATGCCCGACGGTATCAACGAACTCTATGGATTTCAGCTTGACATCGGCTACGACAACCAGATGCTAAAAGCCATCTCCGTCACAGAAGGGCAGATGCTTTCTTTCGATGGTTGCCATACCTATTGGTACCAGCCGGAAATTGACCGTCAAACAGGTAATATTCAGAACATCGCTGCAACACGGCTTCAAGTGCAATCTGGCACTAATGGAAATGGTTTATTGGCAACTATTTCCTTCCGTATCAAAGACGCTAACAAGCTCCATCAAAGCACCCTTCTTTTGAAAAATGTGAAACTCGTGGATTCAAAGGGCACATTACTCGTAGCACTCAACCAAGCTCATCTACTGCAATTAGAATCCATCATCATTCCTCAGAGAAATCTCCTTGCACAAAACTATCCTAACCCGTTCAATCCAGAAACCTGGATTCCCTATCAGCTTGCCCAAGACTCTGAGGTGACTATCTCCATCTATAATCAAAAGGGGCAGTTAGTGCGTTTCATAAATCTTGGTGCTAAACCCACAGGTATGTATTTCACAAAGGGTAGAGCAGGATATTGGGATGGAAAAAATGACCAAGGTGAAAAAGTCGCCAGCGGGCTGTACTTCTACCAGCTTAAATCAGGCGATTTTTCTGCCGTGCGTAAGATGCTCATTGTGAAGTGAGTTGTGTGGAAACGCAACAAAAAGGTATTCAACAATGCGGGAGCCCCGATGTTATCGGGGCTTCACTACTACTACAGACAACGTTTCAAAAAGAGAAGGTTTTTGACGTGCGTTACCCTACCAACAAAAATCACACGGTTTCATTCCTCAAATGTGTAAGGGAGGTGGACAGATAGTCCACACCCTATGCAGTGAACCGACGCAATCTCAGCGAGTTGGTAACTACGGACACGGAACTAAACGCCATCGCAACCGCAGCAAAGATAGGATTGAGCAGTATCCCAAAGAATGGATACAACACGCCAGCGGCAATGGGAATACCTACTGTGTTGTAAAAGAAAGCCCAGAACAAATTTTGCTTGATGGTGCGCATCGTGCGTTTTGACAGTTGAATTGCCGTCACCACACCGTTCAAGTCGTCTTTGATGAGAGTAATATCCGAAGCCTCCATCGCTACATCCGTACCTGTGCCGATGGCGATACCTACGTCAGCCTGCGCTAAGGCGGGAGCGTCGTTGATGCCGTCGCCTACCATCGCCACAACCTTCCCCTCGTCTTGTAGTTTTTTGACCTCCTTTGCCTTTTCATCAGGCAGTACCTCTGCCAACACCCTGTCGATATTGAGTTGTTCAGCAATAGCTTCCGCTGTTCTGCGGTTATCGCCGGTCATCACGACAACTTCCAGCCCGAGTTTGTGTAGTTGAGCGACGGCTTGTTGCGAGTTTTCTTTGAGCGTGTCTGCCACTGCAATGATGCCAATTACTTCCTGGTTTACGGCGATGTACATCGGCGTTTTGCCCTCTGAGGATAGTTTTTCCGCCACCTGACTTAAATTTTCCACGTCAACGCCTGAAGAGAGCATCATCTTCAAGTTGCCCAACAGCACGGCTTTATCGTCCACTTTTGCCCTGACGCCATGTCCCGGGATGGCGTTGAAATCTTTCGGTTCGTCAAGCGCAATGTTGCGAAGAAGAGCTTCTGCGACTATTGTTTGTCCCAACGGGTGTTCTGAACTTTTTTCGACAGTAGCGGCTAACTGAAGCACAGTTTCCTCTTCAAAACCGTTGGCAACGACAATGTCGGTGACGGCAGGTTTGCCCTTTGTCAAAGTGCCTGTTTTGTCAAAGACTATGGTATTTAGCTTGTGCGCCCTTTCAAGGCTTTCGCCGCCCTTAATCAACACTCCGTTTTCCGCTCCTCTGCCCGTACCCACCATAATCGCCGTGGGCGTAGCTAAACCTAACGCACAGGGACAGGCAATAATCAAGACAGCGACCAAATTTAGCAGTGCATAGAGAAAGGCAGGTGGTGGACCAACAGAATACCAGACGATAAATGTCACCAATGAAATAGCAATCACGGTGGGGACAAAATAGGCACTGATTACATCTGCGAGACGCTGGATGGGTGCTTTTGCCCCCTGTGCCTCTTCGACCAACCGAACAATCTGTGCCAGAGCGGTGTCCTTGCCGACTTTCGTAGCCTCAAATTTAAACGCGCCGGTTTTGTTGATGGTAGCGCCGATTACCTCATCGCCGACTTGCTTATCGACGGGCATGCTCTCACCCGTCAACATTGATTCGTCCACAGCGGAATAACCTTCCTTGATGACGCCGTCCACGGAGATTTTCTCACCAGGACGTACAAATACCAAATCGCCGATTTCAACCTCCTCAATGGGGATGTCTACCTCCTCGCCATTGCGCACTACGCGAGCGGTTTTGGCTTGCAATCCCATCAGTTTTTTTATCGCCTCGGATGTACGTCCCTTTGCCTTAGCCTCCAACAGTCGCCCCAACAATATTAGAGCAATAATGGTGACGGCGGTGTCGTAGTATACGTGCGGTTCGGAGCCGCTTGCCTTGAAATAGGCATTGAAGTGGGATTGAAAGAATGTCATTGCGACGCTGTACAGATACGCAACAGATGTCCCCACTGCTATCAGTGTGTTCATGTCAGCGGATTTGTGGCGTAGCGATAAAAAAGCACCTTTGTAAAATCGCCAGCCAGCCAAAAACTGTACGGGCGTAGCGAGGACAAATAGCACATAGAAGTTTTGTAATGCTTTCGGCATCCACGGAATCCATTTTGCGCTGCCAAGAAAGATGGGGATGCCCAAAACGACACTGAATATAAAAACTCGGAACAACTTTTTTATCTCGCGTTGCCTTTCCTCTCGCTCTCTATCAGTTGCGGATTCAGTTTCCATGTCAAGAGCCTTGTAGCCTAATTCGTCAATTGCTCGCTTGATCTCCGCAACCTTAATCTGCTGGGGTAGGTATTCCAGCGTTGCCTTCTCAGTGGCAAAGTTCACGTTAGCTTTCAGTACCCCCGGCAACTTCGATAATCCCTTCTCTATCTTCGCTGCACAGCTTGCGCAACTCATGCCAGAAATCGGTATGTCAATATGTTTTGTATTCATAATCATCGGTCATGTTGTTTGATATAGATAGCACACTGACTTGCTTTTTACCCTGAATAGTGATGAGAACACTAGTACACATGGGCGCAAATCTTTGACCCGTAGAACGTGCAGCTTTGCTCGTTCGAGCGACCCGAACAGGCAAGGCTGCCTGTTCTACTACCAGTACACCTGAGAGATGGGGCAAACACTTTCACCCCGCTGTACTGAGTCATTGCACTCCATAACTCCAACTCACCTGCCCTTTTGGTTTCTGAACAGATGTCTCATTTTTCTTCCATCAGCACCGCTCCGAGATGTTTGCCTGCAATCTCCACTCCAGCCTCCACCGTTCCGGTCACTTTGACCTTTTCTCCTCTGGCTGGAATATCACCGGAGGGTATCACCCAGAGCTTTCCCGTACCATCGGCGAGTTGATACGCTCCTTTATGGATAAATGGCAAAGAGAGTACCTCAACTACCTCGCCGCTGAGTGTAACCTGTTGTTTTTTGAATTTGTCCAAATCGTTTTGGATGTCCCCAATCTTTGTGGCACCACATCCTATGAGCAGTAGCAGGATGATAGTCAAACCACAAAGCAAAATGGACTTGTAATAATGCGCATGATTTCCTCCTTTCGTTAGTTTAAAAACACGGGGCAACCCGATGTGGCTGCCCAACAGGGCTTTTCATCTCTATTTTGGGGAGACAGAGAACCTTCCAATCCCTGTCTCGTTTTCCCGTTTTCCTGTTTTCTCGTTTTCTTTTTAATCCGCTCTACCCGGATATTCGACGCTCTGTTGAACTATACATTTCATCTGACGGTGAGATAGGCAGGCTGACCGGATTGCCAGTCAACGCTGACTTGTAGGTTGCTACGACAAATTCGATTGACTTCCGTCCTTCTCGTCCGGGGATTGTCGGTTCACGATTTTCGATTATCGCGGTCAGAAAATCGGCTACATCAGGCACTCCAGATGCCATAATCGGTTTGTCGGCAAAGGCTTCGTCTTTGGCGGACTCCATCTCTTTGAGATAGCCGGCGTCATGTGAACTCAGAATCAACTCGTTCGCCCAAAGCCCAAAGGATGCCGTCAACTTGCTTCCGACAAAACTAACGCAGTTGCTTTTTGCGGATAAGGGCGGTTCATGAAAGGCACCACTTGCCTGCATGAAACCGATGTGTTCGCTTGCAAACCGCAAGGTAGCTAAGAGCGGCGATTTAGCAGACAGCATTTTATCGCCGCCCCACTCGGTAAAAATTCTCACCGGTTTTCCCATCACGTACTGCACTAAATCCCATACGTGGATTGTCCAGCCATAGCCTTTGGCGATGACGACATCTCCCATTTTGCCTGTCTCAATGAGCGATTTTATCCAGTGAGTTCGTGGGAAAAACCTGCTCTGGAAATTGACGGCTAACTTCGTATTATTTCTCTCAGAGGCAGCTATCATATCATCGCATTGCTTCAGACTTTGAGCCATCGGTTTCTCGCACAGCACATGGATGCCTGCCTCTAACGCATTGACGGCAATCTCCGCATGTGTTCCGGTCGTCGCGCAGATGCTTATCACATCCACGCTTTTATTTTCGATAAGTTGTCGGTAATCTGTGTAAATCTCCTTAGCTCCAAACTCCTCGGCGCGCGCCTTTGCCTTTTCCTCTACGATGTCGCAGAAGGCGGCAATCTCGGCTCCGAAGTCCAGATACGCCCTCGCGTGAGCGTTTGACCTGCCGCCAGAACCGACGATTCCTACTCGGATTCTATTAGACATAACAAAACACCTCACTTGAATCTACATATTTCGTCTCTCAAAAACCACAGAAATTCCCCACGTTAGTATTGAAAGTATCGGAATGTAACGCAAACTCGGATAAGGCCCCTCCGATAAAGCCCGCAGGTTAGGCTCAACGACTTCGTCTTACGGAGCTGCGCTCGGAACGAAGTGGAGAGGCTTCATCCGACCCCTTCGTCTTACGGCGCTTCGCTACGGGTTACATATGGGGAATTTCTGCAAAAACCATGTTTTTTTTGACATTGCTGTCAAATTGTGGTATATTATTAGCCCAATCAAACTGAAGGAGTAGGAATATCAGGGAACCCGCTCTATGAATGGGGAGCAGTTCTGCAGCCATTCAAAACAATTAAGACAACTCTTACCCTGGCGGTTTAAGAACCCTTGAGAATAGGGAGGGAATTATCGCTCCTTCCCATTCAAAGGAGAAGGTATCCTTGTTGAATTCTGATGAAAAAACTAATTTTCACAGGCGAAATCTGGAAGGAAGGCAACATGTACACTTCCTACTGCCCTGAACTTGATTTAGCAAGTTGCGGAGAAACCATTGAGCAAGCAAAGAAAAATCTGCTGGAAGTCGTAGAAATTTTCATCGAAGAGACTTCCAAACTGGGTACGCTACGAGAACTCTTAGAAGAAGCAGGTTATGATCTTGATGAACCAGAGGTTCTACAACAAGCAAGAGAACCGGTCTCTTTCGAGCAGATGGAACTCCAAATGGGAGTAATGTGATATGCCAAGAATCACTCCTACCAACTGGCGAACCCAGGTTAAAATCATTGAAAAATTCGGATGTCAATTTGCTCGCGAAAAAGGTGACCACCTAATCTTTCATTATCCGAATGCTCGCCGACCGGTTGTGATTCCAAGATACAAAGAGATTCCCCTGACTGTCATCAAGAATAATTATGAGAACAGTTGGAATGACTCGACAACAATATTTTGAACTACTTGCTGAGATTTGAAAGTCGATTTTGGAAAATCAACCTACAATGAAAACGCTTTATCCTGCTTCGATAAGCCCTTTCAAATAGCCAACCGCTCGCGCATAAGCGACTGGGCCTCGTTGGTGTTCCAGACTGAGAATACCATCGTATTTTATGTCCAGCAGCGTCCGCATAACCGCTGGGAAATCAACCTCTTTCCGGCGTGGCGTGGTGTCTTGAAGTTTGCCGTCTCTGATTTCGAGCGTTTTCATCGGAGTTACATCACCGATGGTGCGAAGGTGCATGAGCGGCATCTTGTCCTTCAGCGCCCGTAGATTTCCCAAAACATCATCGTCCAAACCCGTGTGAATGGCGACATCGTAACAGATGCCAAGGCGATCACTTGGGATGTCCTTGAACATCTGCTCAACGGTTGCATATCTGTTGAATACGCTGTTGTGAAGGGTATGTATAGCGAGCCGAACGCCGCCCTTTTCTGCCCCTTCCACAAGCATGCGAAGGAAATCAGTCGCTAATTTCCAGTTGGTTGATTGTTCATCGGCGTTTTCGCCCGGCACCAGTCCGCAAAATACGGTGACCGGCTCAACACCCGCTTTCCCGTAACATTCTATTATCTCCAACAACTGCCGCCCTTGCGATGCTCTAACCGATTCGTCAAAAAAATCCCCTTCCCTTGCGAAGAACAGCCCTCCGCCGTAACTTATGATACCCGCATCGCTCAAGCGTTCTTTTATTTTCGTGAATCTATTTGCATCGGGGTGTCCGTCCTTCATTGGCGGTGCGATTGCAACATGGCGAACGCCAACATCTTCGCAGTATGACAAAAGTGTTTGAAAACCATCTTCAGCGCCCCAATTGGCACCGGATGCGTTAGCAGGAATTCCAATTATCATTTTTGACCTCTTTTTCTTTCAGAATTTCGTGTATTTCCCCGTTCAACGAAAGTCGCATGTCTCCGAACCCATGAAAGGCTCGAACCCGTTCAGATTTTGCCATAGGCCTTCCGTCTAAACTACGCAACGTAAAGAGAACGTCGGTGATTCGACGAGAAAGTAATGGGCTGCCTGCTTATTATATCAAATATAAGTCAAGATGCAAAGGAAAATACTTCACTTCTTTTGAATTGCATAATCGCCGATGATTTGATACAATAAATGTAACCAAAATATTTGCGATAGTGAATGATGAGGAAGTGCTTTATGACATACCGCATCGAATCTTTTTTGCCACTTATACAAAATCAAACAAGCACGGAAACCGCCGTTTACGACTTTGTCAATCCCGATTTAGCAAGACAAGCTGGACAGCAAATACGACGTTTTTTGGAGGAGTAAAAATGAAGTATCAAATGTTACCTGAAGAGGAAATGCAAAAATTGCTCGAAGATGTACAGCGAGTTAAACAAGGAGATGTGAGTGCGCTCTTTTCAAAGAACGAAGAGGGCGAAATGGATACCGAGAAAATGAAATATTTTGAGCATCTCTCGCAAGAATATCAACAGAAGACAGGTACTTTGCCTGAGGGAATTCTCTATTTCCCCTTGGAGTCGGCTATTTATTACTTGGAAAAAAGATTGGGCAAACCAATTACAAATCCTTTAGCAGCTATTCAGGTTTGAAATTTGTTTGGTAGTTCGCCAATGTCACATTCAATTGTGAGCCCAAGATTCTATCTTGGTTCTCGGCGGGGATATTGCTCTACGGCCAACTTAGAAAGTTGGGCTACAACAGCATCCTCACCCTAATGTGACATTGGCGAGGTAGGTCAAAATCAAATTTCGACTATGATATTTCCCGAAATATCCGAGATGTCGAGAAAGGAAAATTGACCTACAGTATGAGTATTTATATCAGTTGTGCAGTTTCAGCACAGATTCTTTCGGAATTTCGTATGTCTTTCCATTCAATGAAAGCCGCACGTCTCCGAACCCATGAAAGGCTCGCACCTGTTCGGATTTTGCCAGAGGTTTTCCATCCAAACTGCGCAACGTAAAGAGCGCTGGCGTATCATATTCTACCGCGCCCCACGTCAGCGCGTGAAGTGCTATGAACGTCGGCGATTCGACGAGGAAGCCGAAGGGCGGCAATGCGACTTTTCCTCCAATTTTTGATGATACTGTGAAATTCGATTCGCTGCCGTTTACCGTCACCGTGACATCGCCTCCAAATTGAGTGCAGCGTACCCTTCTGTCAGGAGTCAGAAAATCTATCCGCGTCAGGCGGGTTTGCGAGGTAATCTCGTTGAGCGGCGACAGAATTTCGCTGGTGTTTTTCACAAACCGGTCAGTCAGACAAAAACCTTCCGCCCAGCCGTTGTGCGCCCTTGCAAAGCAGGCTTTGTCCAACCCCTCACCAGGAAATGGCAGTTCCTCGGTGGGCGCATCCTGCCAGTAGAGGTGGTGTCCGATGCTGTGGTAGTGGAGAGTTCGCCCGATGCTAACGTGGTGTAAGACGTATTCGGCAGCTTCGGCGAAATTGTAGCCGTATTTTCCGTGCATTGCGATTCCGTCGCGGTAAACCATCTCAAACAGCGGCACTACTGTCCCGCCAAATTTCGCCGGGTCAAGATTGTGATAGTAGCGTCCAGAAACGCCCGTCAAACCTTCAAACCAATCGCAGTGAGGAACCGCCCACTCGCGCCCGCATTCCGAACCGAACAACCCAAATACGTCTCGCGCATAGTCGGAAATCTCGCTTTTCCAGTGCATGTCGTCCCACTTTGTCAGCGGATGGTTTTCATCAAAACACTCGCACAATCCTGCCGCGTAAGTTGTGTCGATGAAGTAGATGTCCGGCGAAAAGAGCTTTTTGACCGCAGGCAAATTTTGTGGGCGTTGAGCTAATTCGACAGCTTTTTTCGAGCAAGTGAGATATGCCCTCCCACCGAGCCACAGTCCACCTTTTCTCAAGCTACCGTCGGGCTGTTTCATAATGTAATCCTCATCCCACGAAGGCGCGTCGCGGTACATATCCTGGTAGTTGTCGTGCAGTGAAAAAACGTACCCCAATTCTTGGACGCGCCGCACACAATCCGCCAATCCTTCGTCGCCTCCGCATTCGGGCGCGGCAGGCAGGATGTCCGGGTGCTGGCAATCGTAGCCTTTGTGAAGCCAACCGCCTAAGATGAACAGCACTCGGTCAAGTTTCAAGTCGTTTTTCAAGTGTTCGGCTATCTTCTTGGCTTCGTCAAAAGTCCAGTTGACATTCACTGATACCTCGTTCAAATCTTCGTCTATTTGCCGCGCTAAGGTTGTCCAGAGCTTGAAATTTATCGCACCGAACAGCTTTGCAGCTTGCGGACGAGTTTTGAGTTTCTCATCCCAAGTAACCAAATACCCCTTTCTGCGCGCTATGTCACGATAGGCTTCAGCGATGGTGTTGATATCGCCTGTGCCGAGCGGACGAAGTTTGAAAGAGTTCGCCGTCTTGCGCAAGAAGAGCGAAGCAGTGAGTTCCTGCCCTTCATCGTCAAGGACACTTTTGACTTCCGCTGTGATGTACGGCTCATGCCACGTCAACAACAACGCCGAACCACGTTTGACCGCGCCGAGCATTTCCGCATGGCATCCCTCGTAATCGTAAGTGCCGAACCGATGAGTAAATTCTACCCCGCTGTCGGACGGGATAAGCAACCCCAAACGCACCGGAACGAGCAGATAGCCGGAATCTTCGGCGGTGATGGAAAGGGCGTCGTCAAGCAGTTTCACACCTTCGATTTTGGTGTCTGCTTCTGAATGCCCACTGCAAGATATTTCAATGGTTTCATCGTCATCAAGTAGCGTCATCGTCGCCATTAAAGCGACACCATCGCCCGGATGAAATGCCATGCTAACCGCATTCCCTTCGCACTTGACGTAATCTGGAATAAGCGGTAACGTTTGGCTTTCTTCCCTTTTCAAAGTTATTTTTCCAAACCGTTGCGGATTTGATTTCCATATAACGTCGGTGCGTTTGTCCAACAACGTCCACGCACCGGTCAATTTCGATACTGAAAGAGATACAGTTTCACTTTGTAATTTAACAGCGTCTGATTGCATTTGTTTCCTCCTGACTACCATGAAGAGTAAGAAGTAAAGAGTAAAAATAACTTCAACGTGTACTATCACATATTGTTTGATAATCCTCTCGTAGTGGGACTTTAGGCTTTTGATACTTCATCCCTAAGGGCGGAAAAAGTGAAGGCAAAGCCTGGGTTGTACCATCACATATTGTTTGATAATCCTCCACTTTTGGGATTTTCATAAAGGGGATTCAGCGCGCTAAGTTGCCGCTTGCTGTCCGCCCGGAGGGTGGAATTATTGGTATTCTTCTTTCCAAATGGCCGCAATACACCTAAATTATCAAGCATTTAGTGATAACACATAAAAAACTCGCAACACAAAACACACGGCTCAAGGCTTTTAGGAAAAATATTTGATATTTTTACCTTGACATAGTGAGTCTACTGGGTCAAATATTTTCGCCGACATGTACTCGTCAAATGATGAGTTGAATCAATTTTGGAGGATGCGTCAAGAGAAAAAACAAGCATACCTATCTTGACAATTGTGTCGAGTTTGGAAATTCGACAGTGGGGAATTTAACCGGGACCGAAAACATACATCTTTCCCTCCACCGTCAGGCAGAGAAACTCAGCAGTATCGTCACCCATCCGCGCTACGCTCGTTCCCACGTCGCGCCGCATCCGATTTCCCCACAACCTCTTCAACTCCGTCAGTTCCTTGACGCGCCTACCGTAGCCGTCATAGAAGGACTGGGCAGCCCCTGAGGTATTCATCCAGATGAAGGTATCTTCGCCCCAGCGCACCGGGCGGGAACCCTGGCCGATGTAATCGGGCTGGTTGGTCCAAAGTCGGTCGCCTGAACCGGCGAAAAGCGTCAGGATGCCCATATTTCCCCAACGACAGGCAACGAGTACCTGTTCGCCTGGCAAGTCCTTGCGTACCTTTCCAACGACTCGCCCCTGTGCGTGGCCGACGCGGTGAACCATTCTCGTTCTTCCCGTAAGCCCGTCCACCACATAGACACCTGCGCTCCCGCCCACAAGGAAGGCAATTGGGTCAAGAGATTCGTCCTCTGCGAAAGCCCCGATTGTCACGGCATCGTAGTGTCCTGCGCCGGAGATGCGTTTCATTTCTTCGTGTAAGTCGTGTATCCACAGCACACCTCCTTCGGCTGAGAGGAGCGTCCCTCCGGCGAGAATCTCATCCCGTCCATCTCCGTTCATGTCGTGGAGTTGCACAGCCCAGTGGTGTCCGTAAGACGGGCTGACGGCTTTGTGCCAGAGGAACTTCAAGTCTTTGTCATAAGCCCACAAATTAGTACCGCCGTTGCCCATATCCTTACGCCACTCCCGCACCAAAATGTCGAAGCCGCCCGTGTCC
Source organism: uncultured bacterium (assembly GCA_964601015.1). GTDB lineage: Bacteria > Poribacteria > WGA-4E > DTYX01 > CAZRLY01 > CAZRLY01. Next base: position 22,039 of record CAZRLY010000006.1, read on the forward strand.
GTCAGATTGCCGCTGGTGGGCGAAAGGTCAACAAATCGGACAGCGTCATCAAGAGTGGGCAGTTCTGTCCGTGCGAGTATTTCACCATCAGTGCCGCGAATCAGCCAGAGTTCATCAGAGAGGACTGACTTCCCCGCCGCTCCCGTCACTGACAAGAGTTCTTCCGAGGTGCGAACGCCTGCAAAACCGTAGATAAGCCTCCCGCTCCCTGCGTATCCCACTGAAAAGACAATATTGCGTACCGAATAAGGAATCTCCCACAAAAGCTCTCCTTCCACCGTCATTGCTCGGAGCGACTTTCCCGCGATTAGCATGTCATAACGCCCCGCGCATACGAAGTCATAAAACGTCGGCATACCGCCAAGAGCCGTCAGGTCAAAGGTTCTTACGAGCGCCGGGGCAGAAATTTCTTCACCTCGCTCGCATACCTCTCGCTCACGAAGGTTACGACGGCGCTGGTTGCGTTTCTCTTGAGCCTCCGTCTGAAGAATTCTAACGGAAGCCACCCGTGCGCGACCAATACCCCGGATGCCCGCTTTCCCTTCGCGGAAGGTTGTGTCCGTGCAGAAAAACTCCACCCCAACTTCATCACACCGACACCGGATTCCATCCCCGTCAAGCTCCACCTCCAGCGTCAAATATCCGGCAGGCAATTCGACCGCTTGCTCTGCGAGGACGAACCATTCATCGTCCGCCCGACGGTAAAACACAGCGCGCCGTCGTCCCTCAATGCCAAAGTGGTAATGATGCCTTGAGGTGGAAATACGGAAGGCGATTCCGATGAGTGCTTCGGAGCAATCCGCTCTGTCCACATGTGGTGGCGCTGTCGCATCTATCGGCTTGATTTCGGCTGCCACACGGTAGTCCCGCATCCATTCGGCACCCGCCACCAAAGCACGCTCACTGCGCGGAAGTGTCAACTCCAGCACACTCCTCCCATCATCGCGTACCACCGCAAACCCTGAATCTAACCCGAACCCACCCCACGGTGCCAGCGGAGTCTCCCATCCGGCAAAGTATCGACGGGTGCGCTCGTCAGGCTCATTGAGCGGCTGAAGCACACCCCCTTCGGTGCAACCTTCAAAGTCAAGTTGTGCAACAACTTTCTCTGGTAAGTTTTTCTTTCTCATTTTCCTAACTCCTCCTGAATTTTAGGGACACAGATTAGGTATTTTTGAATAATAAACTTTGTATTTTTAAAGTTTAGGTATTTTTCAGCCCCCCAAATATGACCAACTGCTTAGGCTTGCTATTCGTCAGGGGGCAGGTTACGCAGCAACTTTTCCGCCTCCTCCGGGGCAACGCCAAGGACGGAAGCGACGGCGGCGGGCAGATTAGCGTCCTCACTCGCCTGCCATAGCAGAGCCAAGTTACGCAAAGTAATGCCCATTTCGTATTTGCTATCAAATTCAACGAAAATCTCCAAAGCCTTGAGGCAATAGTCTCGCGCCTGTTCCCACTGCTGCTGTTCCCCGGCCATCGCGCCCAGACTTTGGTAGGTTTGAGCCTGTTCGTATCGGGCATTGAATTCGATAAAGATTTGCAGAGCTTTTTGGTAATACTTCTCTGCCCGTTTCCACTGTCGCTGTTCTTGAGCCACTACCCCCAACTGGTGGTAGGTTCCAGCCTGTGAGTGCCGGTCATTGAATTCGATTTTGATTTTCAGAGCCTTTTGGTAGTATTGCTCCGCCTGTTTCCACTGCCGTTGTTCTTGAGCCACCCCCCCAACTGGTGGTAGGTTTTAGCCTGTTCATATCGGTCATTGGATTCGATTTTGATTTGCAGTGCTTTGTAGTAGTATTGCTCCGCCTGTTCCCACTGCTGCTGTTCCTGAGCCACCATCCCCAACTGGTGGTAGGTTAAAGCCTGTTCGTATCGGGCATTGAATTCGATGTAGATTTGCAGAGCTTTTTGGTAATACTTCTCTGCCTGTTCCCACTGCCGCTGTTCTTGAGCCACTCTCCCCAACTGGTACAAGATGCCCGCTTTACCTTTCTCTCTGAGTTCAATGTCCATCGCTTTCTGTTGAGAATGAATGCGAAGCGCTTGCTGATAAGATGCCTCGGCTGCCGCATACTGCTTGAGTTCAAACTGGCGTAAGCCGATGTCGTCAATGACGCTGACGAATTCAAATCCCAACTGCCCGGTCAGGCTTTCGGCTGGATAATCTTTCAGGCGGGCAAAAATGGTCTCGCCTAATTCCAGCCCCCTACGCTGGTCTTTTGTGGTGTCTAAGTAGGCGGACAGACATCTGCCGGGATTGAGAATCGAGACTTGCGCTTCTAAGGCGAGGTTTAGAGCAGTGAACAGGTTTTCATATTCCAAGCGCGTCAGCACCTGCCCCAATTGTTTCTGCAATGGTTCTTTGGATAGGAGCAACATGAACATCGAAGCGCTTAGTTTGTCGTAATGTTGGCGGAAGGCAGTCTCAATGGCGCTCCGTACTTCAGCCTGTTCAGGCTCGTTCAGATGGCTGCGCAGGAAGTAGGGGAAGATGGGTTGCAGCCGTAAAAAGCCGGGGGCGTTGGGATGTGGACTCATTAACCCCCAGTTGATTGCCTCCTGAAGCACTTCGTCCCAACTGTCAAAGGGGAGATGCGCAAGGGCGGGCTGTTCGCGGAGTTGTTCGGTGTAGTGCGATAGCGGCGTTGTGTTGATTACCGATGTGAAGGGAGCCAGGCAGATGAGCAACCCCTGCGCTTCGGGCGAAAGGTTGCTGTGAGAGTAGTCGATGCAGCGGAGGATACTTTCTGTCTTTTTCTGGCTGTCGCCGTCCAGTGACACATCGCCGGCTTGCAAAGCCTCCAATACCTCCGCCGGTGTCTGGTGGACAAGGTTCGCCAGCACCACCTCTAACGGTAGCGGGTAGCCGTCAAGCAGCTTGAGCAACCTCTGGAAATTTTGGTCGCTACGGTATTTTGTCGTGCTGTGACGCTCCAAAATGCGGTCAGACAGCGTGGACGCTGCCTCTTGGTCTAAACCCGGCAGTTCGTAAACATCGTCCTTCCGCAGGGGCGGGTTTGAAGTTTGCCCTCCTTCCATCAGCCATTCCTCGCCGCCACGCGAGCCTAACAACACCAGCGTTTTGCCATCCGACAAGTCGGCAAGGAAACCGCGCAGCGCAGTTTGTTCCTCTGGTGGGAGGGTGTTTTGGATGGCGAGATTTGCGCCTGTGATGGATTCGAGGTTGTCAAGGATGAGCAGATGACGGTGGGCGCGCAAACGCTCTGCCAACATTGCTTGCTGGGCGTCCAAGGGCATGGCGCGCCATCTGCCAATGTCTATCGAAAACATCCGTTGAGCGATGTCATCCATGATGTGCTGGCGCGTCCAGGCTTGCTCGTCGTAGCCGAAGTAGAAAACCTGGTCAACGAAGCGAGTAGTCTGCCACCAGAAACCTAAGTGGTGGAGCAAGGTAGTTTTGCCAGCGCCGCCCATGCCTTGCACCAGCAACAGGTTGCGCTTCAACAGTCGCTTCTCGATTTGCAGGATGTCCAAGTCGCGACCGACGAAGCCGTAGGTGGGTTCGGGAGGACGGTAGCTCACCGCCTGTCGCATGTAGTAGTCGGTTTGTTCTTCGGGCGTGAAGTCTCGTACAGTCAGGCGAAGTTCCCGATTTTGATAGACGACGGGCAGCATCCAGTCCTCCAAATCAATCATTTGGTTGAAATAGACGCGTCGCCCCTTGCGATTGTGTAACTCCAAGCGGGCAGTGCGAATGGCAGCGGACAGGGCGTTGCCAGCGAAAAGTTGGGCGTAGAGTGTGCTCATCATCAACTCGGCTGCGCTGACGGTGACGGAGTAGCCCATCGCCAGTACCAGTTGCATCCCAGCCTGCATCACTCGGCTGCCCAAACTGGTCTCAGTAGCGCCAACCTGCTTGCCCGATTGACAGGCATTGAGGACAGCAATAGGCACCTGATGGGTAATCAGTAGGTTTGCCAGTTCGCTCGCCTCCACCGGGTCAACTTGATTTTCCTTCTCTCCCTCCAAAAAGAGGAAGGCTTTGAGTCCCTCGTATTTCTTGATGTCGTCGCGCCCGTAGCGGCTGTGGCATAACAATCGGTCAGCCTCAAACTCCTCTTGGCATTTCTCGTAGGTCAACAGGGCACCGTGAACGTCGAAGTGGATGACGTGGTAGTAGCCAGCGCCGTGTTCATCCCTGACCGATTCTAAGTGTTTGACCAATGCCTCGTAAGTACCTGGACGCAGTATCTCAATCTGTATACGCAGGTCAAATTTGCGCAGTCCTTCCACCAACGGGCGGGAGATAGTGCGATAGCTCATGTCTCGTTTGCCACCGGGACGGGCAGAGACAATCAGTAGGTTGATGGTAGGCGACGGACGCATAGCCGCCCGAACAGGCTGACGCTCAAGGTTCCTGCGTACCATCGGCGATTCCAACGAAAATGCTCTGGGCAAATTCGGAGCTTTGAGTGCTTCCCAGTGTAGCTTGTGGAAGTCGGGTGAGCCGGCAATCTCGAAACGCAGTTCGCCCACGCCTCCCTGAATACATTCTGTGTAGCGAGCGTAGGCATCGCGGTCAGCGAATACTTGGTCGAACAAAGCCTCGCCGTAACGGGTGATGTTTGCCGCTGCTCTCTCTGCGTCCACCTTTTTCACGAATGGGAACCGCAGGTGTTCTTCGAAATACCACTCCAGCAATTCCTCCTCCTGCTCGGAGAACGGGACGCTGATGGTGACTGGAAATTCTTCTCCCTGGTCAAAACTGACGACGGCGTTGGGGCCGTCAGTATCCATGTTTTTCTCGGTGATGCGGATTAATGTCATGTTAGCTCCTTCTTAGATTCATCCCATCCGTAGAACGGGCAGCCTTGCCCGTTCAGATTGCCGGGGCGAACGAGTAAGGCTACACGTTCTACGGGGTTTCACTTTTGTTCAAACTCAATAATCTTGACAACCAGCAAACGGCTGCCATCGGGTTGGTCAAGCTGGATGATTTCGGTTTGTTTGGTGACACCCTTTTTAACAAACACTTTCTTAATCAGGTCAAAAAGCGTATTGGAAATAACGCCAAGAGCCACACTGCTCAAGGCGACACCTGCTGCTGCGAATAGGGAGCATTGTGTGCTGGTGGATTCGGTCAGGTGAGCTTTAGCCACTTTTTGACATTCTGGCATACCATTCCAAGCCTCAACAACATCACCCGGACTCAAATTTAGTTCAGGTTGTAGCACAATTTGGTAATCCATAGTTCCTTCACTCCTTCAGAGGCTGTGTGAAAAGTGGGTAAAAAATAGGAGACGAGAAACCGAGTTTTTCTTTGCGATAACACAAAGTGGGCTTATAGCAAAATTTTTGGCGTAACGTAGGTGTTTTATTAGTCTCAAAAACTCGGTTTCTTTGCTTTCATCTGACTTCTCACACACGCTCTTAGTCGGACTATTAATTTTGCTACTTTTACAATGTTCACATGCTCATGTCAAGCAAAATTTTCTACTTACTTTCGAGCTCCGCACGCTTGTAAGTGATTATCACCGCACCCGGCTGCTCTTTCACCGCGACAGGAATCCCCTTCTCCATCAGTTCGCTGCCAGTGAAATTCCGCTTTTCATCGGGGCTGTCAAGGTTTGTTACCGCATAGCGGGCATTTGGGTTCAAACCTCTCAGCTTGAGGCGCGCTGCCTCGTAGATGCTGTCGGTTCGGCGGAATACTTGTACCATCCCTTCGCCCAAATCAGGACGGTCAAATTGCCACGCCATCCAAACGTCATTGTCCGGGTTGTACGGGATGAGGGGATAGAAGTCGCCGAAATAGTAGGGGCTGATGTCCAGCCATTGTTTGTAGAGACGACGCAACGTCTCGAAGTCCTGATTTTCGTTGCGCATGTCGTAGCAGGCGGTGATGTGTGGGCATATCTGGCTTCGGAAGACATACGCATCGAAGGAGTTGACGCCCGTGCCATAGAACGGAATCCAGGGGGCAATGCCGTAGGTGTGGTTCTGTTGGCTGACCGGCTCAAGGATGTAGTCGCTACGCAGCAACGGCACAGAGCGACGCAAAGTTTCCAAGTCATTTCGTCTGCCTCCGGAAGCGCAGGTGTCGATGAGCATGTTGGGATAGCGGCGTCGTAGTTCGTCCCAATAGGTCAAAAAACCAGTCACGTACTTGATTTCGCTGATGCCCTGCCGGTCATCAGCGTCGTTGGCACGCCAGTAACTCAGCGGGTTGATGTTGAAATCGTTGCGATAAAGGTCAATTTTCTGTTCCCTGATGAGGTTGTCCACATGTTCGGTCAACCATTGGCGTACTTCAGGGTTGCCGAGGTTGAGCAGTTTTGTCTCGCCGTCGCGGCCGAGCAGCCACTCAGGGTGTTCTTCGTACAGCCATGTCCCTGGCGTGACTCGTTCCGGCTCGAACCAGACGATGCTCCTGACACCCCTGTCATGTGCGTGGTCAACGATGTTTCGCAGCCCGCGTGGGAAGCGTTTCGTATCCACTTCCCACGTTCCCGTGTTGGGCCAGCCCGTCTCGTTCACGTACCATCCGGCATCCATCCACCAGTAGTCTAATTTCAACCCCTGTTCCAAATACCGGTCAACGAACATCTTCTGGTTCTCCTCGTTGGCGTGAATCATCTCGCCGTACTGGTGGGAACTGCACGCCGCCATCTGTGGGGCGAGTGGTTTGCCGCCCGGACATGGTAAATTGTGGGCGAACATCCACCGCCGCCAAATATTCTGCGCCTGAATCCGGTCACCTTTCCAGAACTGCATCACGATGAGCGGAGTGCGTACTTCCTCGCCCGGGTGCAGACGAAAGCTCGTCAACTCCTGCCCGGCACGTATGCGCAAACCTATGCCCTCGTCCCGTGTGAATTCAGCCGCCCACTGTCCGGGCCAACCCACCACAATAATGACACCTTCGCTGGGCCATTCGAGGTTGAAATACGGCAGCACGGAGTCGGATGGGCGTCCCCCGGGCGGAGCAAAACGCAAATTTTCATTTGGTCTGAGTTTCGTTTCAAGCGGCTGGTAATCGGTTGGCGTACACGGGCTGCCGACGTGGTGATGTAGCAGGAACTCGGTCAATTCGGTTTCCGGCCATGAGTGGCGTTCCAACCGCGTATCCAGCGACTGTATGTCCGCCAAAATCGGGGCGTCCTCAGAGTTTGTGTTCTTGAAGTAGAGCGTCCACTCGACGGTGGGGAAGTCGTGGTATTCAACGGCGACGCAACGCACAACCAAACCGGTTTTCGTGTCGGTGTAGGTGAGCGTATGTTCGGTATGTTGGGCGTTGAGATGTTGGGTGTTTCGCTTCAACTCCCAATCCTTGAGCAATTCAGCAGACGACTGCCCGCCGTAAGTGAAAGAGAACAACAGCTCAGTGGTATATTCGGCGCGGTGTGTGCCTTCCATCTCCATGTCGCCAAGCCAGATGATATGCCCGTCCTCTAAGATAACCTTCGCATCCGCCCAGTCCGCTTGGTCGCAGCTAATCCCGTCACCAGCATCGCCTACTTCCAGCGTGAATTCCGTCGCACCGCCAAGGGCTATCTCGACCGGCACGGCACACATCCCCTCGCGCATTACCTCAGAGCAGAATAGTTCCCTGTCCCCAACGTTCACTGAAAAGACGACGCTGCCGCGCCCGGGCTGAGTCTGCTCGTTGCTGTCCACGCCGACTTCCGCCGTGAACGTCTCGCCCGCGCCTGGCAAACGCACGACAACTTTGCTGACGGCGTGGCAGTAAAGTCCACGATGGTATTGTTTGTCAGCAATCTTGAGCGGCTTGCCCATGCGGGCGTTCTTCTGCACCGCGTCATTATTGGCGAGGACAATCAGCCCCGCCTCTGGCGCTTCCGTGTCTGTAATTCCTTTGAATTTCGCCCCCACCCACCGCTGGGCTTCTGCCATCTCGTCAGGGGTTGGGAATACTCCGTTAGTTAGTTGTTGCATTATGATGGGATACCTCCATTTTTTCGTAATGAACTACCACTAATACGATACTTCGTCAGAAATAGAGTACCGCTTCTCATCGTGAATGGATTGAAGATTGACTCCACGCCTGTAGCGTAGCGGCTTGGGTTGAGTAGGCTTGGAACAAAAGTAGTAGGAACTATTACATTGAAATTTTCCAACTGCTATTTCTAAGTTTAGCATATTTTTTCTGTTACGTCAAAAATAATAAGCATAAAAAAAAGGCAGGGAATAGCATCCCTACCTTAGGGCGTGTTGATGAATTATTTAACCGAGCCAATTGAAACCTTAGTCTACAAGCAGATTTCTCCGATGTGAGGTGCGTTTGAATGCCGACCGACAAGATAGCGGACTTGTTTTATCCTGAATAGTGATGAGTGAAGGGTAAGAGGGTATGTGAACATATGAGGTTGGGTTGAGTCACGAAACCCAACGATAGACTGGTTTCGATACGTCGCTTCGCTCAACCCAAGTCACAAGTTCAACCCAACCTACGAGCTATGCTGTGTCAGAGGACTTCTCAGACACGCTCTAAGGGATTAAAAGTATCCTTTCAGCGTCTTGGCTAATTTGCGTTTTGCATGGAAAAGTTGCGCTTTTACAGTTCCTTCAGAACAGCCGACTTTTAACGCAATCTCACTGATTTTAAGTTCGCCATAGTACCGCAGTATCAATACATTTCTCTGCTTTGGCGGGAGCATCTTTATGGCTTCTCTAACCTTTTCATAAAGCTCTTCTTTTTCAAGGACGCTTAATGGGTCAAATGTATCATCGCACTTTTCAACCTGATGTGATATTGGGAACTCCTCAAGCAAGTTGGTAGTAGAAATACGGGAATGCTTGCGATGAAAGTCTATGCAGAGGTTTACAGCCACTCTGTATAGCCAGGTATAAAACTTTGCACCCCCATTGAATGTCTTTAATCTTAAAAAAGCACGCAGAAACACTTCCTGACAAATATCTTTTGCGACTTCTACGTTTTTTTGATATTTTAAGATGAGATAATAGATTTTGTTCTGATGCCTTTTTTGGAGTTCATTGAAAGCATTCTTATCACCCGTCTGAAAACTTTTTACCAATTCTTGGTCTGTTTTCTTTTTATATTCCATTAGCATCAAATCTTTCACTGTAGACAATGTTCAAGTCAACAGATTGCCCTTTTGGTTTTCAATCCCCTACTATTAAGCGTATTCTCACAAAAAAGTTGCATAAAATTTCTTTTTTTCTTGTTTTTTTGCTTTGGGGAGTATTATACCATCTGATTGTCACAAAATTGTCACTGACAAATCATTTTTGTGTCATGGTGAATACGGCGGGGCGTTTTATAGCCCCGCGTATATATTTTGGAGTGGGAATGTTCGGAACGAAATGCCTCATTTTTCCGCTATAAAATCGGCAGTGCGATAGGTTGTCCAGAGTTCAGTTGTCAGGTCAAATCGACATACGCCCCCCGAAAACGTGCCAATCCAGACGTATTTGCCATCAAGAGTAATACTGCGGATGTTGTTATCAGCCAGGCCGGCTTCAAGATTGAAGCTGTCCCATTTTTTGGTCGCTTTGTTGTATCGGCTGAGTCCCTCTTCAGCGGTTCCAACCCAGACAAATTTGCTATCACACGCGATGGTGCTGATGTCGTTTCCAGCCAATCCACTAAGGACGGTGTGGGTATTCCAGTTTCCTACGGAAACCTAGTGACACCCTTTTGAGTGCCTATCCAGAGACAATCTTCACTTTGGGCTATGGAGGTTATGCGATTGTCGCATAACCCATCAGTTCGGGTGAAATTAGTCCATCTGTCTGTTACTAAATCATATTTGCTGACGCCGCCGTAGGTGCCAACCCAAAGTTCGGTTCCGTTCCAAAGCAGGTTGGAATCGGTGATTGATAAACGGATTGGCTACTAATTGAGCGGGAACCACCTGCTGGACTGACCCAAAAGCTGCCGCCGTTGGTGAAATATTCCCACTTTTTGTATTTGTAATTATATCAAGCCAGCCCGCTATTTGTCCCAATCCAAACATAATTATAGTCGTGATAGATGGATGTTACGGATGGAGTCTTAATGCCCGGCAAGGCTGAATGGGATTGCCAGCGATGTTTCTTTCTCTCATACGCGCTAACGCCCTTCTCTGTCCCTATCCAAATCCAATCGTTGCGCGCTGAAATACACGTTATCTTGTTTTCGATTAAACCATTTTTGACCGTATAGTTATGCCATTGGTTTTTCTTCATGTCGTAGACGGATAAGCCAGAATCCGTCCCGAACCAGACGCGCCCGGTTGTCCCCCTGCGAAACACACCTTGCTTCCACTCGACGGCAATACAATTGACCTTATTGTTTATCAGCCCATCTCTGGTAGTGAAGTAATCCCACTTCTTGGTGTCAAAATGGTATTGACTGACACCCTTGTTGGTTGCCAGCCATAGATACTCGCCGCCTATCTCCACATAGCGCAATTCTTCGCCAATGAGAACATCTGTAGGTTCTGCGTCTGATTTACCCAGAACAGGATTGGCGTACGTCAATAGAATCAAACAAATACTCAATGCTATTCCCTTTGTCATTTGAATTCCCTCCTTGTTGATATAGGTCAAAAAATCTCGACGAAAATCTGTCGAGTTCGGAAACTCGACTTACACACTTTGTCACTTGAAAATTAAAAGCCCGCATATCACTTGATATGCGGGCTTTCAAACTAATATATACGCATGATATAAAAAAGCCCCATATAAGGCGGTATATGTTTGGATTCGTCGGTAGACAACCCAACGTTGTGCGTGTGGTCAAGAAACTCGCCTACCTTAGACTTCCGGGTAGAATCATAAGAGGCACGCGTCCTACCTCTTTCCCATTTGAATTTCGCTCCACCCGCCGTTCCAATTCCCTGATGGTGGTGGGTAACACTACCACCTATAACAGGCTGCTCAATGAGATTTTGCGCTTGATTTATGCCCATAATAAATCGGTCAGTGAGTTCAGGTGCGTTTCTTTTGTTGAACTTCTGCGATTTGGGATTTACAATCATTTTACCGTCACATAAAACAAAGTTTTCCGGCCAATCACCGAAATCACCGTAAAAGGGGATGATGCCACCGATTGGAATGTAGCCCGTATCCCCAAGTTCGGCTTTTCGAGATGCGTCTTCTTTAACATTACTGGATGGGGTTTGCGCCATAACAGGTGTGGTTGTCTTATTCGACAAAAAGTAATATGAAGAAAACGCAATACCGAAAAGTAATAAAATTACCGGCAATTTCCAATTGCTTATCTGAGTCATTATTTTGTATAATATAGGTGGAGATTCAAATTTCGACGAGCATCTGTCGAGTTCAGAAAATCAACCTACATCCTCCTTGTTGATAAGGTTTATGTTTCGGCGTCACGCAAATTGGATGCCAAACGCTCTCCACTTCAGAAGAACGATGACACATAAAAAGTCATATCGCAATTCTGATACCCGACTGTTGCATAAACGATACGTTCAATGTTAGAGCTTCGGCAAGAATTAGTGGTTCGCTTCATAAGTCCGTATAGGATTACTTAAAATGAGTAAGAAAAAAATATGCCCCAGAACGTTTCGGTGGATTACGTTTATCGTCCTCGGAGTTTCCCTCGCTTTGGTAGGCTTGTTGGGTTTGCTATTCGTTGTTAATGGTGTACTGCTTGCCGACGGCGAGAAGCCGAGAACCGGTCTTACAGGCCACCCACCAAAGCATCTAAACACCGGCTCAAGGGAGACGCGTCTGAAAGTGATGTCGTACAATATCGCCAAGGGCTTTTTGCATAAGGGAGGGACTTCGTTCAAGAGTCCAGAGGCTATCAAAAGCAGAATTGGGCGCATTGCGCAGCTCATCTCAACTGAATGCCCCGATTTGGTATTTCTATCCGAGGTGGTTCGCGAGTGTAGTCCATGTCCGGTGAATCAAGTCAAGGTTCTGGCGGAGACTACCGGAATGCACATGTGGGCGTTTGGTGAAAACTACAACTTAGGTTTGCCATTCTATCGAATCGTGGGGGGGAATGCTATTCTTTCCCGGTGGCCTCTTGAAGGAGTGCGCAATTTGTCACTTTCGGGGCGAAAGCCGTTTTACGTTACCAAGAATAATCGAAGAGCACTATGGTGTGAGGTTCAAATAGGAAGACGCCGCTTGCTTCTCGCATCACTTCACAACGACTCGTTTGACCTTGCAAACAACCTCGCGCAGACGAAGCAGTTGCTGGACTTTGTGGAATGTGTTTTTCACGACACGAATAGGCAAGAAGTTCTGCTAGCTGGTGACTTCAACGCAACGCCAAACGACGCATCAATTACGTTGCTTCGCAACAGTGGCTTGTTCAGTGGAGTGTTCGATGGTCCTCCGACGTTTCCTTCGGATAATCCTATAAGAACGATTGACTTCATTCTTGGTCCCTCGGCATGGGAAGTTTTGGAGCATCGTGTTATCCTGAGTGACAACTCAGACCATCTTCCCGTGGTGACAGTATTTCGAATAGATTAAATCTTGAGATTGATTTAACTTACTGTATCTTATTTGTTGTATACCTTTCCACAGAATATTTTGCTGCTAAAAAACCGAGTTTTTCCGAAAAACTCGGTTTTTATTACCCTAATCTTTTTTGTGGATTGGTATAATATCTCAAGAAAAAGGAACGCTGCCGCCTCCCTACTTAATTATGACCAATATGAAATATATGTCATGGACATGACAGGAAAGAACTTACGAAATCTGACAAATCATCCGAGTAATGATTGGAATCCCATTTGGTTTGACCCAGCTCCTTACTCCGTATCTCCCGCTGGCAAACTACCACTTACATGGGGATGGCTCAAGAACGTTGAAGATAGAAATAAGAAGTGAGGTTTCGATATAAAACCCCGTAGGTCGATTTTCCAAAATCGACAGTCAAGATGTGAAAAGATCGCTTCGCCCCTTCGGGAATTTTGACCTACATATTATACAGGAGGTTACTTATGTGCAGAAAGAAAGTCCATCTGTTCCGCAGTGAGGACAGAGGTGCTAATCGCAGCAAGATGTTTAATGTATTCGCTTTCGTACTTGGCGTTTGCCTGCTGGCGAGTGTTGATGTGTCCATAATTACACTCCAAGCTCGAACGCTTACACAGGGTAAAATCCTCTTCGTCTCTGACCGCGATGGCAATAGGGAAATTTATTCGGTGAACACGGATGGAACCAATCCTATCAGACTCACAAACCATCCAGCAGCGGACGAGATGCCTTGCTTATCTCCGGACTGGAAGAAGATTGCTTTTATGTCTGACCGCGACGGCAACCGGGAAATCTATGTGATGAACGCTGACGGAACAAATCCAGTCAATCTCACTAATCATCCGGAATGGGACATGTCTCCTTGTTGGTCACCCGACGGAAGAAAGATTGCCTTTGATTCACCTCGCGATGGTAACAGGGGCATCTGCGTGATGAATGCCGACGGAACCAATCCAGTTAGGCTCACCAAGCATCTGAGCCCCGAACGGTCCCCCTTTTGGTCTCCTGACGGCAAGAAGATTGCCTTTGTGTCATCCCGCGATGGCAACTGGGACATCTACGTGATGAATGCCGACGGAACCGATCCAGTCAATCTCACTAATCCACATGTTCAGAAGTTCTTAACCCTCCCGTGGAACAGGAAGGAAAGCCAGTTTAGTTTCGGCATTGGAGCATTGAAGGGTTTCATCTTTTGCCCCAGTGCCCCAGCGCCCCAATGCCCCAGTGCCCAATTCACCACTCACTACAATCAAAAGGGGTCAAATATTTACGTCCACGTGTACTAATCATCCGGAATCCGACGGTTCTCCATCTTGGTCACCCGATGGAAGGAAGATAGCCTTTGTATCAAACCGCAGAGGCGGTGATTTGGAGAACATCTACGTGATGAATGCCAACGGAACCAATCCAGTCAATCTCACTAATCATCTGGGATTCGACGATTCTCCGTCTTGGTCACCCGATGGGAGGAAGATTGCCTTTCGGTCATTCTTTCGCGAACGCCCTGGTGGCTCGAAAATCTACGTTATAAACTCTGACGGAACCAACCTGGTCAAGCTCACTAATCATTGGGCATCAGAGGAAGAGCCTTTTTGGTTTCCTGCAAACCTATTCGTGGCTTCCCCAAGAAGAGAATTGCCCACCTTGTGGGGAACGATAAAACGGCACCAATAGAAATCAGTATTAGTCAGAATGGCACTGAAATAAGCTTTGGCATCTTATTCTGGACATGGATAAAATTCCATAGTCCCGGTATTACACATGGAAAATATGATGAAAACCGCTACTTACGAAGGATTACAAGGCGAAATCCGGAATTTAAAAACACCCAAAATTGACACATGGACAAATCAGTACAGCGATAAAGAATACACAGTAGAAATCACGATACCTGAATTCACCTGTGTTTGCCCCAAAACAGGGTTGCCCGATTTCGCCACAATTACTATCCGCTACGTCCCCGACGAAGAGTGCGTCGAATTAAAATCACTGAAAGAGTACATCGTATTCTATCGAGACGTTGGAGTCTTTCACGAGCATGTGGTAAATAAAATCATGGAAGATTTTGTCCGCGCATGCAACCCGCGAAGCGTAGAAGTCACCGGCGATTTTAACATACGTGGCGGGATAAAAACCGTAGTCAGAGCAACTTATCAAGAAAGTTCTGACAAGAGTTGAGGCAATCCAGCCCAAAAATTTCGCTTTCCCACTTTCTTCTTTTTTATCCGGTCAGCGTCCATATCCCCGCAATTGGGTATTTGCAAAACTTGCATTTTCCATTTACTATGTTGTTTTCGATAATGCCATAGAGCCCCCACCGCCGAATTAATAGCTTGTTGCATTTAGGGCAGTATGTGTTGTTGCCTTCGTGGTTGGGGGGGACGTTCCCCAGATAGACGTATTTTAATCCTTCGTCTCTACAGACATTTCGGGCTGTTTCTAATGTTTTTAGCGGGGTACGTGGTAGATTTTTGAGTTGATATGTGGGGTGGAAGCGCGAAAAATGGACGGGCATGTCGCTTCCCAGATTGTCCAATGTCCACTTCGCTAAGTCCCTGAATTCCGCTTCCGTGTCATTCAGCGTCGGCACAACCAGCACCACAATTTCCGTCCACACCTTCATCTCTATCAATGTTTTGAGCGTATCCAACACAGGTTTCAGAGTACCGCGGCAGATATTTTTATAAAACTCATCTCTAAAAGATTTCAGGTCAATTTTTACTGCGTCTACAGTTTCGCAGAGTTCTTTGAGCGGTTCGGTGTTGATGTAGCCTGCGCTTATAACTACGTTCTTAACCCCATTTTTCTTAGCGAGTTTTGCTGTATCCAGCATATATTCATAGAACACGATGGGTTCGGCATAAGTATATGCTATGGATTGACTGCCTTCCCTCAACGCCAATTGTACGACTTTTTCAGGCGGCAGAAGGTAGTTTTTGGTTTGTTCGGGGCGGAATTGTGAAATTTCCCAGTTTTGGCAATATTTGCAGTTGAGATTGCATCCCGCCGTCGATATGGAAAATGCTATTGACGACGGTAGAAAATGGAAGAGAGGTTTTTTCTCAATTGGGTCAACATTCATTGCGCAAGGATTGGAATGTACCAGCGTATAGTATGTTCCTTCTCGATTCTCTCGCACCCCGCACCAACCGCGTTCCCTATCGCCGATTTTGCAGTCCTTAGGACAAAGCTTGCACTCTATTTCTAATTCGGGCAGCTTTTCGTAGTACATCGCCTCTTTCACTACGAAAATATGTTTTCCATCAATTAAATCTGACCGAGCATCCGCGTACGCTGATTTCCCCATCAACGCGCTGCCAAGCGCGAAAGAAAATGCGCTACATGCCGCGCATTTGATAAATTCCCTTCTGGTTACCTCTTTCATCAGAATCACCTCTTTGCAAAAATACACTTCGTTGATTTTTGCACTCCACAAATAATTTAAAATCTAAGGGTGTTACAGAAAATAAAATCGTCCACCTGTTTGGTCTGGTGCGGATTTAGCAATCCGCACTGAGCGCAAATCCAGCCCGCAACCGTCGGATTATTTTCTTGGAAATGCCTAAAACCGTACAATCTCTATTCTCCCGTCATTTATCCCAAGTTTATGTTCATTGTCTGCCGCTATTGCGATGTATTTCGGTTCTACACCCTCTTCAGCCAGTGAAGGCAATCCCTTCTCTTTCCGTTTTGCTTCGACAATCTGCGTTCCCACGGTATCCAAGGCAACTTGGTCAACTGCCACAATCAAACTGTTCTCTTTCCACATATACTTTGGATTGTAAGCGGGCCCGTGGGCATATTGGGCTAATAAAGCGTCGCATACAACCAGTTTGCGTTTGTCGCGCAAGCAGCGAACCATGTTGACATCGGGGATGTATGCGTCCGCTGCTGCATCAAAGTGATATTTGTTGGGGTTGTGAATTGCCCCGAACCAATTCTTTAAACTGATGGTTACGCCTGCCATGCTGTGGTGTTTTAAGACTGGGACGTTCACTAAAGCTGTACAATGCGAAAGGATTTTACTGTAGCATTGCGCAATGCTTCCCCACATCTCTAATTTGTCATAGCCTGCTGAGGGAAGGGTACCGTAGCATTTTACGCCGCTTGACTTCTTGTTGATGTCGTATCCAGCGCTCATTAAATCATCGTCGGATTTATCCCACACTATGATATTCTCTTCAGCGACGCCAGCCATCCTTAGCCCGTTGATTATCGCCTTAACAATTTCCCTGTGCGAGGACATGCCCCTCCCTGAAAGCGTGTTTACTTTAATTCCGACTACGTCTTGCGATTTAAAATATCGTCTCCATGCAGCTTTTTTATCATGAGTTCCCGTTAGTTTCATAAGGGCATCATGCAACAATTTTTCTACAATCTTTTCATCAACGTCCTCATTGCCATCGAAAACCCTGTCATTTTTGGCGATTATCACCTTTGATGTCTTATCAGCGGCTTCAGACGACGGCAGTTCTAAACTTGCCATTCCATAAAGTCCTAACCCAATGCTGGCTGATGTCTTAAAAAATTCTCTTCTCGTTATGTTGAATTTCTTGGACATAAGTTTCTCCAGGTGCCCTCTTGTTATGTGTTTTCACAGATAGTGGTTTAGCAACTAAGGAATGGCAATTAAATAGTACACCCACATTGCTCACGGAGGATTGCTAAATCCGACATGTTTGGCTTGGATTTAGCAATCCAAGCCGAGCAAATGCAAAAGTTATTTAGCAGCCATTCCTAACTATCATTTTACCCCAAAAAAGTTACCATTGTCAACCGAAATCCAGAAATTCCCCACGTTGGTGTTGAAAGTTGTTCAGCGATGTAATGCAAACTCGGATGAAGCCCCTTCACTTCGTTACGGGTTAGTTTGCGACTACTTTTCACAATCTAAAACAGATTGTGTTACATAGTATTGTTTAGAACTTAAACGCTGATATTTTATTTTCAGCGGTCAGATGAATTTTTAAAAATTTTCCTTGACAAATTACTTTTGTGCTGTTATAATATTGGCATTCCAAAATTTTTGAGAGGGGTTTTAATGGTGGCTCGAATTTACAGTACATTTTTCCTCATCCTATTATGCACAGTAATTGTAGTATTCCCCGTCCTTAAAGCAAACGATGCAATCAGCAACACAGCCGATTCGCATAAATGTTGTTGTGACGGAATGCGTGATTGCTGTGATAAAGCTACCGTGTCCAATGGAAATCATCCGGGTAGCGGGCACACAGATATATGTTGTTCGTATCCCTCTCCTAATCAGAATGCTGCTGTTCCGACGCGTACCGGTCATACCATATCACCGATACCAATTGAAGTTATCTCGCCTTTCACATTGTGTGAAACTCCCACTCGTCAGGTATACTTTTCCGCACAATGTTTGTCTTATCCCTTCATGCTGATTCCAACTCACATAAATCTACGGGCACCACCAGTCTGCGTATAATCTCCATCCACTTATTTCAAATCTGTCATTTTTAATAATGTTAGATTCTTCCACTTGTTTTTCACTTAGAGGAGGGAGTTAGCAGAATGCGATCAAATTGCAGGCTTTCCGCCGTTAGCTTTCTTATGAATAGATATCCTACTATTTCTGTTGTAATTATATGTTTAATGGCTATTTGCCTTACTGTAACGTCCAATGTTTTCGCACAAGGTACGTCCGATGAAAAGCTGAATTTAAAGGAAATTATTGAGATAGCGCTTCAGGAAAATCCGGAACTTCGCGCAACGCAAAAATCCTGGGAAGCCGCTAAAGCTAAAATTCCACAGGCAAAAGATTTCGCTGACCCAAATTTCGGAGTGATGTTTAATAAAATCCCAGGCGGGGGCGTTGATGTAATTGACCCAAATGCCAGTATGTATCAGATTACTCAGATGCTCCCCTTCCCCGGAAAACGCAGTTTGAAGGAAAAAGTAGCCCAAAAAAACACTGGGATTGCCAGAGAAAAATACGAAGCCAAGAAACTTGACATCACCTCTAAGGTAAAGATGACATACTATAACCTGTATATGGCATACAAGGCAATTGAGATTAACGAAGAGAATGTGAAACTGCGCCGTCATTTTTTGCAGGTTGCTCAGACAAAATATGCCACAGGACAAGTGCCGCAACACGATGTCATAAAAGCTCAGATAGAATTGGCAAAACTTATCAATGAAGGGATTACCCTCCAGCAGCAGAAGGAAACGGCGGAAGCGGCGTTGAATATTTTGTTGAATCGACAGCCTCAATCGCCTTTGGGGGTTCCCGAGGATTTTGAACTAAGTCCGTTCAACTATACGCTGGAGGGTTTACAACAGATTGCCCTTGAAAAGCACCCGGAGTTAAAAACTTCGAGAATTGCTATTGAAAAGAACGAAGCGGCTTACGCACTCGCTAAGAGAAATTATTATCCGAACTTCATGCTCATGTTTGAAAGGATGCCAGGGCAGAGGGGTTCGGGCAGTTGGAACGCTATGATAGGCATCAACTTGCCGCTGTTTTTTAAAGACAAATATGATTACAAGGTTAAAGAAACACAGGCTAATATCGAAGCAGCTAAAGCATCTTATGAAAAGATGCGGAATATGGCCTCCTTTGAGATAAAGGACTTATTAGTCAAACTTCAAACCGCTCAACGTTTGGAAAATCTCTTCAGGACTACCCATATACCCCTGGCAGAACAAGGGTTGAAATCTGCCGAAACGGGGTACATCGCGGGGACGGTGGATTTTCTGAACTTGATAGAGAGCGAAAGAATGTTATTCAATTTTAAATTACAACACTATCGCGCCCTGACGAACGTTCAGAAACTAAGGGCGCAGCTTGAAAAGGCCGTAGGAGTTAGCTTGGAGTGATGAGGAAAGCGTCGATTTCTGAAAATCGCCCTACGGTGTTAGTAACGGCTAAATTACTCTTTACTCATCGCTCCTTCAGAATATTACAGAACTACATGGTTCGTTTCTTAAGTTCATATAGGGTTGTCGGAGGAACGCAAAAAAAAACGTAGATGCAGACCAATGTGTCTGCCCAAGGCAACCACACGGGGTTGCCGCTACAGGCGACCAAATCGGGTAGCATCTACACCAAATACCCTATACGGATTTAAAAAATCAACCACTAATGACTACATTTGAAAGGGGAAATAAAAATGAAAAGTTTAACGGCAACCATAGCAATTTTAATCGCAACTCTTTGTACAGTCAACATGACTATAGCGCAGGACGATGCAACTACCACCGTTCCGTCGTCGCCGACATGGTTACTGACTGTTCCGACTGCGGAAACACTCGGAGAAGGAAAATACAATCTGGGGTTAATACAAGGTGGTACCATTCCGTTTCACGCTGATGTGGGTGGATTGTCCGATAATTTGGAGGTTGGAATCCACGGTGTGAAACTCAAGATGCTCAGTGAAGGTTCGCCCTGGGCTTCCATCGCCATCGGAGCGACTTTCGGATACTATCCCGCCGGCGCGTATTTGGTGGGAACGAAGACGCTTCATAATCTTCGTATACACCTCGGCGCTCGGTTTCTGCCATTTACCTTCAAAGACGAAGACAAAGATGCTGAACGTCCGGTCATCGTATTCGGGGGAATAGACAAAGAGATTCCGAATATAGAAAACGCCCGTTTAATGCTCGAAGTGGGCGATACGCTAAACGGCGGTGTGCGCTTTTCCCTGCTTGATAATATGCTGGTTGATGTGGGCGTAAGGGTGGGTTTGCCGGAGAGATATAAATTCTCCATCGGCAAGAGCGGTTCCGCCATCGGCTATACGTCTAAAGACACAACTGCTTATCTCGCTATAAACTTTCTATCTACATTTAAAAAAGAGGGTGAGACAGATTGAAAACTGAAAACGAGAAAACGAGAAAACGGGAAAACGAGACAGGGATTGGAAGCCGTAAGACGAAGTCGTCGGGCCCTTTCGGGGGAGAAAGGCTTGTCTCCCCCAAAATAGAGATGAAAAGTCAAAGAAACTTCATCTACCCGCGCCGATTTTTTGCGCTGGCGTTCTGTTTTTTGATATTCAGCGTTGTAGCGTTCGTCGCATGCAAGGGGGATAAAGAAGTTGCTGGGACTGAAGTCTCAGCCTATGCTGAAAGTTCAGCAGACTTCTACTATACTTGCCCAATGCACCCTGAAATTGTCCGCGACGAACCAGGGGATTGTCCCATCTGTGGAATGGCGCTTGTTAAGAAGGAAACAACAGTAAAGAAGGTAGAAGAGGTTGCGGCAACTCAAGCCGATTCCTATTATACCTGTCCGATGCACCCTGAAGTGGTTCGTGACGAACCCGGGGATTGTCCTATCTGCGGGATGGCGCTTGTTAAAAAGACGGCAAGCGATAGCAAGCGCGACGAGGTTAGCGTTGTAACTGTAAGTCCAGAGCTTATCCAGACATTAGGTGTTACCACAGAAATGGTACATCAGCATAGACTGACCAAAGAAATCCGCACAGTCGGCAGGATAGATTACAACGAAAAATCCGTGAAAGTGGTCAACGCGTGGGTGCCAGGCAGGATTGACAAGCTATTCGTCGATTTTACAGGCGCTACCGTAAAAAAGGGCGCACCATTAGTGTCACTCTACAGCCCCAAATTAATCTCGACACAGAAAGAATATCTCCTGTCGCTTGAAACGTTGAAGAAGATGAAGGATAGCGTTATCGAAGAGGTTATCCAGAACGCAAAATCTTTAGTCGAGGCAAGCAAGCAGCGTTTGCTTCTGTGGGGCATTTCGGAGAAGCAGATTAAGGAACTGGAAAAACGAGGAGAACCCTCAACCCATCTGACCATTTACGCGCCTATCGGCGGCACAGTTATCCACAAACAGGCGATGGAGGGAATGTACGTCATGCAGGGGGGACATTTGTATAGAATAGCTGACTTGTCCACCATCTGGTTGTATCTTGATGTTTATGAATACGAGATGAGTTTGGTCAAAATTGGACAACAGGTTACTATCACAACACCCAGTTACCCAGATAGAACCTACACGGGGGTTATCTCCTTCATTGCCCCATTTTTGGACAATAAAACGCGCACAGTTCGGGTACGCTGTGAGATAGAAAATGAAGGTTTATCCCTTAAACCCGGGATGTTCGCCAACGCGATGATTAACGTATTAATCGGCGAAGGGGTGGTAGCTGTGCCCGAAAGCGCTGTTATCCATTCCGGCAAACACACTCACGTAATCATCGACAAAGGCGATGGCAAATTTATGCCACGTCCGGTCACTTTGGGGACGCTGGCGGGTGACTATTACCAGGTGCTTTCGGGCGTCATGGAGGGCGAAACTGTGGTGACGTCAGCAAACTTCTTCATAGATTCTGAAAGCCAACTCAAGGCTGCAATAAGCAAAATTATAGAGAAAAAGGGCGCGGGAAGCGAAGAGAAAGAAACGCCGGAGCATATACATTTACACTAATGGTTCGGCTCATAACTTCGTGTAGGGTAGCTATTGTAGATGCTACCCTATGTGGTCGCCTGTAGTCGTAACCAAGTGTGGTCGCAAAAGGGCAGACACGCAGGTCTGCTGCTACGTTTTTAAACCCTATACGGAATTAAGAAACGACTAGCTCAAGCGAATTGATTCGTGGGATGTTCCGTTCATTATCGGAAATTCTGAGCCAGGGAATAGATAGAAAGGAATGGATAGAATGGAGAAGTTTTACATAATAAGTTGTCATGTGCTCTGGAGGGAATTATGTCACTATGCGTCTATTTCGCGAAATACATTCAACTTTCATTTTATGCAGCAAGGCTTACACAATACTCCAGACACTCTAAGAAGAGAGCTTCAGAAAGCCATTGATGGAGTGGAAGGAGGCTATTCGGCGATTTTAATTGGATATGGGCTTTGTAGCAATGGACTTGAAGGTATCACAGCGCGAAAGACGAAACTGGTTATTATGAGAGGACATGATTGTATTACGTTTCTTCTCGGTTCCAAGGAACGTTACAAGGAATATTTTGAGCGTCATCCTGGAACATATTGGTATAGCCCCGGTTGGATTGACACAGGCTCAATGCCGGGGAAAGAAAGGTATGAAAGGACACTACAATCATACATCGAAAGATACGGAAAAGATAACGGTGAGTATCTGATGGAAATGGAACAGGGATGGTTTAAGAAGTATTCCAACGCCGCCTATGTGGATATGGGGTTTTACGATACAGAAAAATACAAAGTCTATACCAAACAATGCGCTCAATGGTTGGGATGGAACTGCGACGTTCTTTCCGGCAATCCTCAACTAATAATAAACTTTCTTGAAGGCAATTGGAATTTAGAGGAGTTTTTGATTGTAGAGCCCGGTGAGACGGTGGTTGCTTCTCACGACGATAAGATAATAGATATAAGAAAATGTTTGTAAAAATTTGGCAGGAGGAAAAGCAGAATGCTGGAAAAACTTATTGAATTTGTCGTAAACAATAAATTTATAGTTCTTCTGTTTACATTTGTCGTTATAGCGTGGGGTGTCTATTCACTCATCCGTACCCCTATCGACGCTATTCCGGACTTATCTGATGTGCAGGTTATCATCATCAGCGAATGGATGGGGCAAAGCCCGCAGGAAGTCGAAGACCAAGTTACATTCCCATTAACGAGCGCAATGTTAGCAGTTCCAAAAGTGACGAATGTACGTGGATTCTCGTATTTCGGTTTTTCGTTAGTTTATGTAATATTTGAAGATGGGACGGACATTTACTGGGCGAGAAGCCGGGTGCTGGAGTACATGAACTACGTTACCAGCCGTCTGCCAGAAGGCGTTACAAGTACGCTTGGACCGGATGCCACTGGGGTAGGCTGGGTATATCAGTATGTCGTTGAGCCGTTGGATGAAAGACATCAGAAAAATTTGGGCGAACTCCGTTCGATTCAGGATTGGTATGTGCGTTACCAACTGGCTACTGTGTCCGGCGTCGCAGAGGTAGCATCTATC
Source organism: uncultured bacterium (assembly GCA_964601015.1). GTDB lineage: Bacteria > Poribacteria > WGA-4E > DTYX01 > CAZRLY01 > CAZRLY01. The sequence goes on from CAZRLY010000006.1 coordinate 45,426, forward strand.
GGTGGATTTGTGATGCAATACCAGGTGAATATTGACCCGGATAAACTTCTCGCCTATAATATCCCCATCAACAGGGTTATGATGGCGATTCGCAACAGCAACAAGCAGGCGGGAGCGCGGTTGTTAGAGATGAGCGGAACTGAATACATGGTACGCGGGCTGGGTTACATAAAAAACCTTAACGATTTAAAAAACGTTGTCATAGGACATAACCTCAACGGTACGCCGATACTGGTCAAAGACATCGGCTATGTCCAGCGTGGGCCAGATTTGCGGCGCGGACTTGCAGAAAAGGACGGCAAAGGCGAAGCGGTGGGCGGCATTGTGGTGATGCGATTTGGCGAAAACGCGCTGGAAGTCATAGACAAGGTAAAGCAAAAGCTCGAAGAGATTAAACCCGGTTTAGAGGCAGAGGGCGTCAAGATTGTTCCAGTTTACGATAGGTCAAGTTTAATTAACCGCTCCATCGAAACGTTAATCGAAAAGCTATTAGAACAAATCATCATCATCGCGCTTGTCTGTGTTGTGTTCCTGTGGCATGTGCGCTCTTCTATCGTGGTGATAGCAACTCTGCCTCTCAGCATCTTAATTTCGCTCATTATTATGAAATCGCAAGGTTTGAACGCCAACATTATGTCGTTAGGGGGCATCGCTATCGCTATCGGCACGCTGATAGACGCCTCGATAGTGATGGTAGAACACGCTCACAAATTGATAGAACAGGAAGGCGAAAGTCGTAGCCGTTGGGAGATTATGATTGAGGCGTCAAAACAGGTAGGGCCGTCGCTGTTCTTCGCGCTTTTGATTATTACGGTATCGTTTATGCCAATATTTACGCTGGAATCGCAGGAAGGGCGGTTGTTCAAACCGTTAGCCTTTACGAAGACTTATGCAATGGCTGCTGGGGCGGTGGTATCCATCATATTGGTACCCGTGCTGATGGGATTTTTCGTCAGAGGAAACATCATCCCCCAGGAGAAGAATCCCATCAATCGCCTCCTGATTCGGGCTTATCGACCGGTAAATCGTTTTGTGCTACGGTTTCCCTGGCTGGTCATTTTGTTAGCTATTTTGGTATTGCTTGTTACTTATCTTCCTCTCAGGCGTTTGGGTTCAGAATTTATGCCCTCGCTAAATGAGGGAGATGTGCTATACATGCCCACGACGCGCCCGGGAATATCCATCACCGAAGCGCGAAGTCTGCTTCAAATTCAGGATAAGATTTTAGCGGATAAAACACGGTTTCCCGAAGTAAAAACGGTATTTGGCAAAATAGGCAGAGCTGAGACTGCGACTGACCCGGCACCCCTTTCAATGGTCGAAACGACAATCACGTTGAAACAACCCCCGCCCTCCTTTCTCGGCAAAATTGTGCGAAAAATATTTTTCCCCGGTGAGGAAGAAGAATACGAGTCGGGAGAAAAAATTCGCAATATTGATGAAGTATCACAGGCAATGTTAGAAGCGTTGGATTTTCCCGGTGTCAGGAACGCCTATCCAGAAGGACCAATTAAAACTCGGATTGACATGCAGGCTACGGGCATCAAAACGCCAGTCGGCATTAAAATTACCGGCGATAACTTGCAGAAAATCCAGGATATTGCCGAACAAATCGCCCGAATAGTTCAAGATGTACCAGGCACGGTGATGGTATATCCTGACCGAGTCATGGATGGAAATTACGTCAATTTCTATATAAACAGAGAGGAAGCCGCTCGATACGGTTTGACCACTGGACAGGTGCAGGATGTCATCAAAAGCGCCATCGGTGGCATGAACATCACAACTACCGTAGAGGGCAGAGAACGCTATCCGGTGAATATCCGCTATGTTCGCGAGTTGCGCGAAAATATCGACGGACTGAAACGCGTACTTGTTCCGACGATGATGGGGCAGCAAATTCCGCTCGGTCAATTAGCGGACATCCGTATCGAAAAAGGACCGGCGATGATAAAGAGCGAGAATGCCATGCTACAGGCGGTGGTACTTGTGGATAAAGACCGAAACCTCGACATAGGCACGTATGTCAAGCGCGCCAAAGCAGCAGTAGACGAAGCCATCGCTAAAGGCGAAATAGAACTCCCCGGCGGTTACAACATCTTCTGGAGCGGACAATACGAATACATGCAAAGGGCACAGGCTCGATTGCGGCTAATCGTTCCTATCACCATCTGCATTATCTTTCTACTGCTCTATTTTAATTTCAAAAGCGTCACCGAATCTCTCATCGTAATATTATCGTTGCCCTTCGCCACCGTAGGCGGCATCTGGCTGATGTATCTGATGAACTTCGACATGAGCATAGCGGTAGGCGCAGGATTTATCGCTCTGGGAGGCGTGGCAGTAGAAAACTGCATAGTAATGTTGGTCTTTCTTGATTTAGCCTACAAAAAACGACGGGCGGATGGACCAATGACAAAGGAGAAATTACACGAGGCGATTGCGGAAGGCGCTGTGCTGCGAATCAGACCAATAATAATGACGGTTGTTACTGATACGGTGGGATTGCTGCCGTTATTCTGGGGAGCCGGGACAGGTACCCGCGTTATGCGGCGCATTGCCGCACCTATGGTTGGTGGTTTGCTATCTTCAGCTATCCTCTCGCTAATTGTTATTCCCGCAATCTACCTGATGTGGAAGAGAATTATAATCTGGCGGGAGGCACGAAAATAAGGGATATTAAGTATTGGGCAGGGGATAGCACCGGCAAGTGCGTCTCGTCGAACCCTGTCACGAGCATCAGGGGTTGATGGAATGCTTCACCGGTCTAAAGACTAATGCTAACCAGTACCGTGTCTTTAGACCGGTACGGTGTTGGTAAGGACTAACCAACACCTTGTCGTTAGACGTAATCTTTATACAAAAATAGTTTGGTTGACCCAAACTAAAGGAGGAAATATTACCATGAGAATCAAAAACACAACCACAATTCTCCTCGCCACAATTTTTATCATCTCAACGTTTGTGTTGGTAGTCTACGCGCAACATGAACATGGCATGGAGATGGAAGGACATAGCATGGATGTGGCACACGGAGAGCATGCCTCGGATAAAGCAAGATGTGCCATTGACGGCATGGAGATGAAGACATCCGCAATGGTGGAAATGAAACACCACGATAGAACGCTCTATTTCTGTTCAAAAGAGCAGATGCAGATGTTCAAAAAGCACCCGACAAAATACCTGAAGGTTATTTCCATCGGCGATGTAAATGTGAATATCAATATCCTTACCATGAAAGAATATAAGGATATGATGAACGCTATGGGTATGGGCGGTATGATGAAGATGGAAAATATGGGCAAAGCTACGCATCATATCAGCTCGTATTTGACAGACAAAAAGACAGGTGCGTCCATCCCTGCACACTTAGTGGATAAAGGGAAAAAGACGGAGAAGTTTAAAATACAGATAGTAATTACTTCTCCCGATGGCAAAGTTCAGAAACCCAAGATGAAGTTCGTGGACATGATGAAATATCATGCCGCCGGTTTTAATCTGGCAAAAAGCGGCAACTATAAGATAAAGGTAATTTTAGAAGCCGCTGACATCAAGTATAAAGTATAAGTCAAGAGGGACAAGGGGGCAAGAGGGCAGATAAATAACCCTCACCCCCTTAACCATCTCGCTGATAGGAGTAGGAATAACCATGAAAAAACTTTTGTTCTCCCTTGCGATACTTTTCATTTTAGGGAGTTATGCTAACGGGGTACTTACACCGAAGGCCGGTGCTCAAGAAGTACCAAGGATTACTGCGGAGGAACTGAAGGACAAATTGGACAGGAAGGCTGATGTAATCGTAGTTGATGCTCGAAGCAAAGATTCCTTTGAACGAGGACATATCAAGGGCGCTATTTCCATGCCGTTAGAAGATGTGGAAGAGCGGCACAAAGAGCTTCCAAGGGACAAGGAAATTATCTTCTACTGCACTTGACCGCATGAAGAGACAAGTGCCGGTGCGGCACAAAAATTGATGGGAAAAGGATTTGAAAATGTATTCGCCCTAAAGGGTGGATTTAATGGGTGGAAAGATGCCGGATATCCGCTCGAAACTGGAAGCCTGTCCGTTAAGCCGATTTTGAAGGTAATACCATTTTAAGAAAATAAATTATTGTCGTGTCGCCACTGTGTGGGGACGCTACGGGTAATTATCCTGCATTAAATTTTTAAA
>CAZRLY010000007.1:0-18089 GCA_964601015.1 uncultured bacterium
CTGAGAAGAGTAATTCCTTAGAATACCTCTAAAACTTATGGAACACACCATTTAGTACGCACATGAGCTAAATCGTTGCGTTATGCGATAATCTGAAAGTTGCAACCACTTCCTCAAAAAATTCCCTTGGAGAGAGCACTTTAACGTCACCATAGGAACCTAAATCAAGGAGATGTTTATCACCTGATATAACATATTCTGCCCCAGAATAAAAAGCACAGGCTAAAAGCATATTATCGTCGGAATCCTTCTCTATCACCTTGGGAAATTCCCCTGTTGGGTATACAGCCGCCAGAACCAAAATGCTGGAAGTGAGCTCCTCAACACTTGTTTTCAACTCTTTAATTCTGCTTTCGAATTTCTCCCTTCCCAAAACAACCTCTAACTCGTCCACTATTTCAGCAGAGGTGTGTAGGCCTATCTTCCCTTGTTTTATCAAAGTCAAGAGCCTATTAGGCAACCCCTCCCACAACAGAGCTGATATCAACACATTTGTATCCAGAACAACTTTTATCATCTTTTCTCTTTCCTATATTTGTGTACCTCCTCGGAGATTTCTTCAAGGGAGAGAGGAGAATCTGTTTTAACCCTTTTTGCTATTTCATCCGCTTCAGGGATTTTCACAGGGGTTAAGATAAAGCCTTCTCCGTTTTCTATGATAATAAACCTTTGAGAGGGAATAAGTTTTTCTGCTATCTCCCTTGGAAGCAGAATGCTCCTATCATCGGTTACAAGCGCTATATTCAATTTTACACACCTCCTCATCGTACGAAAATCGGCAGCTATAATATTGATTATTTTCCTTCTTGATTATCCGACGAATTTTCGTCACCGCCCAAACCAACCGCGCAACCTTCCAAACAACCCTATCTCGGCGGGCACTGCCGCTTCTTGTTCTTCCAAGGACTGTAGAAAGTCCTCCGGTGCCCTCTCCGTTTTTGTTACAAGTTTGCGAAGTGTACGCAAAGTTGTCAACGTCAAACTTGATAGCAATGGCGACAGACGAGACAGTAAGTCTGCTTCTCCCGCATCAAGTAGACTTTGAGCAAGTGCAGGAATGTCTTTGTCATCGGGTTGCCAATTTGGGAGGTAGATGTCCAAAAACAACTCGCCTTTGCCGCTTACGATGAGGTATTCGGGTTGTACTAAGTTCCATTGAAGCGCAAATTCTATGAATCCTCGGTATTCCTCGTCAGATAATTCCATCAAGGCGCGCCGCAGGGGTTCGCGCTGTCGCTTCCAGCAGGCGTGGAGAATACGCAGGCGAAGATGGTCAACTTGTTTCAGCAATTTGCCCAGCGCGTCAATCTCCGTTCTGTTTGGGGCGTTTGGTAGCAGTTTCAAATAGATGTGGTCAAGTTTGGTAGTTAGTTCTCTCATGTCAAAACCGTTGCGAAAATAGTTCAGGATTTCTTCTGCGGGAAGCGACTGATAAACAGGGAAAAGTCTATTTGCAAGTGGCGATGGTAATTTATCCAACAATAGTTGATGTAGCTTTGCCTCTACATCGGCACCATTTACCTTGAAAAACTGGCGAAGGGGGTGGAATGTGGAAACGGGGCAATTATCATCTTGCCTCATGAGAAATTCACTCAACGCACACGCTTCTGTTTGATTACCAAATACGTCGCTGGCATCGCCGCCGGAGATAGCATGCAATACCCATCGTTGATACGGAGTTTCAACTGGATAATCAATTTCCTTCAGCACACGGCGCGCTCCAGCGTCTACAGGGATAAAGTTGGGCAACGTCGCTTGAGTAGGAAGTCCGACTGCCCAGAAGTAAGTAGCGTTGATATTGCAACGGTGGAAGTAGGTATCGAACGAGCAGAGCGTCCTGAGTGGAGGAGGAACGAGTAGGAGGGCAGTCAAAATCGCTTGCTCAATCTCATCGACAGCACCGTGGAAGGCTAAGGAAGTTCGCTCACGGCTTAACCGTTCAGCCTCCAACGCTGACATGGCAAGTTGTTTCAATTCCGACTCATGCCATCGTCCTACACACTCAACTGTCATATCCAGTTCTGAGGGCGTTTCCAGCGTTACCCCGCTGATGTCTCCTGTCTTAAAATCTCCCCGGCTTAACGCCTCTTCGACGGTAGTAATGAATGGGAAGTGTTGGAAAATTGTGAAAGGATTATTGCCGATACGCTCGAACTGTTCGGGGGGGAAAATTAAGCTGTGGGCTATGTATCTGCCTCCTCTGCCAAATTGGTCTTCGCCGGACAGAGGAACACACTGTGCAACTGCGATGTTGCCGTCGTCGGTGCTGTAGAAAACTAACTTGCGCGGATTGGTATCTGATGAAAAATAGGCAAGGCGAGATTCCATCTTTTCTATTTCCGCTTCGGTCAAAGCTGAACGTGTATAAAACAGCGTCTGGAAACCGCGGCGACGTTGTGGCGATTGCTCCACTTCGACATTGGCGTAGATGTGTTGCCAGGCTTTTAAAGTGACCATTTTTGTCCCCCTTTATCAAGAAAGCAGGTGTGCAGGTGAGAAAGTGAGCAGGTGAGCCAAAGAAATAGGTTCGATTATCTTAAAGGGAATGGGGTTCAGAATTGCCTTGCCCACTGAGTTTATTCTCCGAAGCGCCCAAAACGAATTGCTCTACTACATCCTTCGTACTAATCGACATCCGAAAAAGCGAATCCTTTGCCCCATGCGAATCGGTCGAATTTCATCTCTCAACGGGTTCCAGGTGTTGGGATGGAATTTGCTGCGCGGCGCGCCTAACCCGATGTATTCGTCACCGTGGTATACCCATTCAACCACCCCGTCGCGCATGAGTGAGATTTCAAGCCCAATGTGCTTGATTGACGAATCGCGCAAATAACGGACGCGCGGCAAAAGTTCATAGAGTCTATTGAGCATGGTATTTGCAGACTCGCAGGGCGGTTTGGGCAATTCGATGAAACTGCCTTGAAGATGCTTATAAACTTGTCGCCACTCATCAAGAGTGGGCAGGTCAAAATCATCTCCGAGCCATTTGGCGAAGGCGAGCGCTTCTTCGGGGGTTATTCCTGTGACGAAAAGGCGTTCGTAGTTATTCGCGTTTAAATCATCGTAGGGTACAGGCTGATTCAATTGCAAAAGTTCTGTAAATGAATCAGTCTTGCTGATAAAGCGTTCAAACTGTATCTTCGTCACCGGTGTGAGATGAATGCTGAAGTTATCCAACAATATGAGCGGGAAACCAGTTCTATCGTACTCATACCAAAATTGCATAGATGTTTTCACTAGAAACCGAGTTTTTCCGAAAAACTCGGTTTCTTTTCCACTATTACTTTATGTAATGTTTGAACTTCTGAGTTTCTTCAGCAAATTTGCATGTCAGCAGAAAAGCGTCGTTACCGCAAGCAATCAATTGGATTCCAGCGTCAACCCAGCGTCTTCCGCTTTCAAAATCGTTGACATAGCTTCCCAGAATGAGGTTATATTCCTTAGCTTTGGCGATTATCTTTTCTATGCTGCTTACCATCAGCGGGTGGTCGAGTTGTCCTGATATGCCGAGTGATGTTGATAAATCATAAGGCCCGATTAAGATAGCGTCTAACCCGCCGGCAGAGAAAATCTCATCTATATTCTCGACAGATTTTGCGGTTTCAATCTGCCCTACGATGAGTATTTCCTCGTTTGCTTGTTTTGTGTATTTTACCCCGTCCAGTTTGCGGAAATCACCGTAATCGGTGTGCGCTATGCCGAATGCAACACCTCTATCGCCTTCCGGTGCGTAAAGCGCCCACTCGACGATGTTTTCCACATCCTCGCGGGATTGGACGCGCGGAATCATCAGTCCCGATGCGCCAGCGTCTAACGCCCTGGAAATAAAATGCCGCTCAATAGCAGGTACTCGCACAATACTCGGCAAGTCAGAACCTCTGGCTGTTCTGACTATACGCCCCACGGTTTCCATCGTAAAGGTTGTGTGTTCCATGTCAACAACGATAAAATCCGCCCCTGCGCTGGCTAACACAGTCGCTATTGAGGGGACAGCAAATTCCATGATAAAGGTGCCGATTAAAACTTCTCCGTTGTGTAAAGTTGATTTTATCTGTAGCGATTTCATTTATCTCAGTCTTGAATAGGTATGTACCGTCATTCAAGACAAACTCCCTCCTCTAAGAGCGTGTGTGAGAAATCCAAAACATCCAAGATTTAAATTGAGGTAAACGCCCTACGCTCCACTGGTCAACGCCTCCATTAAGGCGCGCCGCATCGTGTCTACGGGCGGAAATTGTTTTGTCCACAACTGGAAGGCTATCGCCCCTTGATGTACCAACATTCCCATTCCTCCTATTGTTTTCAGCCCTCGGGCTTCTGCGGCTTTCATCAAGCGGGTTACAGGCGGGGTGTAAATTATGTCGTATACGACTAAGTCCTCATGCAGCCAATTTGGGTCAATTAGCAACGGGTATGCAACGTCCATGCTTGATGAGGCTGTGTTGACCAGTAGGACGCCCTCCTTTATAGCTTGGGGAAGTTTGGCGTCGCTTAAACCTATTCCCTCCATCGCAACTCCAGTTTTTTCAGAGATGTCGCCGGCGAGCTTGACCGCTTTTTCTTCGGTTCGATTGGCAATGGTTATCTTTTTGACTCCCTCAAGTGCTAAACTGACCGCGACTGCACGCGTAGCGCCGCCCGCCCCAAGTATGACAACAGATTCTCCTTTGGGGACGTCTGCGCCCTCTTCTTTCATCGCTTGTATGAATCCGCGAGCGTCCGTGTTGTGTCCTTCTATCTTCCCTTCCGAAAAGACGAGGGTATTCACTGCGCCAATTATCTCTGCTTCTTTGCTAAGACTGTCTATCAGGGGAATCACACTCTGCTTGTGGGGAATGGTTACGTTTATGCCAGCGACGTTTATGGCTTTGAATCCCGAAATCGCCTCTTGCACATCCTCCTTTTTAACGTGGAATGCTACATAGACATAATTCAATCTTAGTTCTTTGAAAGCGGCGTTGTGCATCTGCGGTGAACGGGAATGTTCCACCGGCGCGCCTATGACGCCTACTATTTTGGTCTTTCCTGTGATTTGCATGTTTTTTTTCACCTCACTCACCTCTAATGAAAAATGGGAAAGATGAACCGCTCGGTCGATTCATCTTTTGGGAAGTTTCTGCCCATCTGTTCACCTGCTCACATCCCGCCGCCGGACATCATCTGAATCATTCCGATTAAATCTTCAATATCATTCAGGTTCACGAATAAACAGATTTCCGTGCCTTTATTCTGATTTCGCCCGGCGATGCCGATGCTGTATGTTTCCGGCAAGTTTTGGAACATCATCAGCATCATGCCAACCTGTGGTTCCATCTGGCTCACTGCCGTCAGCACGGATTTAATAGCTGTTATCGGGGAAAGGTATACGACAAAATTGTTTTGTGCGTTGAATGCTTTTGCGATACTTTCCCCTGAAACGTTGAATCCATCGACTTTGCCATCCATAGTATCTATAACATCCTTTACCGGTTGGGAGGTACCTGACATGACGTAGATGAGTTTTTTGTTCTTAAACGCATACCAGACATTCCAGCCGGTAGGCATGAGCGCTTGAGCCTCATCTGGAACCTGCTCAAAGGCCTTAGAGAAGTTGGGGAGCTGGATGCTTTTTATTTGGACGTCCTGATATGATTCAGCCGGCCCGGGCTTGGCGTCAACGAACATCCCTGGCATGCCCATCTTCTGGTAGAGTTTCGTTATAGTGTCGAAGTATTCAATGTACTTTTTCTCCATGTATGCTTTGGCTTGTCGTTCGTCTTCGACATCGTAGATGACAATTAGGTCTGGCACGACACTATCGCTCAACGACATGGATAAAGCCATTTCATCTCCGAGATGTTTGTAGAAATCCTGCATCGCTTTTACAAATTCCCCGCGGAACTCTTTGACTTCATCGGCGGAAAGTTGTTCTCCGAATGTACGTTCAGCGAATCCGCCCATTATATCTGCGAAGAATTTTGCAACGTCATCGGCTTTGTAAGCCATCCCGGCGTTGAGGATAGTACCTTTGGGGAGAGATTTCAGTAAATCCAGATCTGCCGGAGCGTCCGAGATGTATTTGTTGACTGGGCTGTCCTTTTTGAAGAGCAGGAAATTTGTCAATTTAATCGTTCCTGCATCAAGCATTCCTGTAAAACTGGCAGATTTTAACTGCTCTAACAGCCAGATGCCGAATTCCATCTGTGCGTTTAACATCTGTGAAGTATCCGGCTGACCAGCTTGTCCTTGAGCCTCGCCAACCTTCTTTTTGGCTTCATCTGCTCCAGCACGTAATTCTTCAGAGTACGCCTGGGTTATTCGCTCTAAGGCAAAATACCCGACGATGTCGCTTTCCTCGTCAACTTTTAATGCCACATAGTCTTGGTCAGTTCGGATGGACTTATTCTTCCGCTTGTATGTATCTATCGCCTTTTTGCATATTTCTTTATCTTGCGAAAAGACCAAAATGTCATCCAGAAATGTGAAAGTGCCATCTTCAAAGCCATATAGTTTAACACCGTTGTAATCTACCTCAGAAACCGGGCCTGATTTTTCCTCAAAGGTGTTTTTTACAGCTTTTTTGTCCAACAGGTGGATAGCCGCTGAAACTTTTTCAAAATCCGGCTCAATCCAAAAAACACTAAAATCGCTATCGGGGGAAAGCCCGATGGTTTTTAAATCTTCCAGGCTGGTAAATTCAGCGCCAAATGCTTCAGCGAGGGCTTCGGCGATAATGTCCTTCGGCTCCTCCTGCGGAGAGAAGGGTGCCGCCACTTCATCAACCTTATTGCTGAAGTCGCTTAGATTACGCAGTCTGACAAATCCTGTAACGCCCGTTGGAATAACTTCAAGCACACTGTCAATCTTAGCGCATAAACTGCCAACGGCTATCAAAAGTATCAGGGTTGTGATTGTGGTTGTGAAAAGTTGTTTGTTCATTTCAATCTCCTTTTTGTTTCGGTCATTTTGACCGTGTTATCATTATCACTCTTTACTTTTTACTCATCACTTAGTGGTTTGTTCCTGAAATACCTTCCACTTTCTGGAAGGTAAATTACTTCACTTTTGTTCCTCTTTGACAAAGTATTAAGTAAGTAGTGTTGAGTATTGGGGGGTTACTGAACGGGAGGAAAAAGGGAATTCCTGCGTTCCCTTACTCCATCAAGCGCGCAGCCCAATACTTATTACTTTTTACTTAATACTTCCCCAAATGCGCCAACACCTTGCGAATTAAAAAACATTAAAACGTGAAACAGATTTATGGAACACACCACTTAGGATTTGATGTCCGCAATCTTTTCCTCTAACTCTTTTATATCCTCCTGCGAGCGTAGAACACCTATCTCCATCTCAAAATGTTTTCTTCCGCCGGGTTCAATGTACTGCAAAGTACCGCGTTCCCGTTCCCGCTTTCGTCCTTCCACCCAGCAGTTGGCGGGTTCCATGCCGACAACGTAAGTCCCCTCGCCGTTCATCTTCCATTGAATAAATTTCGGCAATTGGTCTTTGTGGTATCTGACAAAAAATCCAAACCCCTGTCCGTTGTTAAATTCTCGGTTCACGAGGGCTGCGTAGGCGTGATTTTTCTCATCGCATCCCATCTCATGATAAAAAACCTGTTCTTTGTAACCTACTGTTGGTGCCTGAAATCGGGAGCGTTCTTCCAACCCAGGCACTGCCTCTTCATCCCTCGGTATGGCATTCAGGGAAGTGGAAATCATCTCCGTGCCTTCGTCCACAGCAGGAAATCCGCCGTTGATATGATATAGGGACATAAACGGGGTTGTTTCATAGCCGAGATTGTCTATAACATCCTCAATACGGATTATCGTACTCCCCAGTTTGGTTGTAATCCGTCTGGTTAAACAGAGATTGACTCCGAAAACAGTCGCTTCGCGTACCTTGCCCTGAACCCACATGATGTACTCATTACCTTCCCACCTGCTATCTACCCAGACGTTTTTTGCGGGGATATACGAAATACGCCCGTGCGCGCTGTATTCTTCTCCCTCATCAAGGAAACGCATCAATGGAAGTCTTTTATCTTCCGGTTCAGCGGGCGGCGCGCCTACATAAGTCATGCCGCACGTTGTCAACAAACCTCCGTAAAATCCTCGCAACCAACCCGCGCCAAACGACTCAAAATACGACGCGGCAACGTCTCCTGTGCTTGACCGCCAGCACAACGGAACCCCGTTGTAAGAAGCAAATGAGATGTCCATTCCCCTGCCTGGCAATACGGTGAAATTCAAACCTGAACCCGTACAAAAGTCAACAGCCTCTACCCCCTTTTCGTTTCCTGCACTCAATTGATATGGCTTCACTGATGCAATCTGAGAAATATCCCCAACCCGCCGAAGCAATTCGGCTTTACTATAGGTTTGTCCATACAGATGTATCACATTGCAACCTCCTTAATTAGATGATTTTTCCTACAAATATGTTGCCGTATTTTATTTTTATCATTTCCTGCAAGTCTTTGATGTTGGTTATTGATTCTAAATCAGATATTGTTATGACAATGACGCGAATCTTCTCACGCAGTGATTCCATGATAAGCGCGCCGGCCGCTCGGAGGGAATCTCCTGTAATCCCCTCCGTTGCTACGAAAATACCATTTTCGATACCTCGTCTTCTTAGTTTATTTATGAACCATTCAACATGGGACGCGCCAACCTTGATTGACCAATTTTTGCATTCGACAAGAATAATGCTGTCCCACACACGCAAGACATCGTCAATTTGACTATTCCATAGAACCAAGTCAATTTCTTCAATATCGCACTGGATGGCTCTTCCAATTACCTCCACACCCGGAATGCGTTCCATTAAATACTGCATTAACTCCTCTAAAGATTTTCCCTTCTCCTCATTTGTCTGGGCATTTTCCACAGCATCCAACAGCCTTTTATAGTCAGAAATAGAAAAAGTCATGTTTGCTTCGCCTACGCCGCCCGTTCACGCAAGACTATCTCCCGTATCTTCTCCTCAATCATTACAATGAAATCTTTTCCCGATGAAATTGTCCTTAACTCCATCATATCGAAGGGAATAATGCGAATCTTTTTGGTGCTGGATTTTGAAATTTCAGACATTGCGCTTGTAGTAAACTTACCTGTCGAGAAAATAAATCCACCTGTCAATTTTGTAGCGGTTAGGTACATGATCACTTCTCCAACTGCCTCTGTACCGACATCTCCCCATTTACATTTGACGATTACCGGGTTCTCCAGTAACGGAATCTTTATATCATTCCAAACCACCATATCCACACTGGGAAGAGACTGCAATTCATCACCCCTCTGCGCCATGACTTCAAACCCTGTGCTGTTCAAAAGATAGGCGGCTAATGCTCGTAGAGTCAATTCATTTTCCGTTTTGCTTAAAAGGCGGCGATAGTGACTCACATCAAAGCTAAACTCATGTTCAGTTGGAACGGACGTATCAATTGACGGCTGAGGCATGCTCAAAAATTCAACTGCCTGTTTCAACTTCAACTGAAATGTTTTAGTGCCTGAAATGGTGTTGTTATAAAAAACGCAATGTGTATAGTGTAAATCGAAGGGGATATCTTCACGAGACTGCGAAATTATTATCACTTTGTCTTTTATCGCATGAGCGATGCCAAGTTCATAGAGTACATTCGGGTTTTCTCCCGTCAAATCTGCTATCACAATTTCAGCCTTTTGGAGAACAGATAGAATATCATCAATTATTGTCCCAGTAGCATAAGTCTCGTCGGCTCTAACACACCTCATGCCAAACGCTTCAACAGCCGGTTTTATGCCGTTATGATAAACGTAATCCGATTCAGTGGTGAGTGGCATGATGACGAAACATAACCCTTTTTCAATAGATTCACTGTTTTGTTCGAGAAATTTTTTGGGATACATAATTCTCAATCCTTCCAAAGGATTCTTAGTGGTAATTGCCCAATTGCCCAGTTACTTACATCCCGCTTGGACGCAGATATACGTGTTTCCACGCAATTTTATGATATTCGATGTTGATATGTCCTTCCCAATCATCGTATCTCCCTTTAGTCAATTTCAGTTTGTGACTGCCGATAGAAATTCCGTATATAGTAATCGGGGTATTTCCGCGTTGCTTTCCGTCCAAAAATACGGTGGCATTTTTGGGTTCTGAGAGAATAACCAGCGAACCGGTTTTTGGGGCAAGTTTTGCTGTGAGCTTAATTTCATCGGTTAGGGCTGCCTTGAGAATCTCGTCTATGTGCCCTTCCTTGCTCAACCTGATATGGTATGTCCTTTTGGGTATCCTGTCTGTCACTAACGGCGTTTTGCCAATGTGCGTTCCATTCAGATATACGCCAGCGCCGGTTGGAACCGAAGCAATGGAGATAACACATCCCAACTTTCCCTGTATTTGCGTTGTTTTCCCGCTGACAACCTCTACGGTTTTGACAATATCACCGAATTTATCAAGCTGAAATCTGAGAGCATGCCTGCCTATTGCTACATCATTGAGCGTCAGTGGCAGCCCCACAGTTGAGTGTGGGGTTACGCCTGCGGACACACCATCAAGATAGATTGTGGCACCCGGCGGTACTGATGAGATATTTAGTTTCCCCGGCGGCATCGGTTCCAGATTGAAGTGGATAAACGCCACCTCGTTGATTAGCGGTAATTCATCATCCCCCACCTTTGCAATGCCCTTCTCCAGCATCTGGATTTCCGCCTGCTTATCTCGGAATCCCTTCTTTGTCAATTTGATGGTAAGTTTTTCGCCGATATGGGAGTCGATGATTATTGGGGTTGTGCCGGCGAGTTGGTCATTGACATACAGATGTGCTGCTGTCGGTTCGGTCACAATGTGCAATGCGAGCTTTATCAGCGTCAAATTCACCCGTATCTCATTTTTGCTCTTTTTGGATATGTTTACCCACTGGCTTTTCTCTTCAAAATACTTCTTGCTGAATTTGACATAGTGTCGTCCTACTAACACATCCAGCTTTAAAGTACCCGTATCCAATTTTGTAACTCCAACGCGCTCGTCGTCCAGAAAAACTATAGCCCCGCCCGGCTTCGATGTGATGGTCAACGTATCTACCGTCTCAGTTCTAACCTGCTGAAAAAGCAGATAAACTTTGCTCGAATAATCTCTGGGATTGATATTGAATTTTGGGTCAAGTTTGAGGAGATGTTTAAATGCTTCCTCTGCGGCTGACATGTGTGCTTTGCCGATGTGGGAAAGAGCTAAATACTTGTAAGCCGTAACCAGATCCGATTTTTGATATTTGCGGGCTATCGCCTTGTTTAACTCATCAATGGACTTGTCGAAATCGCCGCTTTCGTATGCTCTGATGCCCTTTTGCAAATGTCCATCAGCATAAACGCTAACTGCTAAGAGAAAAATTAGAATTACCCAATTACCTATTTTCAAATAACCATTCATCTACACTAACACCAATTTTAATATTCCGGTTTTTTTCAAGCATAACTTTGCGGCGAATATCTTTATATCCGGTGCGGGTGAGCAAAATTACATGTTGTCCGGCGGGGACTTTCTGCAATTCAATGGGAGTTTCACCCTTCTTCTGCCCATCTAAATAGACATCCGCAAAAGGTTGTGCGTTCACTGAAATTATACCATAAGATTCGGCAGGTTTCAAAACTGTTGTGTATTCTTTTTTTCCGGGAAGGACGAGTTCGCCGGGCGTTTCCTGATAACCTTCTTTGAAAATACGGATAAGATAGCGTCCCTTTGGCAGTTTCAACTCTTTTGGGGTTGTCCCCGTGTACTGGTTCCAAAGATAAATTTTAGCGCCGGCAGGGGTGGAACAGATGTTTATGGGGTAAAGGACTTCCGCTTTTTTAAGTTGAAAAAGCGGCATCGGTTTCATTGTCATATCGCTTACTCGAAAGCCCTTTTCGACAGGCTCGTATTTGGGCTTCTTCAACGTTATTTTGTGATAGCCTGGGTCAAATTCAAAGGATACCGGTGTTTTCCCCTTATACTCGTCGTCGATATATACATGAGCGCCTGACGGATTAGAACTGACCAATGCGGGAAGTTTCTTAGAGATTATGACACTGTTTCCACGCTCGATGACAACCTCATCAAAGGGCAATATTCCGTAACCTTTTTTAAATATTTTTACTTTGTGTGTGCCGACAAATACCCTCTTCCTCAACGGGGTTATACCAACTATTTTTCCGTTTAACAGGACAGAAGCACCCTTTGGGGCAGTTTCAACTTCCAAAACTTCAGTAAAAACCAGATATACGAGTACAATGCCCATTGCGACCAAAATAACGAAGGCTGGACATAATATCAATATAATTCGTTTTTTCATGGCAAAACCATTGTAGAATAGTATCACGTCGTGTGCATTATAATGCAACAAAAGGCTTGGTCGTCGCATGAAATATTGCAAACAACAGGCGATAATAATGGGATTTATTTAGACAGTTACGCCTGGCATGATTTATGCTAATTTGCACATTCAGGTGATTATCAATGTCTTATCAAAATATCATTCACATTATAACCGAACATAGCAGACTAATCATTATCATCTCTCTTTCTCTTATCGTACTCGTCTTTCTGTTTCAGAAACGGTTCGCACAGTTACTCGTAGCTGCTGCATTTATCGGCGTAGGGTTGTTAGTTCAACTATACCTTCATTCAGCAGGATATATTGAAAGCAGTACGTTTTTACTCGCTATCGTTCCCCTTGCCATCAGTATATCGCTTACCCATGTCCTATTGCGATTATTCGATATTTAAGTTTTTAAAAGGAATTTATGGAACGCGGATAACGCTGATTTGGCGGATTTTCACGGATAAAAAAAGATTTTTATTTTTCTTTTAATCCGTGTTTATCTGTGTTCATCCGTGTTCCATTTAAAAGTAGAATTTGTAATGCAGATTCCAATTTGGAGCGCATCTCACTGCCTTCAGGAACTTTTTTAGACATCCTGTTATAAAAATCGAGAAACGCTTTCCTGTCTATTTTTGAACTCGCCAACTCTAAAACCCCGTCCCAGCTACTTTGAAAAGCCAAAAGTGAGAAGCGAGGCAAAGCCTGCGCTTCTGGTTGGAGAGCAGGCTTCGGCTCTCTCTCTGCCTTCACTTTTTCGTCTTTGCCGTAAAACGAAAGTCGTCGGGCTTCATCCGACTTCGTTCCGAGCATTTCAAGGTGGATTTCAAATACCTCCTCAAATATGTTCAGAGAGTGTTCATACTGCCCATTTTTAAGGTAAGCCCATGCCAGCGTGTCAAGTATAGCAACATCATCCGGATTGAGTTTCAATGCTATTTGCGCAAGGTAGATAGCTTCCTTTGGGTTGACATCGCGCTGCACATACAGCCAGGCTAAATTGTTGTACCACATAGCGTAATTGGGATATTTCTTTATAGCAATTTTGTATACATCAGTGAGTTTGTGTGCTACCTCTTCGTCCTGTGGTTCCTGCTTGATTTTCTCCTCGTATAGCGCGAAGAGAATGGCATACCAATCGAAGCTATCATCTGGGAACTGTTCTATTGCCTTCTTACACAGGTGGATAAGTTTATCATAGTATAATTCTGCGTTTTCTGGATTTTTCCTGATGTTTTTAGTATATAACTCGACAAGAATTTTGTAAGTATTTTCATCTTTTGGATTGCGTTCGATGATTTTCTCGTATCTTGGGATAACGCCGGTAAACATGCCAAGGGCGACTGCTCCCATACTAAAGGATAATACGGCTATGATAGCGTATGTAGTGATTTTAATTCTTCGAGTTTCCCTTTTTTGGATTTCAGGGAGATGGAATACCCTTGGGGTTAAAATTAAAGCCGTCGCGGCACCGCCCAGCAAGCCGCCGATGTGAGCGGGTATGTTGATATTTGGTGTGATAAAACCCAAAACTATATCAATTACTAAAAAGGGCAGAAGCCGTATGCCAAAGCCACGTTTGAACCGTTTTGGGATGTTATCCTTGTATCGGATTCCAAAGACTATCACCGTACCGATAAGCCCGAATATGGCACCAGATGCGCCTCCACCGATTTGTTCTCGCACAAGGAACAAACTGGCGATACCACCCATCAATCCTGCGATAAAGTAGATGATAAAAAATCGTTCTTTTCCGTATAATCCCTCCAGAACCATGCCAACAATGAACAAAACTCCCATGTTGATGAGAAGATGCGGCAGCCCGATATGCAGAAAAATATGGGTCAAAATGCGCCAGTATTCGCCGAGAGAGAATATGAACGGGCGATAATACGCGCCAAATTTTATCAACACTTCTCGGTCACTTGAACCGCCGGCGATGGATTGAAGGATAAAAATGAATACGTTGACCGCAATTAAAATCAGCGTTAAACGCGGCAGTGCGCGCTGAAAAGAGAGAAAATGCCTCTCTTCCGGTGCCAGCACCCTCTCGGAGCGAAGCGAAGCAAAGAAACGACTTTTTGGAGGAGCAAAACGGGAATCCACAGTTTCTACCGGTACCGACTCCGCCCCCGTTCCCTCCCGACGCAAATCGGTATCCTGAGAAAACAGCCTGAAAATTCTCATATCGCCGGCTCTAATCCACTGCCCATCTGTAACAAGTCTGGAGAACACCAGACTGTCCGCTGTAATCTTGCCAGTCTGCATCCATTCTATGAAGGTGGGGTATTCTATTTCGAAAATTTCGTCGTCAATTTTAATTTTCATGCCTTCGGCACCGAACGCATCGCAAATGTCACCTCATCTTCCGGGATGCGCTTTCCGCTTGACAATCCACGCATGAGATATTATAATTAAACGAAATATTACATTACAATTGGCTACAAGTCAAGAAAAAAGTTTTTTCTCTGTCAAAAGTTTTGATGATTTTACATGTCTTCAAGGCATAGCAAAAGCAAATTTTGCGCACTCTAAAATTTGTAGAGGATGGTGATGTATGAAAATTTATAACAGTACACATTTACTAAGTGCCATCAATGTTTCCATGCAACAGGGCGGGAATTTTTTGGTTATGCAGCGAGCGCCGTTCGGTCCGATTATGCGTGAGCGGAATCTGAATTACATCCACAAAGCAACCTGGGGCATGTATGTGGCTGGAGTCGACCGGGGGATAATAGCGGAAATGCTCAATTGGACGCTGGAAAATGCTCTGCGCCCGAACGGCGATTTCTATTTCCCTGAAGAACCGCCAGAATACAAGGACAAACAGAGAGTTTATCGCCCGCTTACGTTTGGCAAAGTCGCCGCGTGGATGGAACACCCGCTGATAAAACATCAATTAGTGTTGGACAGGATATTACAATACCAACACAAAGATTCCGGCGGTGTTTTCAACTACATCGGCGACGATGAAATTGAAGAACAAGAAATAATCGGTGCATTGAACACAAGTTTCTTTGGGCATCTGATGATAGCATTGGATATGCAGGATTTAGCTATCAAAGCGGGCGATTGGTTGCGCAGATTCGTTGAAGCGAATAAAGAACACATCTTGAATAATGGATTGATGTATACGCAAGTACAACTTGATGGACAGCTTGTCACTGATGTGAAAGAGGGCGAAAGAATCTTGAAAATCCTTGATAACAAGGCGGAGAAACAGGAATTTTGGCAGGTAGGCACGGCAATGGCGTATCTTGCGGTACTCTATGAGGCGATGTTGGAACGCTGGGGTTATGCGAAGGAACAGGCGCAACCGTATCTTGACAGCGCGCTAACCCTTCTTGATTTTGAAGATACCATGCCAATTTATACATATTTCTGGCCGTCCAAGTGCAAGGTAGGCTGGGGCGCGGGGGAACTGCTACGCATTCTGGTCAAACACGGCGGGAGCGAAGAACAGATTGAGAAGGCCTTTCAAATTGCGGCGAAAGTAGCGATATTCACCTTCATGGATAATCAATTGAGCAACGGTGGTTGGGCTTGCATGCACTACCTGCTCAGTGAATTGGCACCGGAGATTCGCTTCAACTACAAACCATTGAAGGGGATAGCATCTGTGCCTGACAAACGAATACCCAATTCTCAAACGATATTCCTGCCGGGCGAAGAGATTACGGGCGAGTTCTTGGGTGAGATGAAGAGCATTGAACAAGGTGTTCGTGAAATGTTAAACCGGGATGCAAAAACAAGGCAGAAGGATAAAGTTCCTTTTCAATTCTTCACCCAATAGGGTGGTCGAAAGCCAGACTCAATCCAATGACGGCGTACTGTTAAACTAATTTCGTTATTCAGTCTTAGCGCAAGAACAGTAACGCGTCCGGTTACAGTAAGTCCGATGATGCGGACGCCGTCATCGCTGAATACGAAATGGTCAGCCCATTTCTGTCGGCGCGGGTTGAACAAGCGAGCGCGTCTCCCCGTAACCGGGTCAATCGCATGCATCTGAGCGCCTTTGTAACCATTGCACAATGGACAACTCATCCAAAGATTTTCTTCATCATCACTTCCTCCCTTTGCTTGAGGAATGATATGTTCTATTTCTAAAGGTGCCCAGACTAAATTTTGCGGTGCAAGGCAATAGCCGCACCGATGTTGTGCATCCTCACGGACTTTCTGGCGAAGACGGGATGGTATTTTTCTTCGCTTCATCACTTTGACCTTTGCTTAGAACATTCCTGCCGTTTTGTCAGGGTATAGATGGCCTTTGCCTTCATCAGCGTGCCTTGTTGATAAGCTACGAGCAATTCATCCAATTGCTGGCGTTCTTCAGCTAAAATTGTCCCCGCCTGGTTTCTGTGTAATAATTGACTCAAGTGCTGTTGTTGAGCTTCAGGCATCGTGGATTCCGACAACGCCTGCAATTGTCCATCGGTAGCATCTACCAATTCTTCCAGGCTCTCTTCCGCTTCTATTTTTACATGCATTGATTCATCTTCTTCCGGCAGAGGCGGAAGATACGCATTGAGTGCTTCACAGATGATTTTTTCTATCTTCCATTGCGAGTTCGATGCGGCACTTTTCACCCGTTGGTAAAGCCCCACTGGCAAGGCAATATGAATTTCTTGCGTTTGCACTTCCATTTTCCCTTCCCCCTTGAGAAAGTTAAACTGATACTTCTCCAGGTTCACCTTCTTCACCGTCAACTTGAAATTTAACAGGCAGGAACTGTTCGGCAACCCAGATATTCGTTGTCAAGTGTGCTGTAATCTTCGATGTTCTGAAAGCAGCCGGGCTTTCTGACAGAGCCATGAGCGGAATCAACTGGTCAGCAAGATATCGGTCAATAGCGGCGTTTGTCGATAAAAAACCTTTGAGTTCCTGACAAACTTCATCAGCAACTTTTTCAGCCCGCTTTCCCCTCTCGCCAAGGGACGAAAAACCTACCGAGGTGTTTTCAAAAATTGCTTTCAGGAATACTAAAGTTCCCTGTCCAATTGCGGGAGCGTTCATCAATTCGATAGTAATTTTCGCAGACACATCCCTGAGGCGTCGCATGGACTGTTGTCGTTGGCGTTGGGCTACATGTTGAGGGAGATTGGAGGACGCTGAAATCCCACGAATTTTCAGAAGTTCTCCGCGCTCTAACAATTGTATGTGCCGTAGGACTGGTTTTTCATCTTCTTCGTTCCTGCTTATGGGTTGTATTTCCACAACCGCCTCCCCTCCACCCTTTGGGTACCACCCCCATTTATTGAGAGAGATTTTCGCTTGAAAACCGAACAGAGCGGCGTGTGGCAGGAATATCTCTTGAATATAGTGGATGGTAGGGCTCCATGAAACATGCGTCCCCCCTCTCAAAGTTACGGTAGAAGTGGCGTCGGCAAATGCCAGCGGGAGAGCAATCGCCTGGAAAACAAGTGAAATTGCCCCAGCGCTCGGCCGATTGGCAGCGACATCAAATACATAGTCGCCAGCTTTTAACGCATGTGGAATGAAGGTTAGTTCTTGTGAGCCGATTTCAGCGCCTTTAACTTCCGCTTCTGTGATGTCTGCTACGGCGTTTACGCCGGTAAGATGTTGAGCAGCCAGCCCGGGATTTCTGCGGCCGGCTCGGATGTCCTTTACTTTTATCGGTTGCTGCAAAATGGCGGATAAGGCCAAAGCTGAACGCAATATCTGCCCCCCGCCTTCGCCATAAGCACCATCAATTTCCAGGTACATTTAATCTGGGGGAAACATCGGCTATCCCCCTGGTTTCCCCCTT
>CAZRLY010000007.1:18099-28450 GCA_964601015.1 uncultured bacterium
GCCATTAGCGCGATCAATTTCCTAGTACATTCAATTGTCTCCTTTCAACAGCCTGCACGAGTTTTGGGTTGTCAATATTTTTTTTTTCCTTCCGCCTCCTGTTTTCCCTTCCGGAAGATACAGATTCGATTTCTTCCTGAGCGTTTAGCTTCATACAGAGCATCGTCTGCTCTCTCCTTTAATTCAACTTCATCAGCGGCGTCAGTAGGGAATTCAGCTATACCTATACTAATTGTCAATCTACCCTTGCCCTTGTTACCCCGTGTAGCGATTGGGGTAGCTTCGACTGTGCTTCTGATTCTTTCTGCCAGATGGAAAGCGTTTTCCTTTGTCGTTTGTGGTAAAATCATTGAAAATTCTTCCCCGCCGAATCGGGCGGCAATATCTATAGAGCGTTTTGTTTCATTTAAAATTCGTGCGATTTCCATAAGTGCGTCGTTCCCGCTGAGGTGTCCGTAGGTATCGTTATAATCCTTAAATTTATCTATGTCCATCATTAATAAGGATACAGGATTGTCATATCGGGATGCTCTATCAATTTCTTGTGAAAGGGATTGCTCAAAATATCGGTGGTTATATATCGACTCTGTGAGACTATCTAAAGTGGACAAACGCTTATAAAGCTCTAATTCTTGCTCTTTTTCTCTGCGTTCCTTTTGGCGCTCTATGCGAGTATCAATTGCGGCAAGAAGTTCAGGGATATCGTTGGATTTGAAGATGTAGTCATATTCAGGTTTCCGAATATAAGCCCCAGCTTCGCCCATTACCTCCAACGCGCTTTCCAGTGAAGCGTGAGCCGTAAAAATAACCCCTTCAATATCGGGTTGTACTAACTTCATCTTCTTCAAAACTTCTGTGCCTACCATATCAGGGAGCCTTAAATCTACTAAGGCAATATTATAAGTAGTATCTCTGATATAATCAAGCGCTTCTTGGGCCGTCCCAGCACAAGTGACCGAATAACCATGTTTTTCTAAGATGTCAGAAAGGGTTATACATATACCCTCGTCATCATCAATCACTAAAATTTTAACGGGCTTTTCATGACACATTTATGCAGCCTCCCCGATGTCCTGTCGGTTAAAGACAATTCATACTGACTAACCCCTACCTACGTTCGCAAATCTCCTCTACAATTGATACGGCCGATTCAATATCAAAAGGCTTGTGCAAATAGGCATAGGCGTTGCGATTCAACGCTTTCCTTGCAAGGTTATCAATCTCAGGAACAGCAAAATATCCCGTCATCATTATCACTGCTATGGACGCATTAATCCTTTTGATAGCAAGGAAGGTTTCCAACCCGTTCATCGGTGACATATCGACATCAACGAACACAACATCATAAGGTTTCTTTTGAATCACAGCGAGGGCTTGTTCACCGCTGTTTGCTGTATGGACATTGTACCCTCGCTCTTGCAAACTCAATTCCAATGTTTGACAGGAACCTACTTTATCATCTACGATGAGAATAAAAATTTCGTTTATTCTTTTTTTCCCTTTAAGCAGTTCATCTATTTCCTCAAGATAAAACGGCTTCGCAACCACCTTTGCTATGCCCTCCTGCACAACCTCTTCTACTTGAATATCGTCAGGATAAGCAGTCATTAAAACAACAATAGTATCAGGACTAATTTTTCTAATTTCGCCGCAGGCCTTAATACCATCAAGTTCAGGCATCAAAAAATCCATCAGGATTATATCAAAATTTGTCTCTCGTACCTTTGAAATCGCCTCCAAACCATTATTCGCCACTATAACGCGGTGTCCTTTAATGCCCAATAAATCCGACAGAGTTTCCCGTATTCCTTCGTTATCGTCAACCACTAAGATATTAACGTTTTTTGACATCCCTGTCACCTCGGTAACATTGCAAAAAGAATTTTACGATTTGATAGGTAACTTTACTGTAAAAATCGTCCCTTTTCCCACTTCGCTTTCCACTTCTATGTTCCCGCCGTGTTCTTCTATCAAAGCCTTGCTTACCGCCAGCCCAAGTCCAATTCCTTTTGGTTTTGTAGTAAACTGCGGCTCAAAAATCTTTTCCATATTCTCTTCAGGGATTCCGATGCCGGTATCCTCAACATGCACGCATACATAGTCATCTTTCCATTCTGTCGTTAAGGTAAGCTTTCCACCTTTCGGCATCACTTGAATCGCATTATTCACAAGGTTCAGAAAAACTTGTCTCAATTTCCCTGCGTCAGCCTGAATTAGCGGTAAGTCAGCAACCAATTGCTGTTCTACCTCAATCTCATCAGGCAGCGAAATACGGAGCAATATATTTTTGAGTATCTCGTTTACATTCAATTCTTGGGGATTCAGCTTGCCCTTGCGCCAATAATACACCACATCATCGATAATTTTATTACAGTCGGCAACTTCACCCTCTATGAGCTTGAGGTGTTTGGCTACTTTCCCATCAATATCCGACAAAACCAGGTTGAGGTAATAAACTGAGTTTCTGATGATGCTGAGTGGATTCTTTAATTCATGTCCGACGCGGGCTATTAGGCGTCCAATTGTTACCAGTCTGTCAGACACTTGCAGTTGTGCTTCATATTCAGCGGCTTTCGTTGCCAACTGGAGAGTATATTCCTCCACTTCCTGTTCCTGATTTTTCCGGTGCGTGATGTCCCGCGCAAAGGTTTGAATTAATTTTTCATCGGCAAGTTCAATAACATTAGCGTTAATTTCTACAGGAATCAAAGTTCCGTTTTTCCTCTTGTACGCAGCCTCATAGATTTGCGCCCCGGTTTCGACTATTTGGGATATCAATTCCATTGCGCGCGGAGCGTGTTCCTCCGATGCCAAATCCGAAATGGACATGCTTAAAAATTCCTCTTCAGAGTAACCAAATACGTTACAGGCAGTACTATTGACATCCCTGATTTTTCCCAAAAGGTCAAATATTAAAACGGAATCAGGCGCGTTTTCAAACAACTTGTGGTATTTTTCGGCGTCCACATGAGATTCAAGAAATTCCTCGCTGGTAAATTGTTGCGACGGAACATCTGTAGCTAATAAAGTTTTTATTTTTTTCATCTCTATTTTGGGGGAGACAAGCCAAAGGAATTGAAGATTGAAGATTGGCAGAAGGCAAAGCCTGTCTGCTTTGTTTTTTCAATCGTCAATTGCCACCCCCAAACCACCTCTTTCCTATTGTGTGGCTGCTCACCCGCTCATCTGCCCACCTGCTCACCTGCTTTAATGTTCTGCGACGGGCAACCATTCGGAAGACGGAAAGATAAAAAGGTTAAGGAGTTATTTTCGCGTCCCGAAACCGCCCGCCTTAGGTAGTGAAACATCCCAGGGTTTTAGATATGAAAACTCTCTCATATAAATTTAACACATGTAACGCGGCACGTCAATGAAAGAATTACATCTATCAGAATTTTGCATACTGTGAAAAAATTATCTTATTTGTTCAATGAGCATTACTGCAAACTTAACGTCGGGTAGCAATGCGTCCGGAGCGGGTACTACCTTTACCTCTTTAGCAATATAACAGATACGTCCATACTCACCGCCACCAGCCAATGTAACAATGCGCCGTAGATAAACGAACGAGTTTCCAGGGCTATGACGCCTAAAAGAATTCCTGCAAGGATGGCGCTTAACGATTCTGCAAAAGGCTTGCCATAATGCAGGATTGTGAAGGGAATCATCTGAATCAAAATGCTGTATTTGCCGAACCGCTCTTCCAGTCCAAACAGCATGTATCCTCTGAAGAAAAATTCCCACGATAGCATGTAAATACCATAAGCTAATTGATATGGAATAAACATTGACCAGTTGGCAACGACTAACTTGCAGAGCGGATATTTATTTTGAAAGGGCGTCAAGCGCGATGCTATCAACACTATCGGCAACATCACCAAAAATCCAACCGCTACAAACCCCCATCCCAATTTTGCTTTGCTAATCCGAAAACCGTAATCTTTAACCTTCTCTCGAATGCCGAATCTTATCAATACAATCGGAAGCAGCATGAGCGTGATTGAACTGGCTAAAAACCAGTAGTAATAAGAATATATCGGTGCGTGAGGAGAATGCTGAAAATATTGCCCAAAAGTCTTTTTGAAAAAAGCTCTTTTGGAGTAGTAGCGATGCACCGTCAGCAGGAACGCCGAACCGATGAGCACAACGGCTGGTTTGAATTCTATGCCAACTAAGTATTTTTTTAATCTGTTTTTCAGTGAATGATAGTACATAGATGAGATTCAATTTTACTATACCAAACAACAGCGCGTCAAGGTGAAAAAAAAGAAAACGAGAAAACGAGGTTTCGATACGCTACGCATGCGCATCAACTTAACAGATTTTTCGTGCAATTCGTGCGTGACAAATGCCTTGAACTCAAGTTCAGGCTGAAAGCGAAAGTCCACTTAAAGTGGACTAATACGCTGGTTTAGTCGTCTTTGAGTGGCGGGACAGAGTCCGCCGCTACAGCTTTTAGCCTTTGAATTGATTCATAGGCTTAGGTAGCTTTCAACAATAAAGTTTCGCTTTTTTTGGGGACGCAGAGAACGCAGAGGAGCAAAGAACGCTGAGAAAAAAAAGGCAAAAGGGCATTTTCCTTTGCGCCCTTTGCTTCTTTGCGCCCTTTGCGTCCAGGTTCAATCTGTGTTAATCCGTGGCTAATTATAAAGTCATTTCATAAAGTTTAATATTGAAAATTACCTAAGTTGATGCGTATGGAGGTTTCGATACGCTACGCTTTCTGTAATATTATAACTTCTTTTCACTTGACATTTGCACGCAGTATAGATAAACTGATAACTTAAAAACAAATTCAACTGTAGGGGCTACCCTGAAAAGCCGCTTCGCCTCGAAGCAAAGCTCCGAGTGTGGTAGCCGCTTGACAACCACATCGGGTTGTCGCTACAAAGGGCTTTCCTTTGCTACATCCGATTTACCAAAGTCAAGTTATACAAGGGAGATATAATTATGAAGAATACCAATGTCATATTCATACTTACCGATGACCAAGGCGTTTGGGCTGCCGGGTGCTATGGAAATCCAGAAATCCGCACCCCGAATATAGACAGGTTAGCAGCCACAGGCACTCGATTTGAGAACTTCTTCGTGGCAACGCCCGTTTGTTCACCCAGCCGCGCAACCTTGTTAACCGGTCGAATCTCATCCCAGCACGGTGTCCACGACTGGATTCGAGATGGCAATGTTGGTCCCGAGGCTATTCGATATTTGGAAGGGGAAGTGTGCTATACCGACATCATGGCACGGCACGGCTGGACTTGCGGGTTTAGCGGGAAATGGCATCTCGGTGACAGTCAGATTCCGCAGCATGGCTTCACCGATTGGTTCGTCCATCAGAGGGGTGGAGGGCCCTACAACAATGCGCCGATGGTACGCAACGGGCAACTTGTCAATGAGCCCGGTTACGTGACGGATGTCATCACCGACGAGGCACTGAGGCTGCTTAATCGCTACGCAGAAGGAGCATATCCATTCTACCTCAGCGTCCACTACACCGCCCCTCACAGTCCGTGGACAGGACACCCGCAGGACATTGTGGATTCGTATGATGACTGTCCATTTGAATCCTGTCCGCAGGAGCCACAACACCCGTGGGCAGGTGGATTAACGACCAACTGCCTCGGAAACAGGGAAATGCTGAAGGGGTATTTCGCGGCTGTCACCGCAATGGATAACAATGTTGGCCGCATCCTTGACAGACTGGAAGAGTTGGGACTACGGGAAAATACGTTGGTCGTATTCGTGAGTGACAACGGTTTTTCGTGCGGACATCACGGCTTCTGGGGCAAGGGCAACGGCACAGAGCCTCGCAATATGTACGAAAATTCGGTTAAGGTGCCAGCCGTATTCAGCCACCCGGGAACTATCCCCGAAAATTGCGTTGAAAACGCGTTGGTCAGCGCGTATGACTTCATGCCCACATTGCTGGATTATCTGGGACTGCCGGTTCCCGAAGACTGCAATCTGCCCGGCAAGAGTTTCCTCCCCGCCTTAAAGGGCGAACCGATAGAGGGACACGAAAGCGTTGTAATCTATGACGAATATGGGCCCGTGCGCATGGTTCGGACTAAGGAATGGAAGTATGTCTACAGGCATTCCACCGGTCCACATGAACTGTACAATCTGGTCGAAGACCCGGGCGAGCGCAACAACCTCGTAGATGAACCTGACCAACAGGAACGTATCAAGGAACTCAAGGCTATGATGGATGAATGGTTTGCGCAATACGTTA
The DNA here is from genome assembly GCA_964601015.1 of uncultured bacterium. GTDB lineage: Bacteria > Poribacteria > WGA-4E > DTYX01 > CAZRLY01 > CAZRLY01. The sequence continues at coordinate 24,332 of CAZRLY010000007.1, forward strand.
TCCCAAGCAGGGATGGACTCCGAGAGGATGGAACTGCCCACGGACAAACAAAACTGGTGAGATGACAGAGAGATTGAAGATTGAAACAAGCAGCCGCGTTTCTTTTACAAATTGGGCAGCGGAGGGAGCCTTGCGTGGGAGCCATTCAACTTTAGTCCCATTTGCTTAACTCCTGAGTTTGACATCTCTTTAAACTTGTGATAAAATAGCAGCATTCAGAACGGAAATCCGTTCTGTTAGGAGGTTTCGTGATGCTTTCGAGAAGACAGAATTTTCTGAGAACGTTGCGCAAAGAGCCACATGATTATATGCCAGCCGCATTTGTTATTGACAACATGAACTACCCAGGTTCTTTACCAAAAAGCGTATTCGATGTAGGACGGTGTTTTGAGATAGAACACTCGCTTCAATTCCAGCGCCGTCTTGGTCTCGACGTACTATTCCGGTTAGCGCCAAATGGAATCCGCGAGATTGCAACCGGAGATTTCTGGCGCGTTGACCCGGCTGGTGGAAGAATTTGCCAAACGCCCGTTGGTATCCTTCACTCAGACGCGCCAGCAGCGCCCGGCGCGCCGATGCTGGAGCTTGGAAGGGAGGTGCTGCTCAAGAGTCCCGAGGATTACGATACATTGGCGTGGGTGTTCAAACAGCACCGTTACGAGATAGATGAATCGGCCATCGCCGAATGTCAGCGTTACCTTGAGCTTATCGGCGACGACGGCATCCTTTATGTAAATGCTCCCGCTTCAGCTATCATGGATGCCGTGCGAAGCTGGGCTGGAATTCAGGGGTTTATTTTTACCTTGTACGATTTTCCTGAAAAAGTGGAGAATCTGCTTTCCATCGTTACGGAGCGTTACTGCGAGCAATACGAACTTATATGTCAAACGACGCCGGCGGAGGTAATTGTATTTTGGGACGATGCAACTACCAGCCTGTTATCCCGGGATATTTTTATTAAATATAGCCAGCCCAATCTAAAGCGATACGCCGATATCTGCCACCGGTATGACAAAATTCTTGTGAACCATACCTGTGGGGAGATTCGAGGATTTGTTGACCTATATGCTTCATCTGAGCAGGACGCGCTTGATTGGCTGGCAGTGCCGCCAACCGGAGATATGTCCCTCTCTTTAGCGGAGCAAATGTGGCAGGGAAGAGTAACCCCAATGGTTACGCCTGACCCGGGGGTGGTACGCTATGGCGGTTTGGATGAGGTACTCTCGCACCTCATCGGCATACTGGACGGCACCGACACCTCCAAAGTGGTCATGCTCTTACCGTGTCCGCAGGGAACGCCGATTGAAAATGCACGCCTGTTGGCACAAACTCTTTCGGAAAAATACGGCGTGAGGTTGGAAGGTGACCTGTTGAATTGTTGAAAGGGAAAGCCTTCGAATCAATTCGAGGCTAAAAGCTCAAGTCGTCTCAAAGACGACTGGGACTAAGTTTTAGTCCACTTTGAGTGGACTTTAGCTTTCAGCCTGAACTTGAGTTCAAGGCGTTTGGGCTGAAAATTACCTAAACGGAAAATACGAATGGATGAATATAACAATAAAAGGAGTTTTCAATGAAGCTTGGTTTAGATTCATATACAACACGCAATTCTGGACTAGAGCCTGTCGAGGTACTTAACCTCGCGAGCGACTTAGGATTAGGAGGAGTTCTTTTTGAGCTGTCTCCATTTCAATCGTTTGGAGATAGCGAACTTGATAGAATCAAAGGGACTGCGGAGGATAAAGGCTTATATATAGAATTTGGGATGGGTTCTATATTTCATTGGCATCCGATGTCAGAGGAGGGCCGGGATTTACTGGCCGACGCCGGTTACGATGTGCATGTCTCGGATGCAAAAATTGCCATTTACCATCTGGAAATAGCAAAGAGACTCGGCTCTCCTATTATGAGGTGTGTTGGGGGAAACCTTTTCACCAGAGATGAGGGCTACGATATGAACCTTCTCGCTGACGAGGCTGTTTCTATTCTCAAAGAAGCGTGCAAGGTTGCGGAAGATATGGGTATCAAAATTGCTATGGAGAATCATGCGGATTTCACCGTGCGCGAATTAGCTTCTATATTGTCGAGGGTTAATAGCCCAGCTTTTGGTCTCACTGTAGACTGCGCTAATTTGGCTTTTGACCTTGATGCCCCAATCAGACTTGCCAAAATCATGGCACCTCATGCCCTGACTACCCATTACAAGAATTATAGGATTAGCAGGACTGAAAAAGGATTAGCTTTAGAAAATTCGTCTTTGGGTGAAGGAGATATAGATATTGTCTCCATTGCTCAAATTCTAACAGAACACAACCCAAATATAAACTTTAACATCGAAATTCATTCTCAATTTGCTCCGTTTAAACTTAATATCCTTGATGAGGAGTTTTGGGAAAAACATCCCGCTCCACCGGGTGATGGGCTATCCTGGTACCTGAAGAAATCATGGGAGAAAAATATACCAGAAACTCATCCCGCTGATTTACCCGATGGAAGAGAGTCTTGGGAATTGGAATATGAACATCTTAAACGTTCAATTCGCTGGGCAAAGGGAAAGCTGTCCGATATCTTATAGAAACCAAGTTTTTCCCAAAAACTTGGTTTCTGAACTGAGGAAGGAGTAGATATATGTCTATAAAAAAAGTGCAGGCTGACGGCAGAAAAGAGGTTCGCATCGGTATGTTGGGGTATGGTTTCATGGGAAAATGTCATACCAATGCCTATAAAAAAATACCATACATTTATCCAGCCGCTAACATGATGTCTCGATTGTTAGTCCTCTGCGGAAGGAATGAAGAGAATGTGAAACGTGAGGCGGCAAGATATGGTTATGAGGAATATTGTACTGACTGGAACGAACTTGTCAATGATGATAGAATAGACATCTTTGATAATTGCGGACCTGACAATGTGCATCCTGAACCTTCCATCGCCGCTTTAAAAAATGGCAAGAACGTCATTTGCGAGAAACCGATGGCCCTATCCCTCGAAGACGCCAAGAGAATGAGGGACGAAGCTTCTTTAGCTTCAGGCAGGGCGATGTGTGTTTTCAATTACAGGTTCATTCCAGCAGTCCGATTTGCGAAGGACTTAATCGCTGACGGGAAGCTCGGCAAGATTTATCACATGAGGGTGAATTATTTGCAGATGGCCGGTCATGACCCAAAACTGCCGCCAGATGAGGTTTGGTATGCGGCGCGGTCGCATTCGGGGGTTCTTCAGGGAATCGGCAGCCACGCGATTGACCAATGCCGCTTTCTGCTTGGTGAGATAAAGAGCGTCTCTGCGTTGGTTCGCACCTTTCATAAGGAGAGAGCTATCCCAACCATCGGTTGTGAAGATGTGGTGGCCGATGAGGGGACAGCGGCAGTCTTAGAATTTGACAATGGTGCCATTGGTGTGATGGAATCATCAGCGGTGGCTACAGGTAGGAAGAACTTTCTCTCCTGGGAGATAAATGGGTCAAAAGGCTCGCTAAAATGGGATTTAGAACATCCCAATAGTCTCTTTGCGTGCATTGAGGACTTAGGAGATAATTCGCTCCTGGGTTTCACGGAGATTTCAGTGACAGAGAGCGAACATCCTTATGTCCGTGAATGGTGGCCGCAGGGGCATAATATTGGTTGGGAACATTGTCATATCATTGATAAATTTCACTTCCTTGACGCTATCGCCAATGATAAAGAGATGAGTCCATACATTGCTACCTTTGAGGACGGATACAGAGTAGCCATCATTATTGATGCAATGAGGAAATCAAGTCGTTCAGGACAAAGGATAGAACTCAGTTTTTAAGCACTGAATTGGAGGACACCTATGGGGAAAAATGGATTGGAGAGGACACTGGATGCGCTTTCAGGAAGGGCAACTAAAGATATTCCGGTAGCGCTTCATAATTTCCTCTTTGCAGCCAACTATATAGGGGTTGACCTTAAAGAAGGACTAAAGTCAGGCGAAGCGCTCGCCGAAGCTCAACTTGCCGTTTTTAAGGATTTTGGGCACGATTGTTTGCAGATGGAAAACGGTGTTGCTGCGATAGCCGAAGCCATTGGGTGTAAGATTCATTATTCTGAAGGACAACCCCCGCATGTAAAAGAACGAGTGTTGGACAACCTGTTGAAT
>CAZRLY010000007.1:28550-47843 GCA_964601015.1 uncultured bacterium
ATTGTTTACGCATTGGCGCAGAGGCGGGCAGGGGCCCATGGAACGTCCATTGGCGGAGTTGGAACAGCACTCATCAGCCCACAGATGTATCGAGATTGGGAACTCCCTTATGAGAAAAAATGGGTTCATGCCGTGCAGCGTCCTGATTTCAAGACTTTTCTTCATATCTGCGAAGACGAAACCACTATTCTACATGACATGATTTCATCCGGTGCGGATTGCCTTGAACTTGACCCGGGCACTCCCCTTGAGAATGTCCGCAAGGTGCTTGAAGAGGAAAAACGCAGCGCGGTGCTTGGGATGGTGGATATTAAGAGAGTATTGCCTTTTGGAACGCCCGAGGAGGTTTTCGACGCGACAAGGGAAGCGATTGAGGTTATATCACCCACAGGGCGTTTGATTGTTGGGCCGGGATGCGCTCTCCCTGCGAATACGCCCCCAGAAAACGTACACGCTCTCATTGAAGCAGCGCGTAGTTATGGGCATACATAAAAACCGAACAAAACATTGAAGCCATCCAAATAACCGGGGCAGTTGTGTTTGTCCATACCTTAGAAGGCGGAATGGTTGTCACAGGAATTTCCCTTGTGGAAAGGGAATTGGCAAAAATTCGGTTGCCTTCACCTCGCCTTCTGCCATCATATACTTGCCAAACCTAATATAACTGCCACAAGGAGGATGAACGGATGAAAGGGTGTCGTTTGCGACTTGTTATCATCGTGTTGATATTATTACTATTTCCTCGTAATGCATTAGCCTTTCTTGACGTTACAGGATTCGGAGGGATGACGTTTAGCGGAACAACAGGGTTTACTGCTGGCGTAGCCATTCCATTGGCATTTAGGCAGATTAGTCGCAGTAGCATGGTGGCTGGAGAGGCATGGGTCATTGTTACTGATAAGGTAAATTTGAATTTCAATATAAACTTTAACATTGGCTGGCCTCTCCTTTCTTCCTTCCTAGGCGAGAGAGATGTGTTCTTCCTTATGCCATATTTTATAGTCGGAGCTGGGAAGCTTGAAGGTGACTTTGCGTTAAACTCCGGCTTAGGTGTCCGGATATATCCTCGTGTTATTCAATTTGATCCCTATCTCCTTACCAGTATTCGCATTGATTATCGTCATTTTTTTCAAGACAGAGATCACGAAGACCTTGACCGAGTGTATATCGGAGTGACTTTCGCTTTGGTTGGGGAGTAGCAACGGCTAAGTCTTCTTTTGTGTGCATTGAGATTAGCTCTCGCTCAATTCCGGTAAAGAGTGAAAACATCGTGACCATTACCCGGGTTTGCAAATTTCGATTGCAGAGAAACCAGTTTTTCTTCCTCATAACCTTGCGAAAATCAAGGGGAAAGTTTTTGCCAATTCCGCATTACGAAAGGCGGTTTAGGGAAATTCCTGTGTCACAAAGTTGAAGAGAAGGCTTCACCTTAAGCGTTGTGAGTGAAAAGGTCAACGGCTGCGTAAAAGTGAAAGTTCCTGCCGTCGGGTTGCATTCAATGATTGTTGTAGAATATGAAGGAGGGTAAAATTCATGCTAAGGAATTTAGTAGCAAGCTTACTGATGTTTTTTGTGGTTTTCAGTGGGTCAACCGCCCAAGATGGCTTAATCGCTTACCTCTCATTTGACGACGGAACCGGAAATGTAGCCAAGGACTCCTCCGGACTCGGTAATGATGGGGTGATTCATAATGCGGAATGGGTGGACGGCAGATTTGGAAAGGCGTTGAGTTTCAATGGAACCGACGCCTATGTTGAAATTCCGTATAATGATGATTTCAACATAACGGAGGGAATTACCTTAGCGGCATGGGTGAAAATTGACCATTTGCCGCTTAACCCGCCTTACAGAGGCATAATCAATGCCAAAAAGTCTACTTATGGCCCCTATCTGCTCCAGACATCAACTCTTGATGGAAAAAGTCTGTATGAGTTTGCCGTGTATATTGGCGGTGCCTGGAGTTGGAATATATCCCAAACTGAAGAGACCACTGATTGGGTGCATTTGGCGGGCACTTATGATAGTGACAACTCGAACATCTATGTCAACGGCGAATTAGATGCGCCCAAAAAACTTGGTGGTAACATTGACGCCAATGTAGATGAAGGGGTTGTCATCGGACATTACTACAGTAATGCAGGACGCTGGTTTCATGGCATCATTGACGAAGTGGCCATATATAATCAAGCCATCCCAGAGGGAGAGGTGCAAGAATTGTATACCGGCAGCATAGAAGCTGTTAGCCCCAAGTCGAGACTCGCTGTCTCATGGGGTAAATTGAAGACAAAGTATTAGAAAAGCAAAATGGAATCTAAACAGACGACCAAAGTTCAGTTGCGGCGGCAATTTTTGGAAAGCATGCGACAAACCGAAGACCGTTGTTTATGGATTGACGCTTGAAAAACCCTAAGTTGCTGCCGTCAACCGCAACGGCTTGTTAGGCATTTCTTCTATTTGCTCATAGGACAGATTAGGAAGACTTGCGTGTTGACGTGCGTGTTCGATGGTCATTGCGACTAGATTGCCGAAAGCATCTAAGTCGATGTAGATATTCTCGCTAATCTCTCTTGTTTCAGCAACTTCGTAACCTGAGAATTCAACCAATGCTGTATCTGTATCAGGAAAATACTTGACTTTCATCTTTTTTCTTTAAACCTCCTGTCGAAGAACGCATTATGAACGGTTTCTCCATCTGGAAGTAAAATCACTCTTAGAAATTTATCCTCTTCTTCGATTTTTTTCCACTTCCTAATCCTTCCGTCCGTCTGAACTTCTGTATAGATGGGATTCTTGATGGTCTCTTTAATCCACTCCATTTTTATTCTGGCACGGTCAATTCTTTGACGCATGTGGAGAAAATACTGGGTGAATTTCATTCTATCTGCCTTGTAACGATTTTTTGTATTTCTGCTGTTGATCAATTGCCCTTCTAGGATCTTAAACGCTTGGTGTGAATTAAACTAACGTTTATTCTACCGCATCGCCCTTTCCAATACTTCCTGTATGTAGGTATCCATGCTTACATGACGGAGAGCAGCCTCCAAAGCAACACGACGGTGCAGTTCGGGACTTGCTTGAATCACCAACTTGCCTGAGAAGGGCTTTTCTGGCTTTCTCCCTTGTTCTCGGCAAAACTCAAGGTATTCCTCAACTGATTTGTGCATTTCTTCCCGAAGTTCCGCTACCGATGAACCGTAGAACGTGATAACGTCGTTTGTGTTGATTACTGTCCCGTGAAAAGAGTCAATTTCGGGGTCAAACTCGACAACCCCGATATAACCTTTGTATTCAATCATGGCGTAATCCTCGCCGTTTCATAGTTGGATTGTTACTTCTTGATACCCACCTTCAGCCACGCGAATCGCCTCTTGCCGATTGAATTCTAAGGCTTCCAGAAGCGTGGTTCTAAGGGTATCAAGAAGTTCTTCTCTTGTTTTTTCTTGACAGTTGACGCCAGGGATTTCTTCAATCCAGCCAATCCACCAATCCCCTCGTTGCTGGATAATGGCAGTATAGGTCCGATTCATGCTTTGAACCTCCGCAGTTATTGTGAATCAGGGTGTCTGCTTATTTCGTTCTTAATGTCCGTCAGAAATGCGTTCCGCTGGATGTAATTCGAGGATGTTGGCAAAGCATCCTTAACGACTCAACCTCAAGCCCTAACTCTTCCTTGATCTCACGGAGGGCGGCTTGATACGGTGTTTCATCAGGCTCAATGCGACCAACTGGGAAGGTCCAAAAAATCCTCCTTTGATGCGTTTGCCGAACCATGAGAATCTTAACTTCATTCAGGATTGCAACACAGGTACGCTCTGACATGGAGTTTCTCCACCGACAAGCCAGCGATTAAGTGTGTCCTAACGTCTAAGATGAGTCAATATTGCCCAAGTTTGCAAGGGATACCAACAGTTCTGTTACTCTATGAATCATCTCAGGTCTTAGCTCTTTGTTCTTTTCTGGGTTTTCCCGGACCGCTATATTTTCATCAGGCTTTTGCAGCAAATCGTTGAATCCAAGATAGAATTCTGAAACTCTACTCTTGTAGGATTCTATTGTGCTATACAGTTGGCGGGCGAAAAGACAATCTGGATCCAGCTCATCTAGAATTTTGAGCGTTGCTCGCACGATGTCCCTATGCGCAATCGCCTCACTGAGTCTAAACAACAACTGTTGATTGATTTCATCGGGTTCAGTAGTAAATTCAGCTAGTACACGTGGGCGGAAATCATTGACCCTATTATTTGGCTAACGGATTAATTGCTAACGGATTGAAAAAAAAAAGGGGTTTTTTATCCGTTAGCCCAAAATCCGTTAGCTAAAAGTATGGAAGGGGGGTCAAGAACTTACGCCCCGCTGTACTAGATGCAACAACTGTAAGCATCGGGCAATATCTCGTATCTGAGGGAAAACAATATTCGCAACTCGACCCGTCTTGATGGCTTCGCCTAAGAGTTCGACGCCTGAAGCTAGGTCACTACGAATCTTGTTCCAGCATTCGGAATCAATCACTGAAGGTGATTTTGCTTTAATCGTTATGGTCTCGGACTCTCCGAAAAGAAGATCGGATATCTCTGGAAGTGCATTGAGAGCCCATGCATAGAAGCCTTGATTCGCATGCTCGTCATAGAATACCAAAAGCGTTGGTGATGATCCCGCCGCCCAGTACCGAGCAGTCGTCCTCTTGATGCCGCTGAGAGTAATTGTGTTGTCTCTCAGTTTCCACTCACTACTCGACTTAATCTGAACTCGAAACTCAAGTCCGTTGAACTGATTTTGTTCTGTGATAACAACAACACCGTCAACACCAAGATCGTAAGTGGGCTTCTGAAAAAGCCAATACTTGGGAAGCTGTGCAGGAAACCACTGTTCGCCCTTGTTCCCGAGTGCTTGTGCATCCGTCTGTTTAATCATATCGCGTACCGAAAAATTCCGTAGAGTAACAATATTCAGAAATTTTCCCTTCTATTTCTATTGAACTCAATCTTCAAAATATGATAAAATGTGAAAATTGCTTCTGAAATTATAGCATAATCAAAATAATGAAATCAAGACAATAATTCATGGAAGGAGTAAGATGCGTATTAGCAAACTTGTTGGATATATAAAAAAATCCTTTCGTTCGGATTTGGGATATGCTATCATACTTTCGACAATATTCACGCTCTTCGGCATTATTTTAGCCTTGCGCCATGAAATGTGGAGAGACGAAGTGAACGTGTGGCTTATTGCCAGGGACCACTCATCTGCCATCAACATCCTTCGGCATCTGAGGTATGACGGACATCCTGGTTTGTGGCACTTATGTGTTTTTGTGATTAGGCATGTTTTTCCACATCCTATCGCAATGCAGATGCTCCATTTAATAATCGCCGCCGCAACCGTTTATCTGTTTGTAAGATTTTCTCCATTTACGAAGCTGCAGAAAACGCTATTTGCGTTTGGCTATTTTTCTTTTTATGAGTATGCTATTATAACCAGAAATTATGCCTTAGGTATTCTGCTGCTGTTCCTATTTTGCGTACTTTTTCCCGAACGTTTCAAGAGGTTCCCACTGGTGGGCTTCGTCCTTTTTTTGCTTGCTCATACCAGCGTTCACGCGCTCATTGTAGCAATATCGGTAGGGCTTGCTCTGTTTGTTGAGTATATTTTCTCAACGGAGAAGAGGCGAGAAACTAACAAGTTGCAAATCGGCATTGGATTCTCGCTGATTGCACTTGGGGTGGTAACGTCCTTTTTCCAATTGAAACCACCGCCTGACTATGGATTCGCTGTCGGGTGGACGACAAAGTTTGACCTACAACATCTGCGAAATGTTTTTTCTCTTATATCGAAAGTCTTTATACCCGTGCCTCAGTTTACGATGTATTTTTGGGGTTCAAACATTCTGGCTGATGGTACACAACCTTGACTTCCTGCGTTATTTGCTTGGCGAGCCAAAGAGTGTTCATGCCTACTGTTTGTGTGGTCATCCGGAATTTCTTAACAATGCAGAGAACTGGGGCATGGCGCAATTTCAGTTTGAAAACGGCGTCATCGGACAGATGTTCACAAGCTACTCCGCCTTTTCGCCGGTGGATGCCGGGCCACTTTGGCTTTACGGAGAGGAGGGTACGATATTCATGCGTGACGGCGTTCAGATTAGCACTACAAAGCGAGAAGGCGGCTACAAACCGCTGGAAATCAAAGATAACGCAGGTTTGCCTACCGGCAACCCGTCTATAGATGAACTTCTCCACTTTGTCGAGTGCGCGCAAAGTGGGCAAGAACCGTTAAGCAGCGGTTACGACAATGTTAATACAATCCGCTTCATCGAAGCCATGTACGAATCTGACCGTATTGGAAAGATGATAATCATCGATCCTTGACAAGGAGGTTTCGATATGAAACCCCGTAGGTTGATTTTCATAAATCGACACCTCTCTCTGTCGAAATCTGAATTTCGACCTACATATATATACCAGGAGGTATATCATGAAAAAATCATTTTTAGCCTTTACAATAATCGGCTTGATAATGTTATTTGGAAGCATTGGTAGAGCTAACCTTGAGGAAGGTTTGATATTATATCTAACCTTTGATGAAGGCACAGGAGAGAAGGTAATAGATACATCAGGTAATGGCAATGATGGTGACATTCAAGCCGGAGCAAAGAGGACGGTAGGTAGGTTTGAACAAGGCTTGAAGCTTGATGGACAAACCCAATTTGTCCTGATACAACCTAACGAGACGATGGATGCCACAGAAGCAGTCACAATGGCCTGTTGGATTAACCCAGATAAACCTGCGGCGCAATGTTGGCTGTACTATCTAATCTCTAAATGGAATTATCACGCTGGTGATGGCAGATGTTACTTCATCGGGCTGTTAGATGGCGATGGAATGACTTTTTTCATTTCCAGCGATGGGACGGATGGTGCAATGAGCAGGCTTGACGGAGGTACCATCGAATATGGTAAAGACAAATGGCAGCATGTCGCTGGCACGTATGATGGCTCAGAGATGAAAATTTACATCAACGGCGAGGAAGTGGGCAAGCTTTCTACGAAGGATAAAATATTTGTAGACAAAGAAGGAATGAGCATTGGGGCTGGAAGCTTCGGGAAGGAAGCTGCCGCCAGGTTCACAGGCGTAATAGATGAAGTCGCCCTTTACAATAGGGCTTTGTCCGAAGGGGAACTTAAAAAGTTAATGGAAACTCCCCCGGGGCTTGCGGTAAAGCCCGCTTCTAAGCTCGCCACGATGTGGGGTGAACGGAAGGCGGAAGGCGAAAACGAATGACTTCGTTACCGATAACCGCCTTCTCTATGTTTTCCGTAGATAGATTTTCCTTCGCAGAGCCTTTGCTTTAGTTCTTCATAATAGACGTAATTTTCATATGGCACATCGGGAGGGACGAGATGGTCAATCGTGGGAATATATCCTCCTTGCTCCAGTAATGGAGGCAACTTTTTGGTTAGCTCATTTTCTATAGCTTTCTTGTCTTGAGCCAAAACCCTCTTATCAATCCCTCCCATCATCAATAAATCCTTGCCGTATTCCTTTCTGTATGCAAGTATATCATTTCCCGCCGCCGCTTCCATAGGATGTACACAATTGATTCCAGACTCAAGCCATAGCGGAATGAGTTCCCCAACGTAGCCGTCGCAATCCACGTCGATAATATCTATTCCATACTTTCTGAGTAATCCTGTAATCTTTTTGTAATTCGGAACCATGAATTCGCAGAAATGCTCCGGAGATATAAGCGACGCGGTATTATAAGCCATATCTTCCCAGAAGGTGGCAAAATCTAAATCCACTTCCTTCACGGCTTTTTCGATGACTTGCAAAGAGAAATTTGTGAGGAACTCCATCATCTCATGGATTAATTTGGGGTTATCGTAAAAAGCATACAGAGTTTGTTCCAAGCCCATCCATCGCCTTATTCCACCGAAGAGAGAGCACACTTCGTAAATTCCAAGTGGATAATCCCTGTTTTCCCAGCTTTTTTTGAGTTCTTCCCAATTTTCCGGGTATCTTTTAGCCTTCGCATCATAGCGTTTTTTCATCTGAAGAAAATCTTGCCGATTCTTTACTGGAAAGGAAAGAAACTGTGGCATGTAGGGTTCTCTGTAATCCACAGCAAAGCTGCGGTTTCCCTTAAATTCCTTCTTCTTGACTCCCTCTGAGTCGATGATGATTCGATATTCCTCCGTTTCTTCGACTAACCGTCCCTCAAAAGATGGCATCATGCGAAGATTGATAGGTACTCCTGGCGCAAGGTCAAGATTGAGAAGGCCTGCTAAATCAGCATCAGTCATCCCTTCCCTTCGCCAGCGTTCAAAAGTGGCTTGCCACGCTCCCATCCATCTGTTTGGAACCCTATCTACATCCTGAAAGTGCATAGTCCTTAAAAAGCGTTCTCTTGCGTTCATTTTGAATCTCCGTTAGCTCGACAATGTTAGATTTCCATTTTGGACTCCAACGATTCAATCGTTGCTGCCAATGACCGAGTCATTGCACTCCAAAACGGTGACATCCCAAAACTCGTAAATACCCTTGAGAGCCGACATTGAGCAACCATGCACAACGGAAAACTGATTTATCTCCCCGAATCCTTTCTACAGGGGGATCGATGAAAATGACCGAATTGGTGGCGCTATCAAGTCCGTCATTTTTATCCCCACCATTCAGCCGTCACAGATTTTCAACCCACGTTCTATCTGGATCTGGGGTTAATGAAAAATATGCTGTTGACCCCTGCTCAATGTCGGTGAGAGCATCTGTTTCTAATTTAACATTGTCAAATTAGTTTTATCCATCGCAAATTAGGATAATGCATACGTGATTATCACCGCACCAGGCTGTTCAGGGATGTTAATGACCAAGCCGTTTTCCATCAGTTCACGGCCGGTCATCTCCTTCGAACTGGATACGTCGATATCCTTGACAGTGTAATGAGCATCAGGCTCCAGGCCTTTCAGGTTGAATTGAGCGGATGCGTCTGTGTTCTTTTCACGCCGGAAAGCTTGTACCATGCCCTCGCCATCTTCGGGGAGATTAAACTGCCATGCCATCCAAACGTTGTCATCCTGGCTGTATGATGTCAGAGGATAGTAGTCGCCGTAATAAAACTGTTGGATGCTCAAATACTGTTCGAGTAACCTTTTAGCCTCCTGAGCCATCTCACCATCATTCTCCTCCCACAGTTTGGTCATCAGTCCGGCTGTCATCACACTGCGAATTTCGTATTCGTTACCTTTTTTCAGGATGGCACCGCGAGCAGCCATGTGCAGCGGCGTCCAGTAGAACAGCCCATAGCTGTGGCATTGCGCGTGGATACTATCGACAGCCCAATCAGTGCGGTGCAAGGCGGTGCTGCGGCTGATTGACTCAAGGTCAATACGTCTGCCTCCGCTGGCGCAGTTATCAATCATCAAATGGGGATAGCGCTGAAGCAGTTCATCCCAAAAGGCATAAAGCCCTTCTACATAACGGATTTCTGTGATGCCCTGTCGGTCAGGCTTGTCTGCGTGTCGCCAATATTCAAGCGGGGCGATATTCGCATCTTCGCGATACCAATCCAGACCGAATTCTTCAATCTTCTCACAAATAAAATCAGTTAAAAAACGTCGGGAAGAGGGGTTGCCGAGATTGAAGAGCAATTCGCCCTCGTTCATCTGGCTGCGCCGACTTTCGCAGATTATCCACCTCGGGTCATCGTGAGGCATAGGCCAACCGCCAGTTTTCCATTGTTTGTAGGAGTCTTCACCGTTTCCCAGTTCTAATAGCCAGTTAGCGCGTTCTTTGAATCTATTATACCATGGAGTATTCTGGCAAACCCGTTGAGGCTCAACCCAAAGCAGGAATTGGCGTCCCGATTGGTGGAGCATATCACTGATAGGTTTGAGTCCTTGGGGATAAAGGTCATTTTTAACCTGCCAGTTTCCAGGCTGGTTCCACCATGTGCCTTGTCCAAACCATTCAGCATCTATCCAATAGCATTCGATTGGCAGGTCATTTTCGATAACCCGCTGGATATTTTTCAGGTGTTCTTCGGCGGCCGTACCTCCCCAACTGCCGAGAATAACGGGCAACGTGAGCGGCTTGCCATTCGGTTTTGGCCGGTGGTGAGCAAGGATGAACTGTCGAAGCATGTTGTTACCCTTGATGCGCTGTCCCTGCCAGAACAACAGTAAAATGCGCGGAGTCCGGATCTCCTCTCCGGGATGGAGTTTCAGATGGGTTAATGCCATACCCGCTTGTAGTCGCAGATGATGTTCTTCGTCGCGGCTGAAAGTGGCCGCCCACTCGCCAGTCCAACCGATTCCCAAGACAATGCCCTCCGAACCCAAGTCAAGGTTAAAGAAGGGCGTCACCTCACTGGATGAACGCCCACCGCCCGGTTGAAGATGAACGTTGGCTTTCGGTTCAAGCGTATTCTCGACCGGAGCGAAGTCATCTATACAGCAGAGGGCTCCTTTGGCGTAATGCAGAATCGGATTGCGATGGGGTGCCGACATTTGGATATCGAGTGCCTGCACATCTTCAAGTATTAGTGTATCCTCATTGCCTCCGTTTTGAAACTTTATCACCCACTCTATTGCAGGGAAGTCGGAAAAGACAGTGCATTCACAGCGCACCACAATATCCGTAGAAGGGGCGGTATAGGTGAGAATATGTTCTGTTTTTTTATCAGATAGCCGCTTCGCTTCCTGGCTAAACTGCCAATCTTTGAGAAACTCGGATGACGATTTGCCTCCGTATGTAAACGAAAACGGAGGAATAACCCCGGCTGCAAAATGGTCTGAAAAAAAGGGTTCAAGGTTGTTTCGTTCTTGCTCGGATTGTCCTTCCACTTTTAAATGCCTCCTATGTTGTCATAGGGGATTGGACGAAAATTCAATCCCCCTCGTTCACTCTTCGTTCAAAAGTAAAACTTGGACTATCCGCTCACCTCCCTTACCCGTAGCGAAGCGGAGGGCGGATGAAGCCCGACGCCTTCGGCTTACGGCTTTATCCGAGATTTGAGGAATGAAACCGCGTGATTTTTGTTGAATCATCTCTTTTTGAAACAATACGTGAGATAGCAAAGACACCCAATGGCATCAGGGATCCTCTGCTTTCACACAGCCTTTTGTAACACTTCCGATTTAGCTTATTTATCAGTCATCCAGGCTTCATGTAGAGGTTATATGACACTATTGAAGCAAACTTGCCAAAGGGTGGGTAGGCGAATAATCGTATTTGTCCCCAAAGGACGAGGATTCTTCCCTCCACACAGCCCCTACAACTTTGTTGATTCAACTTATGAAATACTATAAGTTGTGAATTTTCCAACTTTTGAGGGCATTAAGGTACAACTTAACTACTTGGGATAAGAACTTTAGCAATCATTTCGACAATATCCACATTCACTGCATTACCCAGAGCTTTGAACGTTTTTGTAGGACTATCTAGGAGATAATTAAGTTCACGCATACTTTGTAATCTAGCACACTCTCTTGGAGTCATATATCGCTTTTCCCAACCGATAATTGGCACTTGAGTGGTTGTCATGGCGACCAAAGATGGAGCAGTTGTTGGTTTTTTGACGCGTACACCGGAAGCTCTGAACTGAATGACGAAGTTCCAGATATTGCGTTCTTCTCCTTTACAATTCCATTCAAACTTTTGAAGACTAGGAGGAAATTCTAAAATTTTGGGCATCCACCCATCAATACAACTTTTATGGGTTTGATAAAACTCTCGGTTCTGTTGAATAAACTTAATCTTCCATTTGGGAAACCGATCCTGTTTCCTTCTGGCATAGGAGGGCAGGGCTTGCATTACTTCGTCTTCTGCCAAATCTTTTAGAGGTTGCCCATGGTTCCCCCTATAATTACGAAGTTTATCTATTCCTAATGCATACGGAGTTGTCTGCTCAAATGGGTAGGTAGCACCAAACTCCATAGACCAAATCGGAAATGATGGTAGTTGTATATCTTTGGGAAAACGATTAAGAAATTCCTGCCAAACCTCTAAGCATTTTTGAACCTTCTCGGATAGTTGTTTGGCGTGTGGGGGATTCTTATCAAGCACAGAACTAATGGATGGATATGCTTCAGGAGGAGGGCTGGGTAGAGAGTTATCTGATAGTTCTGTTCGGCTGCCAACGATAAACATACGCTTGCGAATTTGGGGAATGCCAAATTGGTGTGGAGACAAGCATTTGGCCCGTACATTATAGCCGGCGTTTTGAAGATCTGTTTTCATTTTTAACCAAGTGCGTCCGTTGTCATGCTTTTCAAGATTGGGGACATTTTCTAATATTAGGTAATGTGGTGTGTGGTAATTAAGTATCCGCAGAATGTAATCAAACGAATTACCCCATTTTGGGCAGGCAAACCCTTTTTGGCTGCCTGCTTTCGAGAATGGCTGACATGGAAACCCAGCACATAAGATATCATGGCTGGGTATGTCAGTTACTTTGACATCACAAATATCTTTTGCCGGCGTGAGATTAAAGTTCTTCTCATAGAGTTTTTTCAAAACTTCATCAATCTCACATGCAAACACGCAAACATGGCCGAGATGTTTTAATGCCAGATGGAAACCGCCCAGCCCGGCAAACAAATCAACAAATTTCATAGCTGTAAGAGTCCTTCGTCCTGTTAAGCAGATTCGTTTACTGGTGGTCTAAATGTAAAAATACGTACTGTATGGCCGTCAATCTCTATAGTAGCGATTAGGAGAGAACACAAATTCCTCATAGATTTCCAGAGCATAGCGGAGTCGTATTGATCGACCTCTGCTGGAATATGGTTCATCAGTTCTTCGGAACACACAACAATCAACCTGTCTTGAGCACGAGAGAATGCTACATTCGAACGATTGAGGTTAAGAATAAAATCAACATTTGTACTGATAGCAGAGGGGTCACTTACTGTTGCCGATACTATAACAGTCGGACGCTCACCGCCCTGCAAGCGTTCTACTGTATCTATCATATCAACTTGATAATCAACTAACCTAGTCTGTAACAAGGTCCTTTGAGCGCGATATGGCGTCACTATAGCGATAGATCCACTTTCCAGTTCTCCACTGGCCTCAATAACCTGTTCAATTATCTGAGCCTCAATTTCATTATTCCGCCGTGAATGTCGTTCATCATGAAGAACAAGATATAAACCCGTTTCACCTTGCCATACCTGTTCCCAAGAACCACCTTCTTCTTCCAAGATTGCTTCAGACTCACGAGGCAATCCCTCGAGATCGATGTTATCCATACGGTACAAACGTGCAATTAGTTCAAGAATAACGGGCGGGAGGCGAAAGGTAAATGCTAAGGCGGAACGAATAATAGCGCGTTCAGAGATGGCTGGATAATTTTGAGCAATGTTCTGGATTGCTTGGTAAGCACTAACGAATGGCTGGTAAAGGATAACTGGAGGTCGATCTTCACGCTCCCAATCATGAGCCACAATGGGTGCGAGTTGTCGATGGTCTCCAGCGAGCATGATTTCGCCGTTTGGTGTCAAAAACGTAGCCAGTGAGAGGAAATGAGGAAACACTATCATACTTGCCTCATCTATTATTAACATTGGTGTCTGGAGGCCATTTGGATAATCTCTGGTAAATGGTCGACTGCTTAGTAATTTGTCCGCCATTTTCAGCAACGCACCAGTTGTACCACCAACGACAAGCACAGCGTTTCGTCTTTCTTGATTAACGACACTGATGCATCGATTTGAACTGAAATTCAATATACGCCCCTCTGAGATGGTGTCAATTTGTGACGAGTGAACCTTGGTTAAACTAATCGGAGGCATAGAAAGACCTAATATTCTAGCATTCGCTTGAAAATTATCCATTATTTCAGCGATTCGTTGAAGTAAATTATCAAGGGCAGTGTGAGTATTTGCTGCAACCAAAATAATATCACCTTTCCTGCACCGCGCGAGAATTCGTAATAGTAAAGCAACTGCCGTAGTCATCGTCTTCCCCGTTCCTGGTGGTCCTTGCAGTAGTTGTATTTGTGCGTTAAGTCCATCAAGAGCAGCATTAACTTGATCTGGTGCGAGTCCATAACCACTTGGTAATCTAATCCTATTTAATAATCGACGATACAAGTTTTGATCTTGCTCGCTAATCACACTCTGTTCAGGTATTTGAGGATTTTCTGGGTCAAACCATTCATACACATGAGTACCTTGGTTGGAACTGAGTCTTTCTTCAACCCTTCCTGCAACAAAATCAGAAACGTTCTCATCGATTGTTGCACGAGCAAAAGGAAGAGCGCCTGTCTGACTTTGCAAAGTATATCTTGTGGAGTGCGGATTGAAGATTACATCAAGTGTAATTTGCCCAGTGTCCCAGTTTATGCTGTTGACAATGCACTTCATGCCACCACGGATAAGTTGTCTAAATGTTTGGCCTCTATGTGAGTTATCGAAGCAAGGATTAAGTCTTACAAATGACCCTTCAGTTATGTCAGACCTAACGTTGAGCGAATCAAGGTCAATATCATACCCCTCTACATCAATCATTGCTGTAACCACATTACTACTCTGTAATACCACATCCCTCACAGGAATTGTACGGCCCAATGGCACCCTGTCAGCAGGTGGAACTAAGTGGTTTACAATCCAGTCAGTCACTTTGACGTGTTGGTCAAGGCGTAGGAAATCGATGGCAGCTTGTGCGGTGTTCTCGACACCAAGATTAAAATCTGGTAATTCGGATATATTCATCAGTGGTTTTACAATGTCTTGATTTTTAAACCGTATTCTCTCTTCAATCCAGCGTAATGCATGAACACGGGCTTCAAGGTATGCGCTTAAATAGCGTGGTCTTGCTGATGCCTGATAACGTCTGATTGCTTCCCTAACTCTTGGGTCGATGCCAGGCTCATCTGGATCCGGCAAGCCTTCTCGCCAATAAGCACGCCAATAAGGTACTGTTAGAGAATCAAAGAATCGACTTCGTATTTCAAATTTGTGTCGTGTTACGCACTCGGATTCATTGTGTGCCCAACTTCCATCTGCCCTAAGATCCAGGTCAGTCTTGAAATCGAAAATGTCTTGTGTAAAAACATTATCAAGATCCACTTTGCTGCCAGCCACAAGACGCCGCCAATGATAAGTACGCCCAAACCACCTAAGCGACGTGACGACAACTAAACCCTTGCCTGTCCATCCCAGGGCATATCGTTGATTAACCTCATTTTGAAGACAAGAATAGATTAGCTGATCCAAACTTTCACGACACCCGAGTAATTCCCTAAGATGACTGAGAAGTCTTGAATCAACACGTGAACAGGCTTCAACCAGACGGGTTATCTCCGTACGTGACCAAACGTAGAAGTGAATTGGCACCTCTTCTACTTCAGATACTTCAGCAATAGCATCGACAAGCCTGTGGAAGAAATCTTGGATTAGATTTCTTTCCGCCCCTGTATCCTCATCGTATCGTCCTGACCATAAAGAACTTATTGGACAAATGACTGTCTGGCCATTTAGCGACCCCTTTTCATAAATAGGTCGGTTATTTTCATCACGTCCTATTTCCTGTATTATTTCTTCGACCTCGGGATTGGGTTGCCACCTTCCATCTTCTGTTTGGATGAAACCTGTGTGAATTTGATTACTACTTTTGGTCACATGGGCCGAAAGAGCAACTAATCTATTCTCTACGTAATCATAATCAACAGAGAGATACACCCGGATAAGATGGTGTCCATTCATTTCGTGCTCAGGTAGTTGTCCTTGCACACGACGGGGGAATGCTTCAACCTCATAGGAGTCAGGATCTGCATCTCCTCCTGGCAGTGTTCTTCTTCTTGCTCTTGCTTTCTGGCATAGTACATCCAGACTGGCCGTAAAGGTTGGGTCTTCTCGTATTTGACTTGCCTGTGCTCCTGTTAGGTCAAGATTAGCAAGGTCATCAATAGTGCATATACCTGCATTTCGCAGAACTCGAATTAATGATGGCTCGATACTGAGAAGTTCAAGACGGTGCCCAATTCCACTTTCAGGGAAACAGTGGACATTGAAAACGCAACCATCACACTTCATATTGAGTTGATAATCCAAATCAGCCAAATCAGACTGAATAATGCGTATAAGCGGTCCGTTGTCAGAAAGCAAGCGGATAATATCATTTTCTTCCCGCTCCAGATTACCAAGGGGCTCTAACTCAAGGATAGCTTGAATTTCATTGGTACTTTCATCGATTCTAGCCACAGCACATTCAATATTCTCTGAGGCAAGTATTGTATTGCCAATAGTGACCTGAGTTTCCTGTATAAGTCTCCTCACTATCATTCGATATAGGGTTACCTGTATACGGTGGTATGTGCGGTCTCGACGACTGGCTTTGCATTCAACTATCCGTAGCTTTGGCTGACCCTCTTCCCAAAGAATGAGCGCAAAATCAATCTGTCCAGCAACTCGAAAGGCTCCCAAATCTGCCTCAATGTGAATTTCACGTCCATAAGCAGATTGCCCAGGAGATAAATTTTGGACTCGGTCTACGAAAGCATCCCAGGATGTAGATCTATCATCAGCAGCAAGTCTTTCGTTATATTGGGTGAGGTCACTAAGTTCAGCGTCTTGAAGAGTTCTTTCCCATTCGTCCTCTCTCATTCTGCCTGCTTCTTGTAGCACAGGGTCTATCGGATTAAAGAAACGAATTGCAAAGGGCACCTCTCTTGATGCTTCTCGGTTATTGAACTCCAACTTAAATCGCCGTTCACAAGAGTGGTGTCGGATGTACTCACCAATTTCAGTTACTCTAACCTGTGGTCTTTCAACTAACATAATTCCTCCTACACCAATTTCCGCTGTTATTTTCAGTATTATTTTAGCGCATTTTGAGAATTTTTCCAAGCAAACATTATCTTTCGTTATTTTCTGATGGTTTGCAGTCGTTCCCAAACCACTACCTTTTTGAACGACAACATCATAACACAAGAACACTGATTTTGACAATATCTTTTTGATGCATTCAGCTTTCATCCTCGCGGCTCAAACGTTTGGTGTAAATTAGTATGAGAATTTGCAGGACGATTTGTTTCGCTCGCTTTTGTTTCCGTCGCTAGTAAGGTGTTGCGACGAAAACTTATATAAGCGGAATTGCGAGCAAAACTTGGGACAATGGCATTTCGACGACGGATGGATGAGCGAAAGACCATTTCGCTCTACATTACACCTTGCCCTAAAGATTATTTTTAGCTTTAACGACGATTGGCTTGCTAGTGCTGTTTGGAACTATTGGGAGCGCCTACCTTATGGAAGGTATACTATCTCTATTCGTCTCATAACCCATCCCAAACCTTATTCAGTCAAGTCGCCGTAAGACGGAGTCGTCGGGCCTCATCGGATAGCTTTGGCAATCGACTTAAGCTGCTCAAGATGAGGAGTATAAACCGTCCCGTCATCAGCAACATTTACATCCATGGTTACTACTCCCCCTTGCTCATTGACGGTTTGAATATAGTCTATCATCCACTTATCAGTGTTCTTGGGCCCATCAGCTTTTGCCCAATGTGTTCCTAAATGAGACAGGAGATGCCATTGAAGTCCATCTGTAGCAGGCTTCTCCTGGGGTGTCAGACTAAAACTGTTCTGCTCTCCGGCAGTATAATCTTGCTGCTTTGTCAGGCTTTTGAATGCTTTTGCGATGTCCGTTCCCGGGTTGAATGCCAGAATGCTATCCGGATTTCCAGCGCGGCATGCCTTTGCCCACGTCTTCCAATTGTACGGCTTCGACAAATCATCCCATCCTATCGTGTTATAGGAACCATCGAACCACCATCCGGAGACTTTTGTGCCGTATCGCATTGACCATTCAAAAATAACCTCCGACCATTTTCGGGTGAATTTTTGTGGAGCGGGTTGTTGTTGGTGAACGTCTTCGAGACGCGTCATCGCATGCTCATCACTTTGCGGTGCTCGTGATGGCAAATAAAGCATCAGCTTGATTTTTTTGTTGAGCAAAGCGTCGGCAAGTTCCATCGGAATATCTCGGGTTGAACATCTATCGCCGGCTTCATAACCGGTATATTTGTTATACGTGGCATTCGGAGAGCAATAGTACCCGCTATTCTGCCCCAGTGTAAACATGACATAACCGGCTCTTGCTTGTTCCATTTGAGCGGCAAATGTATTCACATCAAACGAATTGACCTTCTTATTCCAGTGAGGCCCACCGCCGAGAAAATGAACGAACACACCAT
This sequence comes from uncultured bacterium, assembly GCA_964601015.1. GTDB lineage: Bacteria > Poribacteria > WGA-4E > DTYX01 > CAZRLY01 > CAZRLY01. The sequence goes on from CAZRLY010000007.1 coordinate 46,747, forward strand.
ATTTTGCGTCTTTAAACCAACTCCCACGCTCCTTCTCTGTTACAATCACTGAAGGAAGCGTGATAATAGAAGCATCAAGGATATATTTCATTAGTATCTCCTTTCATGAATGCACTTATGGAGCACAGTTGCTGTCGAGCGAACCCGCTGAATTAATTCAGTGTTCTACCGTGTTTGTCCTTTCTCACCAACAGTAGAGTGAATGACAAAAGCAATCTGTCCTCCTGTGAAAAGTTGACCTCACATTAAAAAAAAGCCATCGGTTACAAGATTCAGGTTGCCTATGTAATACGAGTTTTGCGCTTACGGGAGAAGTAGAACATGAAAAGCCGCTTCGCCCCTCCGCTTCGCTACGGGCTGCCAGCTTGTTTTCTCGCTTCGTCCGCCGTTTCAACGAGCAAGGAAACCGCACGTTCTACGAGCTAACTGCAAAACTCGTCTATGTAATTGGATTTTTCAGATTCAGCGGCAGAACCATGGTAAACGTGCTGCCCTTACCGACTTCGGATTCCACCTCAATCTGACCGTTATGTTCCTGCATGATTTGGTAGCAAATTGCCAGTCCTAAACCGGTACCCACACCGCTGCTTTTTGTCGTGAACCCGAGGTCAAAGATGTGCTCCTTGACATTAGCAGGGATACCAACTCCGGTGTCGTTAATTGCTATCACGACGAAATCCCCTTCCATTCGGGTTTGAATCCGAATTTCACCCTCGCCTTCAATCGATTCCACTGCATTGACAAGAAGGTTGTATAGAACTTGGTTGACTCTGGCCGGAAAGCAGACAATCTCTGGCAGTTGACCGTAGGAACGAACGAGGCTGATACGTTCTTCCCAGCCCTGTGGTAGAAGATGCAAAGTGTCTTCAATGCACTGGTGGACGCTGGCGAGCTGCAATTCCGATTCGTCCAGCCGGGCGAAGGCTTTCATCCGTTGTACAATGGTCGCGACTCGTTGCGTTCCTTCCTCAATTACCTGCTGGCAGTTCTTAATCGCCGCCAGTATCTTTTTCACCTGTGGATGCGCTTGGGACGGCTCATCTGTCTCTGTCTCGAATGGGTGTATACCCTCGTGAGAGACAAATGTCTCTGTCTCG
>CAZRLY010000008.1:0-1862 GCA_964601015.1 uncultured bacterium
ATCAGGATGAATTCGATAGCCGCTTTGAGAAAAATAATGGACACTGAAAAAAGACAGGTTAGGATCTTGCTGGACGAAATGTTTGGGCGCAATTTTGAACATTTTTTCATCAGTATTTTCTGATGAAAGCCTGTATCGCATTTTTTGTTGAACTACTAAATTAGATTTCAGGCGGATTAAGGAGCGTTACGTCAAACTAAATACAATAATAGGAGGAAAAAACAATGCCAAAAACAATGAAGGCACAAGTCTTTTACGAACCGGAAGTTATGAAATTAGAGGAGATTCCGATACCTAAGGTAGAAGTTGACCAGGTTTTAGTTCGGGTCAAAGCCTGCGGTATCTGTGGTTCCGACATAGCATACTACTACGGCGATAGCTCCTTAGAGACGCCGGATGGGAAAGGCCCGCTCGTAATAGGGCATGAGTTCTCAGGCGAGGTTGTCGAGGTTGGCGCAATTCCAGAACGGTTGGGATTGTTCAAGCCAGGTGACCGCGTCACAATTGACCCGGTGCAGTATTGCAACGCCTGCGAAATCTGCAAAAAGGGACAGGTAAATCTGTGCGAATGCAAGGACGTTCTCGGCGTTTCGCACAACGGCGGTTTCGCCGAATACTGCGTCTCCCACTATACCGGGCTGCACAAGTTAGCAGATAATGTTTCCTACATAGCCGGAGCTATGGTAGAACCGCTTGCTGACGCTGTCTATGCCGTGCAGAAGATGGACATCCAGATAGGTGATTTCTGCGTTGTTATCGGCGCAGGCGTAATCGGCGTCATGATGTTACAGTTGGCGAAAGCTGACGGAGCGGGCAAAGTTGTCTTTGTCGGCACTCGCGATTATCGTCTGGAGATAGGAAAGGAATGTGGGGCGGATTACATCTTCAATACAAAAGATGAAAACTCCCCCTACTATATTGACGATTTGACAGCGAAAATAGAGGAACTGACCGACGGAAAGTTTGCCGACGCTGTTGTCACTCCAACCGGCTCTGTCGAGGCGATGGAATCGGCTTTTGACATCACCGGGCGCAGGGCTCGCATCGTGTTCTTCGGACTTCCAGCCGACGATGCCGTCGTAAGAATACCAGCGTTGCAAACTATCTTCTGGGACAAAACCATCAAATTTTCATGGCTTGCTCCACTCACCTGGCCAATTGCACTGAAAGCAATAGAAACCGGGCTTGTGGACATAAGCAACCTGCACAGCCATACTTTCAAACTGGAAGATTTAGTACAGGGGCTCGCTGATGTCAAAGCCCGAAAAGGCAATGTCATGAAAGCTATTGTGACACCGTAGCTTATGAATCGCCAATAAAAGCAACAAAAAGCCCACAGAATTCATATTGCTCATATTCTGTGGGCTTTTCAATTTTGCTATAAGCGTTTACTGAATCTGGACAGTTGCGCCAACTGCTTCCAGCTTCTCCTTGATTTGGTCGGCTTCTTCCTTGTTCACACCCTCTTTTACAACTACTGGCACGGACTCCACTACTTCCTTCGCTTCCTTCAGCCCCAAATCTGTAACTGACCGAACCTCTTTTATCACCTTGACCTTTTGGTCGCCGTAGCTGTCCAAGAGGACGTTAAATTCGGTTTGTTCTTCCTCCTCGGCTGGTGCTTCTTCCTCCGCCGCTTCCGTAGCTTCAGCAGGCGCGCCAGCGGCCGGGGCAGCACCGGGCACAGCAGTAGGCATCATCTGTTGAACCATCGGCGCAGCAGCAGTAACGCCGAATTTTTCTTCCAATGCTTTTACTAACTCAGCAAGTTCTGCAACCTTCATATTTCCTATGGTTTCTACGAGTTCCTCAACGGTAGCCATGTTATTTCACCTCCTTTTCAAATTTCGACTTCGATATTT
>CAZRLY010000008.1:1962-46570 GCA_964601015.1 uncultured bacterium
ATCTGGTTTAGAACGTTTAACAACGGCACAACAGGTGACATGCCGTGCAACGTCCCTACCAAAGACGCAAGCGGAGATTTGAGTTTACCTATGGTTTCAGCCGCCAACTTCTCTTTAGAAGGCAGTTTCAAAAAATCTTGGACGCCATCGGCATCAAATACTTTAGTGCCTGATAAACCACTTTTTATCGTCGGCTTGCCGAATTCCTTTACAAAATTGTTAATAACCGTCACAGGGGCTTTTGCGTCCTGGCTCATGGCAACAGCCGTAGGGCCTTCCAGATATTCTTCCAATCCCTCTATGTTCAGAGCGTTTACGGCAATGCTCATCAAGGTGTTTTTGTAGACTTTATATTCAACATTCGCATCCCTGAATCGCCTGCGCAATTCGTTGATTTCAGCGACGTTCAACCCCTGATAATCCGTTAAAACAACTGCTTCAGCAACAGCTAATTTTTCCTTTATTTCGTTTACTTTTTCGATATTGTCCGGTCTGGGCATACCATCCCATCCTTTCCAGGGAGCGGTTGGGTAATTATCTTTCCCAAGCTCCACCACATACTACTTTACGCAAAGAGTGATGCAATTTCTCATTAATTTGCATACAGGCAAAAAAAAACCTCCAGTCGAAATAGGAGGTTGACATAGTAAAAGTAATCTTCCCAAGAATTTCACGTAAGATTACCCTCTCTGATACCTCAGTCTCGGCAGGCAGACATTTTTGCCTATTAAGCTCCGGCACCCACTGTCTTCGACTGGTTCCTTTATTTTTATGAAAATTGTTGTGTATCCAGTTTCACGCCTGGGCCCATCGTGGCGGACATCGTAACACTTCTCAAATATCTCCCCTTCGCTGAAGCGGGTTTTGCCTTGATGATAGCGTCCATAAACACGGAGGTGTTCTGTTTTATCTGTTCCGATTCAAAAGAAGTTTTACCAATTGGAACCTGGATGATGGGGCCCGCTTTAGCTCTGAAACGATATTCTATTTTCCCGGCTTTGACCTCCTGTACTGTTTTCCCAACTTCGGTCGTTACTGTCCCTGTTCTCGCGCTCGGTGTGAGGTGTCTCAGGAATTTTCCCAGCGGAGCTACAACCTTCATCATATCCGGGGTGGCTATCGCCACATCAAAATCCGTCCAGCCGTTTTTTATCTGCTCTGCTATATCTTCTGCACCTATTGTATCAGCGCCTGCTTCCTCTGCTTCCCTGACGTGTTCCTCAGTTTCGGCGAATACAAGAACTTTCACAGACTTTCCCACGCCATACGGCAGGGAAACAGTACCTCTAATATTTTGGTCGGCTTGCCTTGGGTCCAGCCCCAACATAGTAGCTAAATCAACTGTTTCATCGAATTTTGTGTTAGCTGTTTGTTTTACCAGTTCAACAGCCTCATCCAAACTGTAAAAGTTCGTTTTATCCACTAATTTTGTTAGTTGTTTATATCTTTTTCCACGTATTCCCATGTTTCCTCCTATATTACCACACATTGTTTAGTGAACCGACGAATTATCAAAGGATAGATAACACACCTGAATTCCGTCCTCAGTACAGTATGCGTTATACTGAGCTACAAACGAATTAACTTTCCACTGTGATACCCATACTCCTGGCGGTTCCTGCCACTATTTTCATAGCAGCTTCGAGGCTGTCGGTATTCAAATCTGGTAATTTGGTTTGTGCTATCTCTTTTAGATGTTCCTGTGTGATTGAACCAACCTTAGTGCGGTTTGGTTCTCCAGAACCTTTTTCAATGCTCGCCGCTTGCTTAATTAACGCTGTTGCCGGCGGAGACTTAACCTCGAATTCAAATGACCTATCGGTGTAACAGGTAACCACGGCGGATAAGACAATTCCAGTTTGGTCTTGCGTTTGCGCGTTGAAAGATTTAACAAATTCTGGAATATTTATCATGTACTGCGCTAAACTAGGCCCGACAGGTGGATTTGGTGTTGCCTGCCCTGCGGGAAGTTGAAGTTTCACAATGCCAGCTATTTTCTTTGCCATATTTTTCTCTCCCAATGTCGAGACAGAAGGACGACACTACATAACGGAGAGTCGCTGCTATCCTGTCCGTCCACCTACCGTCAAACCCTATACGGATTTATGAAACGAACCATTAGAGCTTTTCAACCTGGACAAAATTTAGCTCTACAGGATTCGCTCTACCAAATATCGATATCATCACTACGAGCTTTTGATTTCCCTGGTCAATTTCGTTGACTTCACCCGGAAATCCCGAGAAATGCCCATCCATGACTTTTACTTTATCACCCACTGCAAATGTTACTACAGGTGCTTCCCCTTCCTCTTCCTTTCCTTCGGATACCTGAAGAATATTCTGCACCTCTTTCTCGTCAAGTGGGATAGGATTCGAACCGGAACCTACAAATCCCATAACTCCGGGCGTGTTTCTTATTGTATACCAGATTTTTTGGTCTTCATCGCTTGGGTTTGCGGGGCGCAATTGCACCGCTGTTTGAACTAAAATATAGCCAGGGAAGAAGGTTTCAAAATATGTTCTCTTTTTTCCATTTTTTATCTTAGCAACTTTATGAGTTGGAATGAGAACTTGAAGAATCTGCTCGCTCATTCCCATAGCTTGAATACGCTGTTCAAGGTTAGCTTTGACCTTATTTTCATGTCCAGAATATGTGTGTATGACGTACCAAAACCCGGGCATAATTTTTGTGACGTCGCTTTAGCGCTTACTAACACAATGGAGATTACCTTCAAGCCACGGTAAAGGACTTCTTGTTGCTGAAGCCTCCTCGGGTTTCAACAACAACTTCAACCTTACCGGCCGGCACACGCTGTGGTATGCGTACTTCGATGGAAGATTCGGTTGATTGAAGTATCTGTCTGGCTCTAATTGTCCCAAATTTGATAGTTGGCTTGTCGCCAAAGCGATGCCCCTTGATTGTTATTGATGCTCCTACTTTGCCATTTTTGGGGGTTATAGACGATATATGCGGTGACTCAGAGCGATTATAAATCCAAAGCAAATATCCCACAACGATTGCGTATACAGCTATCAGCAAGTAACTCGTGGAAGAAGCAAAACTTGAAGCTAAAAATATCTCGCGCAAACGCCCCAGCATCGTATCGTTAAATCCGAGGTAAAGAGCCAATATTGCAGTTGAAACAATTATGACTATGTTAAATTTCCATACCTCTTCCTTCGTGGGTTTGGATACCCTACCCCACTCTTCTTTTACGTCAACGATATATTTTTTTATCCGTCTAAAAATGTTCCTTTTCTCAGTAGTTCTTCTGGTACTTCTTGCCATTTATGACTCCTACTCTGGTAGTCAAGGACTACCGCTACACTATCGTGGGTTTGAAATACAAATCAATTGAAACGGGATTTAGCCCCGACCAATTTACAAGGAACCGCATTTACCCACCCCTTTAGTCAAGTTCTAAGGCCCCTTGACAAAAGGAAGGATACTTTTATTCAAGAAAGTTAAAGGCAGTTGAAGAGAAAGGAAGAAAGGCGAGCATAGTCTACTTGTTTCCAAAACATACTTTGAAAAATGCTGATATGATTATCAACCTATATTATTAGAAGTAGGAGATAGTTGTTGGAAGATAAATATCAGAAGATAAATATCACAAACTCCGAATATGCGTGAGATTCTAACATCATGAAATTTGCAGGAGAACGAAGACAAAACATACCTAACACGCCCGTTTACCCTATGACAAATTATTAATGTGGCAGGTCAGGAGGGATTCGAACCCCCATCATCCGGATTTGGAGTCCGGCGTTCTAGCCGTTAGAACTACTGACCTGCACGGAATTGCCTGAATTTCGTTTCGAAATTCAGGCAATGTTCTAAGGCAAGTATACTTACCCGTTTATCTTTCCTTGTGCAAGGTGTGTTTGCGACAGAATCTGCAATATTTTTTTAACTCGTACTTATCTGGATGTTTGCGCTTGTTTTTTGTGGTAGTATAGTTCCTCTGTTTGCATTCATCGCAAGCGAGGACAACAATGTCTCTTTTCTCTCTTGCCATATCAACTATTCAAGGATTTTTGAAACAACTCCTGCTCCTATAGTACGTCCACCTTCACGGATTGCAAAGCGTAATTCTTCTTCCAATGCTATCGGGGTAATCAATTCCACTATAATAGTAGCGTTATCGCCGGGCATTACCATCTCATAATCTTCTGGAAGGTCAATAATCCCGGTAACGTCAGTCGTTCGGAAGTAGAACTGAGGACGATAACCGCTAAGGAAAGGGTGATTCCTGCCACCTTCATCAAGGGACAGAACGTAAATTTCAGCCTCAAACTTGGTATGAGGGGTAATACTACCTGGCGCAGCTACTACCATACCGCGTTGAATCTCTTTCCTTTCCATACCGCGTAGAAGCACACCGATATTATCGCCGGCTTGTCCATCGTCCAACAGTTTTCTGAACATCTCAACGCCTGTGGCGACAGTGCTTCTGGTTTCTTTTATGCCAACTATCTCAACAGATTCGCCCGTTTTAATTTTGCCGCGCTCAACTCGGCCAGTAGCCACCGTACCACGTCCAGTAATGGAGAAGACATCTTCTATCGGCATCAAAAATGGTCTATCTACATCGCGGACGGGGGTAGGAATATACTCGTCTATGGCGTCCATAAGTTCGAAGATAGGCTTGGCTGCTTCAGAATCCGGGTCGCCACTTTCAAGCGCATCAACGGCAGAGCCGACTATGACGGGAATATCATCTCCGGGGAATTCGTATTCGGTGAGCAATTCACGTACTTCCAATTCCACCAACTCTATCAATTCCGGGTCATCCACCAAGTCAGCCTTGTTAAGAAATACGACTATGCTGGGGACATTTACCTGTCTTGCGAGAAGGACATGTTCCTTGGTTTGCGGCATTGGACCATCGGCGGCGGAGACGACCAAAATAGCACCATCCATCTGAGCAGCGCCGGTAATCATATTCTTGATGTAGTCGCGGTGTCCCGGACAATCAACGTGAGCGTAATGGCGATTTTCAGTCCCGTATTCTATGTGTGCCACCTGGATTGTCAAGCCACGTTCTTTCTCTTCGGGTGCCTTATCAATTTGGTCGTAAGGGATAAAGTCACAATAACCTTTTTTGGACAAGAGCAACGTAATAGCAGCCGTAAGAGTGGTTTTACCGTGGTCAACGTGTCCAATAGTACCAATGTTCACGTGCGGTTTATCTCGCACAAATTTTTCTCTTCCCATTTTTAAACATCCTCCTGATTATACCTTATCAATTGTTTATCAGAGCCCACGGCCGGATTCGAACCGGCGACCCTCTCCTTACCAAGGAGATGCGCTACCGACTACGCCACGTGGGCATACATTTAAGACGTGTGACGTTCAAGCATTTCGTCACACCACAATAATATCTGAGATAATAACTTTAGTATTATGCACTAATATCGGAAAAATCCATCACAATATTTCCAGATAAAAAATGAAGCGGGAGACGGGACTTGAACCCGCGCTATTCAGCTTGGAAGGCTGATGTTTTACCACTAAACTACTCCCGCATTTATTGGCAGGAACCAACTTTATCCGAGGAATATATTGATGGGGAGGGGCGGATTCGAACCACCGAAGCTTTCAGCAACAGATTTCTTACCACACTATGTCGCCATAGCCAGAGATTTCTCTGTTGTGGTCTGGACTTTACCTTTACCATATCCTATTAAGGACTTAGGTACTCTCCGTCAAGTCTCTACACGTTCCCATACGGGCTTCGCTCGGTATTGCCTCTCACAAGGGTTCCACCGAATTTGAAGAGTTTTCACTTACACATTTCTGTATAAGGCTGCAAATATCATTTGATACTTTATATTCATCAAGGAAGGAACCACAGTTAATCGTACTTTTATTTAAAAACATTTTCTTTGGAATTAAATACATTCCTTCTGGAATGCAAATAAAAACAAAATCTACCTTAGAATCTATCTTTTTGATAGTTTGTCCGGAACGATTTCCACCAAATGTTTTCAAATTTACTTGGTAATTATTATATTTGGTCTTACATCTGGAACTCTTAACTTGGACTCTATAGAGAGCATCATTAAAATCAATAACCAAATCAGTTCCAGTGTTTTCCATAGCTGGCTGAAACACATTTATGCCTGCTTCAAGAAAGCAAATCAGTGCTTTAAACTCAGCTACAGTTCCTTTCCATTTGCTAGTCATCGTATCAAATAATCAGTTCACAGTCTGCCCCCTTTGGCCACTCGGGAACCTCCCCGTAGTTACGTTAAGCTGGCGGAGGGAATCGAACCCCCGACCTAGCGATTACAAATCGCTTGCTCTACCGACTGAGCCACGCCAGCTTATTAGAATATGGCTTTAAATTATACATGCAATATGATAATTTGTCAAGGGATTTTTTCAAAAAAAATTGCATTTTAAATATTTTTGTTGTGTTAGAGAATAACAGATGGTATACTATTAAAAGCGAAAAAGCGGGATATGAATCAGGAAAAAGGCCCGCTTCGCCAAAAGCTTCGCTCTGAGCAAGACGAAATCGCTTTCTTTGAGAAAACGGGGCTTTGAAAGGGATGTGAATGAAATCTCGTTATTCAAGCAAAATTCAGCTTGCCTTATTAGCGCTTTCGCATGGAGTCACAGATTCTTACGCAAATTTCCCAGCAGCTTTGTCGAAAAATCTTGTTGACAAACTCAAGCTCTCCAACGCAAAGTGGGGGATGCTGGTGTCACTGCAAAGCCTATCCAGTTCCATGAGCCAGATAGTATTTGGATATTTCGCTGATAAGTTTGGACGTGGAATTTTCGTTGTGCTAGGTCCGATTTTTGCCTGTGTTTTTTTGAGCTTAATCGGCATTGCTCCGAGTTACGCTATCTTAGCAGTGCTGATTCTAATAGGTGGATTCGGGGTTGCCTCCTTTCACCCGCAAGGGGCGGCTACCGCCGGCAAATTAGCCAAAGGGCAAAAGGGGCTTGGTGTATCTGTTTTCACCTTTGGCGGCAGCATTGGTTACGCCATGGGCCCGTTGATAGCGACAGGTATTGTTTCCATATATGGATTGAAAGGTACGCCACTGGCAATATCCTGGGGGTTCATTATGCCATTGGTGTTGTATTTTGTGTTTTACAAAGAACGTGTGATGGAATCGCCCCGCCAAAAGATTAGTTTGATAGAAGCAATCAGACCAAACTCCAAGACATTATTTTTGCTGTTTGCCATTGTGGTATTCCGAGCAGGTACAAGCACAATATTTACTAACTTTTTACGCATATTTTTGGCTAAACAAGCAAGCCTGCGTCTATCAGAAATATCAGAAATTGCGAGCGGAGGTATAGTTACGCTATATCTCATCTCTGGTTCCATAGGCGGTTTAATCGGCGGCGCGCTTTCTGATAGGATAAGCCGTAAAGGCATCATAATATTTTCCCTCTGTGTTGCAACGCCATTCTTATGGCTGGCTACTCATAGTACCGGCCCCCTATTTTTGGTATATCTTTTCTTAGCGGGTTTCATCCTTACGAGTTCAACGCCCATCAATATTGTCATGGCTCAAGAGATGATGCCCAGCAACGCCAGCACAGCCTCCAGTTTCATGATGGGTTTGGGTTGGGGGGTTGGCGGATTGTTGAGCACTCCCTTCGGACGACTGGCAGACGCTTATGGAATTGAGCACGTCATGGGTTGGCTCGCTTTTATACCATTAGCGACAACTATGTTTGCGATATTGTTGCCCAGCGACACTCGCGACAAATAGGCGTTTTAGAGGCTGTGTGAAAAGTAGGTTGGGTTGAGGCACGAAACCCAACGAAAACCAGATACTCACCTGTCGGGTTTCACTATCGTTGGACCCAAGCTACATGGGCATTCAAGGGACTTCTCACACACGCTCTTAGGGTTGGTCAGAGGTGGAAATTTTTGAACTAAATCATTAAGCAAGGAGCTAATAACAGTATTATGATGGAATTATCAGAGTTTAAGCATCCAGGCAAAGAATATCGCCCATCGCCATTTTGGTCGTGGAATGACTTATTAATCCCAGAAGAACTTCGCTGGCAAGTACGACAGATGGCGGAGAAAGGATTCGGAGGATATTTCATGCACTCCCGCGTAGGTTTGGCTACAGAATATCTATCGGAGGAGTGGATGAAATGTATCGGGGCTTGCTTGGACGAAGGCAAAAAGGTGGATACCGAATCGTGGTTATACGATGAAGATAAGTGGCCAAGTGGGTTTGCGGGGGGGATAGTGCCTGCGTTGGGAGATATTTACAGGGCATGCACACTGGTGATGGAAGAGGTTAATGATACAAAATCTCCCGCTGATGAAAGCGTTTTGCGTTGTTTTGCTGTATGTTTGTCTGACTCCGAGCTGGAGGGTTTCAGAGTCATAAACTCAGAAAGTAAGATAAACGATGGCGAACGTGTATTTGCGTTCAGAGAAGAACTCCAGCCGAAAAGCAACTGGTTCAACGGCGAAAGTTATGCTGATTTGTTGAATCCGATGGTGGCGAAGAAGTTTTTGGATGTCACCTTTGCCCCGTATGAGCGTTCTTTCCAGGGTGATTTTGGCGAGTTTATGCCGGGCGTTTTTACGGATGAACCGCAGTATTACATCGGCGGCAATGTTCCCTGGACAGGTGGGATGTGCGAATATTTCCAACAACTAAACGGATACGACATCCTTGAGGTACTCCCGCTGTTGTTTTTTGAGGGCGAAGGTTGCCAAAAGGTACGCTATGATTTCTGGCATACTGTTACAAAACGTTTCGTCGAATCGTTCAGCAAGCCTTTCTATGAGCGGTGCGAGGAACTCGGCTTGATGCTGACCGGACACTACATGGCAGAGGACAGCCTGGTTTATCAGATGCACTTTATCGGCGCTGCCATGCCGCATTACGAGTTCATGCAGGGGCCAGGCATTGACCATTTGGGACGCAACATCGCCAATCCGCTCACCTTAAAACAGTGTTCCAGCGTCGCACACCAATTCGGTAGAAATCGCATACTATGTGAAATTTTTGGCGTAAGCGGACATAGCATGTCCTTTGAAGACCAAAAATGGATAGCTGATTTCCACTTTGCGCTCGGAATTACCTTCATCTGCCAGCATTTGACACTCTATACGATGAAAGGCGAGCAGAAGCGTGACTACCCACCTACCATCAGTTATCACCAGCCCTACTGGGAGGATTACAAGTTGGCGAATGATTATTTTGCCAGAGCGGGTTATCTCTGCTCTCAGGGGAAATTCGCCGCTGACATACTCCTTTTACATCCAATGGGAAGCGCATGGGCGACTTATGCGCCTTCATCCGAAAACGAGCAAGCCACATCGTACAACAACGGGTTGACCGAACTGCTGGATAATTTGTTAGCTATCCACCGCGATTTCGATTTGGGCGACGAGATGATTCTCAGCAATCATGTACGCGTCGAAGGCGATTCTGTAATGGTAGCCAAAGAAGGAAAATATCGACTAATTGTAGTCCCCCCCTCGCTGACGTGGTGTTGGAAAACCGTAGATGTGCTCAAAGAGTGTTTGACGGCGAACATCCCTGTTGTCTTTGTGGGCGAAACGCCAACACTCATAGACGGTGAACCGGCGGAAGAGAAATGGGAATCGCTTATCGAGAAGGCTACGAAAGTAGCCGCTTCTGACCGCGCGGCGATTGAAAAAACGCTGGATAATCTACTTCCAAAAGATGTGAGCGTCACCGACGCGGACGGAAATGAAATCGGCGACATCTACGTCCACCATCGCATTGATGGAGATAAACACATCTACTTCCTCTCCAACAAAAGCCGCACGGATACTTACATCGCCAACGCCACATTCGCCGTCACGGGCAAAGTGACCGAATGGCACATGGATACGGGGGAAGTGAACGAGGCTCTGTCCCGTTCATCGGAGATTGTCGATGGACATACCAGCGTTGAACTGTCCTTCCCGCCCGTTGGCAGCCACGTCATCGTCATCGACACAAGCGCAAAAGCAATCATCCCACAAACTACTGAAGAACCATCGGAGATGCAAATTATTAAGCTCTCCGATACGTGGGATTTTGAGCGGCTTCACCCCAATTCGCTTACGCTTGATATTTGCCAGTATGCGCTTGGAGACGGCGATTGGAGTGAGAAAACTCCGATATGGAAAGCACGCCGCACTGCATGGAACGCCGCCGGATTAGAAGCATACGCAGGCATCCAGCCCTGGGTACTCCACAAAAAGAACATAAAACCTACAACAGCCATCAAGCTACGTCTGAGGACGACTTTTGAATCCCAAGTCATCGGAAAGTCCACCTTTCTGGTGTTGGAATCCGCGAAGGATTATACGCTCTCGGTAAACGGGCAAACTATACCAACCGAAACAACTGAGTGGCATTGGGACAAACAGTTCAGCAAAATCGACATCTCATCCTTAGTGAAAAAGGGCGAGAACACAATAGAACTCAGTTGTCAGTACGGAATGGACGTACAGGTAGAAGATATGTACCTCGTAGGTGACTTTGGTGTACGCAAAATTGCAGGCGACAAGTACATCCTCACCGATGAGCCTGAAATACTGAAAGATGGCGATTGGGTAGAACAGGGGTATCCGTTTTACGCTGGCAGCGTGCGCTATAACGGCAAGTTTAACCTGGAATTACAGAACGACAAAAAGGTTTTACTGAGGCTGAGGAATCCCAAGGGGTGTTTGTTCAAAATCTCCGTCAACGGCTCTGATATGATGCCGCTCTGGTTCCAACCCTGGCAGATAGACATAACTGACCAAATCAACAACGGCGAAAACACTGTCAGCATTGAAGTGGTGAGTACGTTGCGAAATACGTTCGGCCCGCTTCATCACACAGCCGGCGATGCTCTGCAATGGGTGGGACCGGGACAGTTTGTCGATGAGGCAAACTGGACGGACGATTATCAATTGGTGTCCTATGGGCTATTGGACGGGGTTGAAGTAATTTTGATTTGAGCTATATCGTAGAGCGTGTGAACGCAACGCACTTTGCAATTTCATCATTTGGGAGGATATTTCAATGAAAAATGAATTTTGGGTAATTCTTGAAAAGGGAGAAGATGGTTACTACATTGGCACTGTCCCCGAATTAAAAGGCTGTCACACTCAAGGTGAAACGCTGGATGAACTAATGGATAATCTCAGAGAAGCAATAGCCCTTTGTACTGAAGTTGAAGATGAAGAGGATGAAACGCTTGAGTTCGTAGGCATACAGAGGATAGCGGTATGAGCAAACTGCCCATTTTATCAGGACAAAAAGTAATTAAAATTTTGAGCAAAATTGGAGGTTTCCATGAAAATTTACATTCACACAGATTTAGAAGGTATAAGTGGAATTGACAATGTAGATATGATGTCACGCGCACATTCGCGACATCGGGAAGCAGTAGAAAATCTGATGGCAGATTTGAACGCCGCTGTGGACGGTGCGTTTGCCGGCGGCGCTGAATACGTTACCGTCCTTGACAGTCATGGTGGGGGCGGGAATTTTATTTTGGATTTACTGGACGAGCGCGCCCAAAACGATACAAAGCCGAATAAGAAATGGTGGGGCATTCTTGATGAAAGCTATGACGCTACTTTCTTCATCGGCGCGCATGCAATGGCAGGGACTATCAACGGGTTTCTTGACCACACTCAGTCTTCAACGTCGTGGTATAACTACTATGTGAACGGACGCAGGATGGGCGAGCTTGGACAGTGGGCTATGGTTGCGGGTGCCTTTGGGGTTCCGATGGCGATGGTAAGCGGAGATGAAGCGGCTTGCGTGGAGGCGAGACAGTTTTTTAACCCTGTGGAAACCGCTATAGTCAAGCGGGGACTCGGAAGAAGCCGCGCTGAACTCGTCCCGCTCGAAGAAGCGCGCGAACGCATCAGGGAAGCTGCTCGCCGGTCAATAAACATCATCAAAGACGCCAAGTCCTTTGTTCCGACAAAACCGATGGAAATAATTCTTGAATTTACCCGGTCAGATTATTGCGATGGTGCCGCCGCCAGGGGCGCTGAACGCATTGACGCAAGGACGGTTCGCAAGGTGACAGATAACGCGCTTGAGTTGTTTCCTTAGTATCGTCAGTTTGGGGAGGTATGGAATAGTGAAAAATTTTGAATATTTTGAACCGAAGACGATTGACGAGGCGTCAGCTTTGCTTACCGAATATGGCGATAAGGCGAAGTTGCTTGCGGGCGGAACTGACCTTTTGCCTTTGTTGAAGGAAGGAAAGCTGTCGCCACAATACATTATCAGTTTAGAAAACATCCCCGGTTTAAGCGGGATAAAATATGATGATGGTTTGTCGATAGGCGCGCTTACGAAGATAAGTGAGATAGAAACATCGCCCATTATTCGTGAAAAATACATAGCTTTAGCCGAAGGCGCGGAGGTTATCGGTTCAGTGCAAATAAGAAATTTGGGAACTATCGGCGGGAATATCTGTCATGCTTCTCCATCCGCAGATACCGCGCCTGCGTTGTTAGTATACGGGGCTATTGTGAAAATAGCGGGCAAAAATGGCGGCAGGGAAGTACCCATAGAGGATTTTTATCTCGGACCGGGCGAGACAGTGCTTGAAGAAGGTGAGATTGTTACAGAATTCTTTCTTCCTGAACAGAGAGCATGCTCCGGCGCAAATTACATAAAATTAGCGATACGCAAGCTGATGGATTTGGCATTCGTCGGTGTAGCCACATCGGTTACTTTAGCTAATGGGGTTATAGACGATGTAAAAATCGGGCTGGGCGCGGTGGCACCGACGCCAATCAGAGCTACCAAAGCGGAAAAGATTCTACGCAAAAAAGCGGTTGATAAAAATTTGCTCGAAAAAGCTGGCGTTGTGGCTTCTGAAGGAGCTAAACCGATTTCCGACTTGCGTGCTTCGGCTGAATATCGCAGTAAGATGGTAAAAGTGTTGACGATGCGTGCTGTTCAGAAGGCGATTGAAAGAGCCAGTTAGAGAGTTAAGGATAAGAAACCGAGTTGCACTCACGTGCCGAAAACTCGGTTTCTACTGGGAGATATTCAGATGAAACACCAGATAAATTTAACCATCAACGGAGATTCTTATGACGTATTGGTAGAGCCGCGCAAAACCTTGCTTAGTGTACTCAGGGATACCATCGGTTTGACGGGTGCGAAAGAGAGCTGTTCCACGGGTGATTGCGGGGCGTGTACGGTGTTGTTGGACGGCAAGCCGGTGACTTCATGTCTCGTGCTTGCCATCTCAACAAACGGCAAGGAGATTACGACAATTGAGGGTTTGGCAAGCGAGGGAGAACTTCATCCCGTTCAAAAGGCTTTCGTGGAGAAGGGTGCAATCCAGTGCGGTTACTGTACCCCCGGGATGGTGTTGACCGCTAAAACCTTGCTTGACGAAAATCCAAACCCGACAGAGGAAGAGATTAGACGATATTTGGCGGGCAATTTATGCCGCTGTACGGGATATAACAAGATTGTAGACGCAGTTATTTATGCCGCTCAGATACTAACGAAATAGAAGAATGGAAGGAGCAGAGGAGGGAATACGGAAGTAAAAGCGAGAAAGCGGGAAATAGCTTTTTTACTTTCCCCTTTCCCTTTTCCCCTTTCGGAGGGGGGGATTAGTATGGTTGAATATTCAGTGCTTGGAAAGAGAGTACCGAGAGTAGATGCAGTTGAAAAAGCTACGGGAATGGCCAAATATGCGACGGATATCGCCAGACCGGGCATGTTGTACGGGAAATTTGTAGGTAGCAAATACCCCCATGCCCGGATTCTCAACGTCGATACCAGCAGAGCCAGAAGGTTACGCGGCGTCAAGGCTATCATTACGCAGGCGGATGTTCCAACGGATAGAAAACTGTTTGCAACGGAAAATTTTTTTTATTTGGGTGAGCCGATAGCTGTGGTTGCAGCAATTGACCCGGATATTGCAGAGGAAGCCACTGAGTTGGTGGATATTGACTATGAGCCGTTGCGCGCGGTCTTCGATGTCAGAGAAGCCATCAAAGAGGATGCTCCGAGGCTACGGGACGAAAAAGCAGTAGATGGGCCGGACGGTGAGAAATTTTACAATATCGCCGGCGAAACCCACCAGCACATTGGCGATGTTGAAAAGGGGTTTGCGGAGTCTGATGTAATCATCGAAAATACCTACTACGTTCCGAGAGTCCATCATTGTTACATGGAACCGAACGTTTGCGTAGCCGAAGTTGACAACGCGGGGAATGTCACTGTTTGGACATGTACGCAAAGCACATTCACAATTCGTTCAGGCATTGCCAGCGCGTTGGGGATACCGCTGAAAAAGGTCAACGTAATAGGCGCTACGATGGGGGGCGGATTTGGTGCCAAATTTAATACGACAGTTCATCCACATGCGGTGTTGTTGTCACAAAAAACCGGCAGACCGGTCAAAATAGCATTAACGCGCAAGGAAGAATTTCTGTTCGGATACCCAGCGCCAGGCGCTCTCATACATCTGAAAACAGGCGCTAAAAAAGATGGAACTATCTTAGCGCGGCAGGCCTTAAGTTTCTGGGATGGCGGTTCCGCCTGGTCAACCATCAAGGTTCGCAACATCTACAACATCCCCAACGTGAAAGTTGATGGATACAGCGTACATACAAACAAATCCAGGACTACCGCCTATCGAGCGCCGGGTACTCCGCAACCCACCTATGTGGGCGAAGCGCAGATGGACGAGCTGGCGAAAGCGCTAAATATTGACCCGGTGGAATTGAGGCTGAAGAATATGCTGGATGTGGGCGATACCATACCCGGTGGTGGCACTGTGGGAGAGGTTGCCTATAAACAGACTCTTCGAGCGGTTGCCGGAGCCGTCGGTTGGGAAAAACGAAAAAAGGAGAAAAACCGGGGCTTGGGCGTCGCTATCGGTGAATGGACGCATGGTTCAGGGCCGGGCGGTATTATGGTATCCATACACGAAGATGGAAGCGTACATGTCTTTCACGGTTTTATGGACATAAGCGGCACCGACACAGCAGCGACTCAAATCGTCGCTGAAGTATTGGGCGTGGATTGCGAGGATGTATCCATGACAAGAGGCGATACAAAATCTGCACCCTATACGGCGGGGAGCGGCGGCAGTTTGGTAACATTCAGCATGGGCAATACCGCAAAACTTGCTGCAGAAGACGCCAAAAGACGAATTTTGGAACTCGCTACGGAAAAACTTGAGGCTGACGTATCCGATTTGGAACTCAAGGACAAAAAGGTCAGAATCATTGCAAACCCAGACAAGTCCGTTTCTTTAGCTGAATTAGGGGCTTATGCACTATCCGAAACGGGCGGACCGATTGTGGGCAAGGGTACTTTTGGTCGTAAACCCACAAACTCTTGTGTATCTGCCCAGATTGCAGAAGTCGAAGTTGACCCGGATACGGGCGGAATCAAGGTGCTAAAACTTTATGTAGCGCAGGATGTAGGCTTTGCAATCAACCCAATGGCAGTCGAAGGGCAGATAGAAGGCGGCATGACGCAAGGACTCTCCTGGGGATTGTGGGAGGAGATGCTGTACGATGAGAACGGGAATTTGAACCCAGGTTATACCGATTATCGCCTTCCCACTGCGGCGGATATGTCTGCTATCGTTACTGTGCTTGTGGAGGAAGTGCCTGCACCCCACGGGCCCTATGGCGCTAAGGGCGTTGGCGAGCCACCGATTACGCCTACGATGGCTGCGATAGCGAACGCAATCGCCGACGCAACCGGTGTGCGAGTGACCGAATTGCCGATTACGCCAGAGAAGATTGTCAAGGCGTTGGGAGCAAATGAGTAGGGAGGCAGGTGAACAGCCTTTAGTGCAGATGAATATTTCAGCGCAAATACTTTCGCCTTTCGCCTTTGAGAAGGGGGGGAATCCGATAGATGTACATAACCATCATGGCAGGGGGGATAGGAACCAGACTTTGGCCCTTTTCAACAGAGAGAAAGCCAAAATACCTGTTAGATTTGACGGGTAAGGGAACATTGATTTCAGAAACGGTACGCCGACTTCTGCCTTTGGCGTCCGAGGAAAATATTTTTATCGTAACCCGCGCCTCTGATGTTGGGCGAATACAAGCTCAAGTCCCCAATATCCCGCCGACTAATATCATCGCCGAACCAATAGGAAGAAATACGCTTCCATGCGCTGGACTTGGCGCATTGCATATCAGACGAAAAGACGCTAACGTCATTATGGCTTTGTTGCCGGCTGACGGTTACATTGAGGATGAAAAGCGGTTTGTGGAATTGTTAGCTCAAGCGGAAAAATTAGCGCAAAAGGACGATGTGTTCGTAACATTGGGGATAAAACCCACCCGCCCGGAGACAGGCTATGGTTATCTCAAATTAGGTAAAATGCTACCGACGGATAACGCACAAGTATTCAAGGTAGAGAGATTTACGGAAAAACCGTGTTTTGAAGAAGCCGTGGAATTTCTAAAAACGGGGAAATATCTCTGGAATAGTGGCATATTCATCTCGAAAGCTGAGACGCTTTTAAATGCTATCGAAAAATATGAACCAGAGGTTTATTCTGCGCTCATGCAGATTGATAAAGCTATCGGAACGCCTGACGAGAAGCGGGTTTTAGCGGAGGTTTATCCAGAGGTAAAGAGCATTTCCATCGACTACGGCATCATGGAAAAATTGGAGGATGTCCTTGCCATTGTAACGGATGTTGGCTGGAATGATATTGGCAGTTGGAAGGCGATGGAAGAAATCTGGGATACCGATGAGAACAAAAATGCCTGCAAGGGAGAACATTTAAGCCTTGATACCTACGGCTGCATAATCTATAGCCCAAGCAAACCGGTTGCTACAATTGGTCTGAAAGATATCGTGATTGTGGAAACGGATGGTGTTCTGTTGGTATGTAGTAAGGACAGGGCGCAGGATGTAAAAAAACTGCAAGGGAAAATTATAAACTGACTTTACAGTGTTTTACCGCTGTCCACACAATGAAAAAATTTGCATATTTTCTCCAAAAAGTTGGATATCCCAAAGCCAGGAAGATTGGTGATTGCCCTACATTCCGGTGGGTGCCCTTTTCTCTGGCTTTTTGGTTTGCCGGCTTTCCGATGCCGATTGTGGTTGGGGTTGCGATATGTTGCGTGATTACCGAATCAAGTTCTGAAACGCAAAAATGGGGGTGATTCATAAATTGGCATGCAAATTGCTCAACTCAAAATATCATTTAATTCAGAGTTGAGGTGCAACAGGGTGAAATTATTTTTCAAAAGTCAGAAAGGGCAAGCATTAGTTGAATATACAATTATCGTCGGTTTGTTATCTTTAGCGTTGGTTGTTGCTGTTGGCAATGTGGCTGACCAAATAATGGATATATGGAATGATTTGGCTGAAGATTTGGACATGATAGACGATGGTAATGCAGACTCAGATGTTGTATTTCCGGAATCTGAAGAGGATACTGGATACTGTGGCAATGATAGATAGGTAGGTAGGATATTAGTGCGGCGTATATCGGGTGAGCCAAAATATTTGTTTGGATGCCCAGACCTGTTTGAAATATCAAACGAGCGGACATCCAAATCGCTCCTATTGAGGATTTGCATTTTTCAATCAATTAGTTCTATATATGCCATTTGTGCGGCGTCGCCGAATCGCTGTCCTAATTTAACTATGCGAGTATAACCACCATTCCTATCCATGTATTTAGGTGCGATTTCATCAAAGAGTTTTTTAAGGGCTTCGTGGTCGCGAATGGTGCGCGCGGCTTGCCGGCGTGCGTGCAAATCACCTCGTTTAGCGAGCGTAATTAATTTTTCCGTGGTTCTTCTCAATTCCTTGCTTTTCGCCAGCGTAGTTTTAATTCCCTCGTGTTCAAATAGAGCCACCGCTAAATTTGCAAGCAACGCCTTACGGTGTGCGCTGGTTCTGTTCAGTTTTCGTCCTCGTTTCCTGTGGCGCATTGTTCACTTCCTTCCCTGATGAACCTGAAGCCTAAAAGATGACGGCTTTACTGACATCTCTTTTTAGTCGGTTCATTTAACGTTTTTATTGTTGTCAAGAAAATTTAGGTTCATTCCAAGAGATAATCCCATCTCAGCCAGAACATCCTTGATTTCATTAAGTGATTTCCTGCCAAAATTTCTGTATCGAAGCATTTCTGACTCACTTTTGGTCACGAGGTCGCGGATGGTAACTAAATCGGCAGCTTCAAGGCAATTAGCGGCACGGACAGAAAGTTCAAGTTCAGCGACCGGTTTATCAAGAGACTTTCTTATTCTTTCCTCCTCCTCGTCCACCTCTTCAGGTTCTTCAACATAGGTTTCATCGAAATCGACAAACAACCTAAGGTGTTCCATAAAAGTGTTGGCAGATTCGGATACGGCATCCTGTGCGCTAATGGTGCCGTCTGTCCATACCTCCATGGTCAATTTGCCTTTAAGATTAGATTCAACTTCAGAATCAGTAATTCTGAAGTTTGCTTTTTGTATGGGTGAGAAGATAGCATCAATCGGAATCAGACCGAATTTCCGGTCTTTACTTTTGGTTTGTTCAACAGGTGTCCATCCTCTTCCGCTACAAACTCGTAGCTCCATGTTGAGTTTACCGCTTTTATCGAGTGTTGCGATGTGACAATCAGGATTGACAACATCTATTCTCCCACCCGATTTTATGTCAGCCGCGGTCACTTCACAACCACCTTGAACATCCAAACGCAGTGTAAAAAAATCGCTTCGCCCCTCAAGGAAGGGTTCTTCGATGCAGGGTTTGAAACGCACTCGCTTGAGATTGAGGATGATTTGTGTTACATCTTCCACAACACCTGGTATGGTTGAAAATTCATGCAAAACTCCGTCAATTTTCACAGAGACAATCGCCATGCCTTTTAGCGAAGATAGCAAAATTCTTCGCATGGAATTTCCTAAAGTGATGCCCAATTCCCGTTGAATAGGCTCGACAACGAATTTGCCGTAATTATGGTTTGAAATCTCAGGTTCAAACCGCTTCGGCCTCATAATCTCAAGCTCTTTCATCTATATTCCCCCCTTCGGAAGGCGAGATGAACCGGAAGTGAGCAGGTGAGCTTTTCCGCGTTCTCGCCTTCCCGCTTTTCACTTGGAATACAGTTCCACAATGACCTGTTCTTGGATATCCATTGAAATTTGGTCTCTTGTAGGAAGAGCTTTGACAACGCCTTGCCTCCTATCAACGTCCAACTCTAACCATTCGGGCACACCTATCTGTTGACCAATTTCTAAGGCACGCTGGATTCTTTCTATCTCCTTGGATTTATCTCTCAGTTGAATTACATCCCCCGGTTTTACTTGATAGGAGGGGATGTTAAGCCTTTCACCATTGATAAGAAAATGGTTATGGTTAATCAACTGTCTGGCTTCGCTCCGAGAGGTGGCAAAACACAGTTTGTAAACAATATTATCAAAACGACTCTCTAATATTCTGAGAAAGTTTTCGCCTGTGATTCCTCTCATGCGTTCCGCATTTTCGAAATAACGTTTAAACTGCTTTTCAAAAATTCCGTATGTCCTCTTAGCCTTCTGCTTTTCCCTGAGTTGGCGTCTGTATTCGCTGTACTTTCTACCTCTCCTACGATGTGGTTCCCCGGGGGTGACGGTTGCTCCACTTCTTCGTTCAAAAGCACATTTGTCAGTCTTATTGCATCTTGCGCCTTTTAGGAACAGCTTAACACCTTCTCTGCGACAGAGTCGACAAACGGGGCCTGTGTATCTACCCATATCAACTGGCTACTATGCAGCCGATTCCTCCTTTATCGTTATACTGGACAAATTGGAAAATGTAATCAGGTAATTATCCAACACTTCTACACCCTGCGTCGCTTTGGTGGACGACAACCATTATGTGGGATGGGAGTTACCTCTTTGATGGCAGAAATGTCTAATCCTGCACCGTTAAGCGCCTTGGTGGCTGCGTCGCGTCCTGCGCCAGGTCCTTTGATACGAACTTCAACGCGCTTCATGCCTTGCTCAATAGCCATATTTGCGCATTCAGCAGCCGCTCGTTGAGCGGCAAAAGGTGTGCTTTTTTTCGAGCCGGTAAAACCAACACGCCCTGCGCTAGACCAAACTACCGTGTTACCATTTACATCTGTAATTGTCACAATGGTGTTGTTGAAAGTGGTCTGAATATGGGCTATTCCTTGGCTGACGTTCTTTCTTTCTCTTCTTTTTGTCCTGGATGTTTTAGGTTGTTGCAATGTTTATCCCCCCATTGAAAGGGAAAGGGGAAAGTAAAACCTTTTGACCTTCGCCTTTCGATTTTCTATTATTAACCGCTCCTTCGAGCAGCTTCCTTGGATTTCCGTCCTACAGAAATTGTCCTTTTAACACCCTTTCGCGTCCGAGCGTTCGTACTGGTACGCTGTCCTCGGACAGGGAGATTCCGTCGATGCCTCATACCACGATAACTATTGATTTCTCTGAGACGTCTTATATTCATTTCTTCCTCACGTCTCAGTTCGCCCTCCACTCTATAATCCTGGTCAATAGTATTGCGTATACCACTAATGTCAGATTCAGTTAAATCCTGCGCTTTTGTACTGGGGACGATATTCGCGGCATCAACGATTTTTTTCGCGCTGGTTCTGCCAATCCCATAAATATATGTCAGAGCGATGTCTATTCTTTTGTTTCGCGGTAAATCAACACCGGCTATCCTGGCCATTTTTCTACCACCTTTCTCTATCCTTGTCTCTGTTTATGCCTGGGGTTCGCTTTACAGATTACGCGGACAACCCCCTTGCGTTTTACTATTTTGCATTTACCGCATATTTTTTTTACAGACGATTGAACTTTCATAAAAAAACAACTCCCAAGATATTATTATTTTTTCCGGTATGTTATCCTTCCGCGCGTTAGGTCATAAGGGGAAAGCTCTACGGTAACTTTATCACCGGGTAAGATACGAATATAATTCATTCTCATCTTGCCGGAGATGTGAGCTAACACTTTATGCCCGTTGTCTAATTCGACCTGAAAGGTAGCGTTCGGCAAAGGCTCGACAACGGTGCCTTCTACCTCTATTGCGTTATTTTTTGGCATAAGAATCACCCTTTTCTTAAATTTTCCAAGCAGAAGGATGATACAGAATTAAGAGATTTAATTATGGTTTCGTAAACTTCATCTATGTTCTTATCACCGGGAATAGAAATCAGCTTGCCCCTATTCCGGTAATAGTCAATAAGCGGAGCCGTTTGGCGTTCGTAAACGCGCAATCTATTCCTGATAGATTTTGGTCTGTCATCGACTCGCTGATAAAGTATACTACCACATTTATCGCAAATACCGGATACCTTTGGCGGTTGATGTATAACGTGATAAATGTGATTGTTTTTGCATATTCTCCTGCCCGAAAGACGTTCTACAATAATTTCATCTGCAACGCTTATATTGAGAACTATATCCAGAAAAGCCGACGCTACGTTACAGGCAGAAAGCAGTAAATCCAACGCTTCTGCTTGGGGGAGCGTTCTGGGAAATCCATCAAGGATATATCCACGTTCGCAATCTGGTTGAGTTATTCGTTCCCTTACTATTTCAGTAACGAGTTCATCGGGTACCAACTCCCCTTTATTTATGTACCCCGAAGCTTTAACGCCCAATTTGTTTCCCGCTTTGACGGCTTGGCGCAGAGCATCTCCTGTGGAGATTGAAGGAATATTGTAATTCTTCGATAACAAGACAGCCTGTGTACCTTTGCCGGAACCAGGTGGTCCAAGTAGTATAACCCTCATTTTTCCGTTTACCCGCGGCGTCCTTTAAGCTTCGTACCCTTCATAAACCCTTCGTAATGCCGCTCAGTGAGCTCACTTTCTATTCGTTTCATCACATCCAGCATGACACCTACGACTATCAAAATTGATGCACCGGCGATACCACCCTGAACTACACCCAATTGACCTTGAAGGAGCACCGGTAGAACAGCGATTGCGGCGAGGAAGATTGCGCCTGGCAGAGTAATTCTGTCCAGCGTCCTCTCGAAATATTTTGCGGTGTTCTTGCCTGGTTTGACGCCGGGAATATATCCGCCGCTCCTCTGTAGATTTTCGGCCATATCGTTGGGATTAACTTGCACCGCTGTATAGAAATAGGTGAAGAAGATAATGAGCAGTGCGTAAGCGGTCCAACGAACTACGGGGGTATAAATTGTAGCCACAATGCTGGCAAGAAACTCGTTTGGAACAAACCCCACAAGCGTCTGAGGAAAAGAGATTAGAGTGCTGGCGAAGATAATCGGAATCATGCCTGCGGCGTTGACGCGCAGTGGAAAATGGGTCATTTGCCCACCGTATATCCTTCTTCCTACCACTTTTCTGCTGTATCGCACGGGTACCTTTCTGATTGCCAATGTGATGTAGATAGTTCCCATGATGGCGACAATGACGAGCGCCAAAAAGACCACAAGCTCCATCAGATTGAGTGTTTGAGTGTGAAATAAACTGTTATATAATGAATAGACGCCATTGGGTACACTGGCAACAATTCCTGCGGTAATTATCAAAGAGATGCCTTGTCCAATACCGCGTTCATCTATCTGTTCTCCCAGCCACATGACAAAGGAGGTTCCCGCCGCCAGAGCTATAACAGTGAGCAGTTTGAAACCGATACCCGGATTAGTAACAATACTTGCGGTTATCCCAAGGCTTGATGGATTCTCTAACATAAGGCTAATCGCAAATCCTTGAATAGCGGCAAGGAGAACCGTTCCATATCGAGTATATTGGGTAATCTTTTTTCTTCCATCATCGGTTTTTGAGAGTTCTTCAAGTTTCGGGATAACCACAACCAATAATTGTAAGATAATTGACGCGCTAATGTAAGGCTGTATTCCCAGGGCGAAAATAGTCATCTGCTTAAAAGCACCCCCGGAAAAAAGGTCAACAAAACCTATCAAGGTGCCGCCCTTTGTTTTCAAACCTTCAAAGAACTGTGCCACCTGTACGTCATCTATTCCAGGGAGAGTGACATGCGCGCCAAGTCGATATACAATCAACAGAAGTGCTGTAAATATTATCCGCTTTCGCAAGTCGGTAATCTTGAGCGCGTTTCTCAAACCCTTAATCATGGTACTACCTCCGCCTTACCACCTGCGGCTTCTATTTTAGCCGTGGCGGATTTAGAAAAGTTATGAACTCGTACCGTCAATCGCTTCGTAAGTTCTCCATCTCCCAATACCTTGATTCTGGAGTTTGCTTTTCGGATGATACCGGAGGTTCGAAGCAATTCAGACGTCACGATGGTATCATTATCAAATTCGTTCAATCTCTCCACGTTTAAGACATCATATTCTACTCTTGTGAAATTTTTAAACCCCCGCTTTGGCAAACGACGGACAAGCCTCATCTGCCCGCCTTCAAACCAGGGTGGCTTGCCGCCGCCTGACCTAGAACCCTGCCCTTTGTGTCCTCTACCGCAAGTTTTCCCCCATCCGGAGGCTTCACCGCGTCCGACGCGTTTTGGCTTACGGGTGGAACCTTTTGGAGGTTTCAGTTCATTAAGTCGCATTACATCCCCCTTAGGAAGGCGAAAGGACTAAATCCTCTCTTGTTTTCTCGTTTTCTTTCCTTTCACCAGGCAAGAATTTCCTCAATTTTCTTGCCGCGCAGTCGCGCTACATCCTCTGCGCTTTTTAATTGCTTCAAACCATTCATAGTGGCTCTGGCGATATTAGTGTGGTTTCTGGCACCAAAGCACTTGCTTAAAATATCACGAATGCCAGCCACTTCGAGGATAGCTTTTACAGTCCCTCCAGCTATCAAACCTTTACCGGGCGCTGCAGGTTTAATTAACACTTTGGTCGCACACGCTTCTCCGATAACCTCATGCGGAATTGTTCCACCCACCATGGGAATCTTAGTCAAAGTTTTGTTAGCATCTTCTTCGCTCTTCGCTATAGCGAGTGGAACCTCGTTTGCTTTACCAAAACCGATTCCAACTGTTCCGGCACCATCTCCTACCACGGAAAGCGCATTGAAACTGGGGGTTCGTCCACCTTTCCTAACGCGCATAACCCGGTTAATAGATATAACGCGCTTAGTTAGCCCATCTGACTCTTCATCAGTAATTTGTCTCATTGATTCTCCCTCCATCGGAAGTGGGAAAAAAACTTCACTTTTTTTCTCGCTTCCCCCTTCTAAAATTGCAAGCCTGCTTCTTTCGCAGCTTCGGCTAACGCTTTCACCCGTCCATGGTAGATATATCCACCTCTGTCAAACACGACAGCTTTAATACCGAGCTCTTGAGCCTTTTTTGCTACCGCGTCTCCCACAAGTTTAGCGGCTTTTATATTTCCACCGTATTCGATTTGGGTTTTAATGTCAGGTGAGAGGGTACAAGCGGAAGTAAGAGTGATACGTTTCTCGTCGTCAATGAGCTGCGCATAAACGTGTTTGATGCTCTTAAAAACGCTCAAGCGCGGTTTTCCATTTGTACCAAAAACCTTTCTTCTGACACGTTTGTGTTTGCGGATTCTGGACTCTCGCCGGTTCACCTTTGACAAGTTACTTTCCTCCGTTTCCTATGTTGCAAGTATAAAGCAAAAATTTATATTGGAAGGAATTACCACTAAGCAACAGTACCTGTTTTCCCTACTTTCAATCTAAGGCGTTCATCTGCATATCTGATACCTTTGCCTGGCTTGTATACTTCTGGCGGTCGAATTCTCCTGATGGTAGCGGCAACTTCGCCGACTAATTGTTTATCTATTCCCTTGACTGTGATGGGAATGTGGGTCAATTTTTCAATGATTTCTCCCTGCCCAACCTCGACAGAGGTACCTTCAGGGATTGCGAAAGTCACCTTATGTGAAAAACCGACTTCCAACACCAGTTCGTCATTGCCTTGAAGTTGCGCTAGGTCCCTTCCAATACCCACCAGTATAAGCCCTTTGGAGAATCCCTCCGTGACACCTGTTACCATATTTGCTATTATACTTCTAACCATGCCGTGTAATGATTTGTGTCGTTTACTATCGCTGGGCCTGGCGACCAAAATTTGACTATCCTCCGTATTTACACTGATACTGTGCGGAATGCTATTAGTGAGAGTTCCCTTAGGCCCTGTGATAGTTACTTGATTCGGTTCCAAATTTACTTTTACATTAGCAGGTAAATCTATGGGCGTTTTTCCAACTCGAGACATAACTGTTCTCCTTTGAAGATTACCAGACGTGGCAGAGAATCTCACCGCCTACACCAATTTTTCGGGCTCGGGCGGACGTCATAACCCCCCTGGAAGTGGATAGGATTGCAATCCCCAATCCTCCTTTGACCTTTCGAAGGTTCTTTTTGCCGACGTATTGTCTCAACCCTGGTTTGCTAATTCGTATAAGACGACTAATGACTCTTTCTTTGTCTTCCCCATATTTGAGATATATACGCAAAATTCCCTGTTTATTATCATCTATAAAACGGTAATTTCTGATAAACCCTTCTTCGTGGAGAATTCTGGCTATTTGCTCTTTGAATTTCGATGCGGGAACTTCAACTCGTTCATGTCTGACGAGATTAGCGTTTCTGATTCTGGTCAACATATCTGCGATAGGGTCCGTCATTGACATTTACTTCACTCCCCCCTTCTGAAAAGGGAAAGGGGAAAGGGAAAAAGACAAGAAGCCTTCTCCGACTTTCACCTTTGTCTTTTGGCATACTTACCAACTGGCTTTCGTCACACCTGGGATTTTTCCAGCTCGCGCTAACATTCTGAAACAGATTCGACACATCTCAAATTTGCGCATATATCCTCTGGGACGTCCACAGAGACGGCATCGGTTATACTTTCTGACCTTGAATTTTGGGTTACGTTTTTGTTTTTCTATCAAAGCCTTTTTTGCCAAATTGTTCTTCCTGCCTTTCAAATAGCGACTAAAAAAATCAGTCCCTAAACGGTATTTTTATCAGCCGGAGTAATTCCCTGGCTTCTTCGTCAGTCTTTGCTGTAGTAACAATGGTTATATTCATCCCTCTAACTTCGCTAACTTTGTCATAATCCATCTCGGGAAAAATATCCTGTTCCTGCAAGCCCAGTGAATAATTGCCACGCCCGTCGAAGGAATTTGGGTTAGTGCCTCTGAAGTCTCGGATTTGTGGGAGGACTGCATTGACAAGTTTATTGAGGAATTCGTACATTCTATCTCTACGCAGAGTTACCCTACAACCAATTTCATTACCTATTCGCACCTTAAAGGCAGGGACGGATTTTTTGGATCGCGTTGCAACTGCTTTTTGTCCTGCTATCTGTGTTAGTTCCTCAATAGCGTTATCTAAGAGAGTTTGATTTTCAGTCGCCGCGCCTACACCCATATTGAGACAAATTTTATTTATCTTAGGAACTTCCATTGTATTTCGATAATTGAACCGCTGTTGCATTGCAGGAATAACTTCTTTAAGATAAAACTCTTGATAATATGTAGACATTTTTTTCCTACTCTCTCTCTGCTACTTCTTCACATTTTTTACAAACCCTAACTCCGATTCCATTTTCCAGTCTACGGCGTCGAGTTCGAGCAGGTTGATTGCATCTGGGACAAATTAGTTTAAGGTTTGAAATGTGGATGGGGGCTTCTTTTTCAACGCGTCCACCTTGTGATTGCGCCGAACGCCGCACATGTTGCGTTATCATGTTGATGCCCTCAACGATAGCCCGATTTTTTTCAGGAATTATGTGCAAGACGGTACCTGTTTTTCCATTGTCTTTTCCACTGAGGACATATACTTCATCATTGGTTTTTATATGTAATTTTCTCTGTGACACGATTACCCCCTTCTAAATAACCTCTGGTGCCAAAGAAATAATTTTCATAAACCTTTTATCTCTAAGTTCACGCGCCACAGGGCCAAAGACGCGCGTACCAAGAGGTTGTCGTAAATCTTCGGCTAACAAAACTGCGGCGTTCTTATCAAATTTGATATACGAACCATCTGGGCGTCCATATTCTTTTGTTGTACGCACAATGACAGCTCGCCTGATCTCGCCCTTACTGACGCTGGAATTAGGGGCTGCTTCCTTAATTGACACTACAATAACATCCCCTACCCGGGCATATCGGCACCGTGTACCCCCTAAAACCCCTATGCACATAATCTTTTTAGCGCCCGTGTTATCGGCGACATTCAACATTGTATACTTCTGAACCATTTTTTGACCTCGTTTTTAGTGCGCACCTGCCGGGAAAAGCGAGGGTTGAGAGGCAAAAGATTTGCCTTTTAACCCCTATCGGGCCTTTTCAACAATCTCACAGACTCTCCAACGTTTACGCCGGCTTAAAGGGCGTGTTTCCATAATCCTCACTTTATCACCAACTCCACACTCATTATTTTCATCATGCGCTAAGATTTTTGATGTTCTGGTGATAATTTTTTTATATATTGGATGTTGTAGAGTCCGTTGCACAGAAACCGCCACAGTTTTATCCATTTTATCGCTTGTGACGGACCCAGTTCGTGTTCTGGGATTACCTCTTTTCTTTAACAAGATTATCTCCCCTTAACTATCTGATAGTAGTTTTTTCTCGCGCAAGACCGTTTTGATTCTGGCGATGTCTTTTCTATTTTTTCTCAAGAGCGTTGTGTCCTCAAGTTGTCCTAAAATTAACTGGAATTTTAATCCAAATAACTCAGCTTTTAGTTCCTCAAGGTTACCCAACAGTTCTTCGACAGGGCGTGCTCTAAATTCGGCAGCCGTCATCTTTAATCACCACCCGTACGTGAACTCCTGTGTTTTTTTTTAACCACAGGCAACCAGTTGGTTCACTGCCCCTTATTCGCCTCGGGCTATAAATCTGGTTTTAAGAGGAAGTTTATTAGAAGCGAGTCTCATCGCTTCTTTAGCCACTTCTGCTGGGACACCTGCTATTTCGTAAAGCACCCGTCCTGGTTTAATTACTGCCACCCAGCCTTCTGGTGGACCCTTCCCGCTTCCCATTCGAGTTTCAGCGGGTTTTTTAGTAGTAGGTTTATCAGGAAATATCCTTATCCAAATTTTCCCACCACGTCTGACATGCCGTGTCATTGCAACTCTGGCGGCTTCTATCTGGTGATTGGTTATCCAACAGGGTTCGAGAGCTTGCAAGCCGTATTCGCCATATGATATTTCCGCGCCTCTATATGCTTTGCCGGTCATAGTCCCGCGTTGAACTTTTCGGTATTTTACCCGTTTCGGCATTAACATTTCTACTATTCCTCCGAAGGTTGATTTTTATCTTCCGGGCTTTCGGTTCGGGGAGGAGCTTCTCGCCGCCGTTCGCGGGGTGGAGACGCCCTTCGTTGTCGGGAATCGCCGGTTGAAGTTCCCCTTGGGCCTGGCGAAGTTGTCCTCCGTTGTCGGGAGTCACCGGTTGAAGTTCTCCTTGGGCCTTGTGGAGACGCCCTTCGTTGTCGATAATCGCCGGTTGAAGTTCCCCTTGGGCCTTGTTGAGTCGTTCTCTGTTGTCGGTAGCCGCCGGTCGAAGTTCTCCTCTGTCCCGTTTGACTTGGGCGATGTCTTCTCTGCCTTCTACCTATTGGAGTAGCGGTAGTTGACTCCTCGTCGGGTTTCCCTCTTATTTTCGATATTACCTCTTCAGTTTCCAATGTTTCTTCTGGCAGTTCTCGGCGGGAAGTAATCCCCCTTGTCGACGGTAGTTCGACAACTTTTTCCTCTTCATCAATTTCCCCGATAACCTCGCCCATGAATATCCAAACCTTGACACCTATCTTTCCGTATGTAGTGAGAGCCTCGGCAAATCCGTAATCTATCCTGGCTCTAAGGGTATGCAAAGGTACTCTGCCTTCAATTTCGAATTCCTTTCGAGCCATCTCGTGTCCTGACAATCTTCCAGAGCAGAGAATTTTGATGCCTTTCGCGTTCATCCGCATGGCATTCGACACAGCTTTTTTCATAGCGGTTTTGTAGGCAACCCTACGCTCCAGTTGGATGGCGATGCCTTCTGCGACTAATTGGGCGTTAAGTTCAGGGCGTTTTACCTCGGAAATAACGATTTTAATGTCTTTATTAACCAGGCTCTCTAAGGCTGATGTCAATTTTTCTATCTCAACGCCTCTTCTGCCTATCACAATTCCGGGGCGCGCCGTATGAACATTAACAATGCATCTTCCAGGAAATCTCTGAGTTTCCACTTTTGCTATGCTTGCACGAAAGAGTTGCTCTTTAATGAAATTTTGAATTTTTAGGTCTTCATGCAGCCAATCAGCATATTGTTTGTCGCTATACCATTGAGAGTCCCATGTTTCAATAATTCCTAAGCGTAATCCACGTGGATGTGTTTTTTGTCCCACAAATACCTCCTTATCTTATAAGGGAAAAGAAGGAGGGAACAAATGACGCTTCGCCCCGCAGCAAAGCTCCGGAAACTACCACTTCGCATGCGCCTGCAAGCGGCCAACAGGAAACTACAAAAATTATCGCTTTAGGTTGGGCATCAAGGCTGAAGTCTCGCTTTGTCAATTATTCATTCTCCTCCCTCTTTTCATCAAGTATTACAGTAATGTGTGCCCTTCTTCTGCGGATGCGATTAGGTATGCCCCTCGCTCTCGCTCTGAACCATTTTCGAGTAAAGCCCTCATCGACAAATATCTTTTTAACATATAACCTTGTCTCGTCGATATTCGGGTCTTTAATGCGAGCATTCGCAGCAGCGGAACGGATGAGCTTATTAATCATAGTGGCCGCAGCCTTGGGCGTAAACTCTAAAACATCAAGAGCATATTCCACAAAGTGATTTCGCACCATATCCGCTACTAATCTTGCTTTTCTCGGCGCTATGGGCAAATTCCAACCGACTGCTCTTGCTTCCATCTTGAGCCTCCTGATTAACTCCCACAATTATACCCTCCACAATGGGAGGGATGGGAGTCAGTAAAAAGTTATCTTCTTTTCTGCCGCGGTTGCTCTACTGCGGCCTTTCCACCATGCCCTCTAAACACTCGAGTAGGAGAAAATTCACCCAGCTTATGCCCTACCATGTTTTCTGTAACTAAGACGGGAATGGTACCTTTGCCATTATGAACGAGGAATGTATGCCCTATGAATTCTGGGGTTATCATTGACCGGCGGGAGTAAGTCTTTATAACTTTCTTCTCCCCCGTCCTATTCAGAGCTTCAACCTTTTTAAGCAATTTCGGGTCAACATACGGTCCCTTCTTAATTGAGCGCGCCATAGGATTCTCCTTTACTATTTTCTGTCAAGTATGAATTGATAGGTTGGCTTCGCTTGGTTGAGCCGTGAACACAGCGGAAAATTACCGATTCAACCCACTATTGACAGAATACTATTTTGTCCTCTTACTCACAATGCGTTTATCCGAATACTTACCTTTTTTCCGGGTTTTATATCCCTTTGTTGGCACCCCCCACGGTGTTACGGGATGTCTGCCGCCTGAACTTTTTCCTTCACCACCGCCATGCGGATGGTCAACAGGATTTTTAGCCACTCCGCGTACCTTAGGGCGTTTTCCCTGCCATCTTTTCCTCCCTGCTTTGCCAATAACAATGCTTTCGTTTTCAATATTCCCTACCTGTCCAATGGTAGCCATACAATCAACGGGAATAAGTCTGACTTCGCCGGAAGGAAGCTTGACGTGTGCAAAATTACCCTCCCGCGCTTGCAATTGCGCTACGGCACCTGCGCTTCTTACTATTTGAGCGCCTTTAGAGGGTGTAAGTTCTATATTGTGGATGGATGTACCAAGCGGAATGTTCCTAAGGGGGAGAGCGTTGCCTATCTTGATTTCGGCAGAGGTACCGGAATTTAATATTTCACCTACCTGCAATCCAAGCGGCGCTATAATATACCGTTTTTCTCCATCAACGTAGTTTAATAGGGCGATGCGAGCTGAACGATTTGGGTCATATTCTATAGAAGCTACTTTGGCAGGTATACCGTGTTTATCTCGTTTAAAATCCATTATTCTATATTTGCGTTTATGTCCACCACCGCGATGCCGGACAGTCACTCTACCCCGGGAATTCCTACCACCGCTTTTGCTAATACCGCGTACCAGAGATTTCTCTGGCTTATCGGTAGTAATCTCATCGAAGGTATATCCGGTCATGAACCGTCTACCCGGCGTTGTGGGAGCAAATTTTTTGATACCCAATTTTTAATCCCCCTATCTTATTATATACCTTCGTAATCTGAAATCGCAGTACCTTCCTCAAGACTGACGATAGCCTTTTTCCAGTTAGGTCT
The DNA here is from genome assembly GCA_964601015.1 of uncultured bacterium. Taxonomy (GTDB): domain Bacteria; phylum Poribacteria; class WGA-4E; order DTYX01; family CAZRLY01; genus CAZRLY01. The sequence continues at coordinate 33,136 of CAZRLY010000008.1, forward strand.
TCTTCCTATTCTATATCTCCACAAATGCCCTTTGGTTTTCCCTTTGACGTTCATGGTATTGATTTTCTTTATTCTGCCTTTAATCTCGGGAAAGATTGTCTCAAGTGCTTGTCGGATTTCGACCTTATTGGCTTTAACATCTACTACGAAGGTATATTTGGGAATTTCTTCCCTTCTTCCAGGATGATTCTCTCTCGTATATTTACTTCTCTGAATTGTGCTTTTTTCCGTTATCAACGGTTGTTTGATAATTAAATGTGGGTCCTTCATCTCTCTCCTGGGTAGGGCAACCGCATGAGGGTTGCGCCTCTACGCCTTGTCATTCCTCAATAGGCATTTCTTCTTGCTGTTCGGCAGTTTCATCGACAGGCGCGCTTGATTGTTCTTCAGCAGGTTCCGCTACAGTAGCTTCGTCTTGTTGTTCCTCAGTTTCTTCAGCAACTATATTTTCCTGTTCTTCAGGAGTTGTTTCAAGTTCTTCTGAGTTTTGCTCCGAAGCAAAGCGGTTTGTCTCAGAGATTCCCTGGAATTTCTGCTCAAGTTTTTCTACAGCGGCTTGAGTCATCAGCAATTTACCATGCCACAGGATATCGTAGGTATTCAGCAAATTCCAGACGCATGTATTAACGTTGGGGATGTTGCGCACGGAGTAATAGACGTTCTTATTTTCATCATCAAGCACGAACAGGATTTTTCCATCAAGGTTAAGAGTTTGAAGCAACCCAACCATCTCTTTCGTTTTGGGTTGTTCCATTTCAAGGGCTTCCAGAATAACCACGTTATCATTTTGGAATTTATCTGCCAGCGCGGAACGCAATGCCAGCCGGCGTATCTTCTTAGGGGTACGCTGCCTGAAGCTACGGGGCTTTGGACCGAAGGCAACAGCACCGTGTACCCGCGTAGGAGACGCCCGACTACCTGCGCGCGCTCTACCGGTGCCTTTCTGTCGGTACAATTTACGCCCGCTAAACTTTACTTCTGCGCGTGTTTTAGTGGAAGCGGTGCCGCTCCTTCTATTTGCCAGTTGCGCGGTGGCAACCTGATGAAGGGCTGCGTTGTGTACAGGAACACTGATGAAATATTCATCAATCTCCGTTTGAGCAACTATTTCTCCGTTTCGGTTATAAACATCAATCATTTTTGCCTCTTTTTCTACAGGGGGTTTACACAACCCCAAAAAACCATCGGTTCGCGAAGTAACTGTCCGAGAACACAACATCAATTTCGGTGCGTTTTTATACTCAAGAAAAGCTCGCTTCACTCCTGGCGGGCAACAGTTGTTTTAACAGCTTTTTTGATGATTAATAAACCATTGGGCGGCCCTGGGACTGCGCCTTTAACGACAAGCAAATTGCGTTCAAGGTCAGATTTCACAACGGTCAAATTTTGCACCGTTAATTGTTTTCCACCGTGTCGCCCCGGCATCTTTTTACCCTTGTGTACTCTAGAGGGTGAAGAACTTCCCCAGCCGATTGAGCCAACCCGTCTGTGGTCCTGTTCACCGCCATGCGTTTTTTTGCCGCCCTTGAAGCCCCAGCGTTTTACAACACCGGTAAAACCACGTCCTTTGGAAGTGCCAGTGACATCCACTAAGTCGCCTTCCTCGAAGATACTTACATCCACGGTATCGCCCAGATTGGCATTTTCTAATCCCTCTTCATCGGTGCGAATTTCTCTTAAATAGCGCGGTCCGTAGCGTTTCCTCTGCCGTTGGCCGTCTTGAGCTTCAACCTCAATTTCCGCTATAGCATTAGCTTTTTCCAGATGACCGCGCAAAGGACTATTGATGGTATTTTTACGTTTTTGCTCTGCGGCGTTTAATCTTCTTCTACCTGAACCAAGCTGAACGGCGTTGTATCCATCTGTGTCTTGAGTTTTAATTTGCGTAATAGGGCAGGGCCCGGCCTCTATAACTGTTGCTGGGATAGATGTGCCAGAGTCGCTAAAAAGGCGCGTCATCCCAACTTTTCTGCCTAATATTGCATCATTCATGAGTATACCTATTGTGAGTTTTCATCCCCGCGAGAGGACTCATAGCAGTTTAATATCCACAAAGACGCCTGAGGGTAAATCCAAACGCATCAGTGCATCTATCGTCTTGGGAGTTGTTCTAAGAATATCTATTAATCGCTTATGTGTTCGCATCTCAAACTGTTCTCGGGATTTTTTGTCGATGTTAGTTGAACGATTCACTGTATAGATAGTTTTATCCGTCGGAAGTGGAATTGGGCCTGATATAACAGCGCCAGTCCGTTGAGCTTCATTTACTATCTGGCTTACCGATTTATCAAGGAGTTTGTGGTCATAAGCTTTCAGGTTAATTCTTATTTTTTGGTCTTCCATATTATCACTTCATATCTAAACCAGATAATATTTTATCTGAGATATTTTTTGGAACTTCATCATTGTGTGAAAATTCCATTGAGTAAGTAGCGCGCCCTTGGGTTAGGGAGCGAAGATTTTTAACATATCCGAACATTTCAGATAGAGGAGCATACATATCCAAAACCTGAATCTCAGGGTTGTTCATTTTGGGTTCAGCGCGCAAGATGTGAGCCCTGCGAGCATTCAAATCACCTAAGACATCCCCCAAATGCACACTCGGCGTGATAACCTCCACCTCCATTACCGGTTCCAAAAGGACACATTCAGCTTTTTTTGCTCCGCTCTGAAAAGCCATGGAGGCTGCGATAGAGAAGGCGAGTTCAGACGAGTCTACTTCGTGGAAAGAGCCATCAAGTAAACGAACACCGACATCTATCACAGGATAACCTGCTAAAACGCCGATAGTCATTGCTTCCTTGATGCCTTTTTCGATAGCGGAGATGTATTCTCTGGGGATGCTTCCGCCTTTTGTTTCATCGGAGAATTCAAACCCTGAAATACCGCTTTGCTCCTCCGCTTCGTTATAGGCGGTGTCCTTGCTCCGAGCATTGTTCTTTAGAGGATGTAATTCCAGAACGACATGCCCATATTGCCCCTTTCCGCCTGATTGTCTGATGAACTTACCTTCTGACTTGACGGTTTTAGTGATGGTTTCACGATATGCCACTTGGGGAGTACCGATGTTGGCTTCAAGCTGAAACTCACGGAGCATGCGGTCAACTAAAATTTCCAGATGCAATTCCCCCATTCCTGAAATGAGGGTTTGTCCTGTTTCCGGGTCAATTGAAGTTCTGAAAGTTGGGTCCTCTTCAGACAACCGCGACAGTGATATTCCCATTTTCTCTTGGTCAGCTTGGGTTTTAGGTTCAATCGCTACAGAGATAACCGGGGCGGGAAACTCCATTGATTCCAATATGATAGGGTTATGTAAAACGCAGAGAGTATCGCCGGTGGAAACATTTTTAAGCCCAACCGCAGCAACGATGTCTCCAGCACAAACACTTCTTCTTTGCTCACGCTTATTTGCGTGCATCTGCAAAATACGTCCCACTCTCTCCTTGGAGTTTTTGGTGGAATTATATACCATCGAACCGGCTTGAAGAACACCTGAATAAACCCTGAAGTAAGTCAATTTTCCAACATGCCGGTCAGTTACTATTTTGAAAGCTAATGCAGCGAACAGTTCTTCATCGCTGGCTTTTCTATATTCAACTTCTCCTGTATCAGGATTGATGCCTTCCACGGGTGGAATATCCAGTGGTGAGGGAAGATAGTTGACCACGGTGTCGAGCAGCGGTTGAATGCCCTTATTTTTCAAAGCTGAACCGCATAAAACAGGGACGATAGCAGCGTCAAGCGTTGCATCTCTTATGGCTTTCTGTAGTGCCTCTTCGGTGAACTCTTCACCTTCCAAATACCTTAACAACAACTCATCATCCGTTTCCACGACTGCTTCAATCAGCTTTTCCCTGTATTCACTAATAGTTTCCTCCATATCCAGAGGAACTTCCACTTCTTTGATGATGTTTCCCAAACTTTCAATATCCCACACAAAAGCTTTTGCAGACACCAAATCTACGATACCGTTAAAATTATATTCAGCGCCCAGCGGAAGTTGGATGGGAACAGCATTAGCACCCAAACGTTCTTTCATCATCCGGACGGTACGGAAGAAGTCAGCGCCGATTCTGTCCATTTTATTGACAAAAGCTATTCGCGGGATGGCGTATTTATCGGCTTGACGCCAGACTGTTTCAGATTGCGGCTCCACACCGCCTACGGCGCAAAATACAGCGATTGCACCATCAAGCACCCGCAAAGAACGCTCGACTTCCATCGTAAAATCGACATGTCCTGGTGTATCTATGATATTAATCAGGTTCTCATTCCAGTAACAGGTTGTAGCGGCAGAAGTGATTGTAATCCCGCGTTCTTGCTCCTGCTCCATCCAATCCATAGTAGCAGTGCCATGGTGTACCTCTCCCATCTTGCGGACTTTGCCTGTATAATATAAAATCCGTTCAGTAACGGTTGTTTTTCCAGCGTCGATATGAGCCATTATACCGATGTTGCGAGTACGCTCCATGGGAAAACGCCTCAAGTTGTTTGGGGGTGTTATATTGGCTGTGTTACTATGTCTCAAGTTCATCTTGGTTCACTCTCACTAAAAGCCGGTTTACCACCTATAATGTGAGAAAGCCCTATTAGCTTCTGCCATACGGTGCATATCCATCCTCTTTTTGACAGCGTCGCCTTGCTCATTACTGGCGTCAATCAATTCACCGGCAAGCCGCTCTTGCATTGTCTTTTCAGGGCGTCCGCGAGCCGCTTGAATAATCCAACGGATACCTAAAGCAGTTTTTCTATCAGATTTAACATCCAGAGGGACTTGGAAAGTAGTACCTCCGACTCGTCTGGATTTCACCTCTAAGCGAGGTTTCACATTATTTAGCGATTGGCGGAATACTGATAACGGTTCTTGGTCAGTCTTCTGTCTAACCATATCAAGGCTTTTGTATAAAATTGATTCTGCCTTGTTTTTTTTGCCCTCAAGCATCAAACAGTTTATAAATTTAGCAACTAACTTGCTATTATATTTTGGGTCAGGCAAAGTATCTCGCTTAACAATTACTTTACGTCTGGGCATAATACCTCCTCCAAACATACAAGGGAATCGGACATACCTGAAAATTCTAAATGGGACAATCTCCGTAGTTTAGCTTTAGCCGTTCTATGTTGGTTTTTTAGCGCCGTATTTTGACCTGCCCTGTTTTCTATCTGCCACTCCTAAGGAATCAAGGGTGCCGCGTACGATATGATACCTGACATTCGACAAGTCCTTTACCTTTCCACCACGAATCAACACCATGGAGTGTTCCTGAAGATTGTGGTCAATGCCAGGAATATAGCATGTAACCTCTTTACCGTTCGTGAGTTTCACACGGGCAATTTTTCTCATAGCAGAATTGGGCTTTTTGGGATTGTCTACCTTGACCAAAGTACAAACACCTCTTCGTTGCGGGCAACTATCTAAAGCAGGGGACTTACTCTTTCTTTTGTTTCTTTTGCGTCCCATCCTAACAAGCTGATTAATAGTAGGCATCTAACCCCTCCTAAATTAAACCGAATGCGGACATAAATAAAGCCCCATAAGGGGGCATAAAAATAAAAACTAACATTTTATCATAATGCTCTTTCTATACGAACTCCCCCTTCTGGTGGTAGAGAATTTTCCAACACAAAAAAGTTCGTGAAAAAGAATTACCAAGACTTTTAGTATAACAAATACGATAGAAAATGTCAAGTTCTTTTTTAATTTTTTCTGAAAAATTGTTTTTCATATGGAGTGCGAATAACCTTCGCACTCCATATCTAAATTCAACGTTGAACTACCCAGTGAATCGCTTGATATACTAACTTTCGATAGCCAGGATTTTTATATGCCAGTTCATCGTGCCCTAATTGGTTATGCACAACCCTTGAGTTCTCGTATTGATGAGCCCAGCCGATGATAGGGCCGCTTGAGGGGTGTTCAGTCGTGAGCAGAACGTGTACATCATCAGATACCCAAAAATGATTATAAGTTTCATCCACGATCTCGAAGTCCTCTACTCCTTGGGTAACAGGATGAGTTTTGTCGGCAATATGGACTTTAAACCGCACACCGTGCTGGAAAGTTCCAGCCGGCATCTCAACTCCACCGCGAACCTGCGGTTGAGTATAGTAGCGTCCACCGAGAATGTTGGCATATTCTTCCCAACCCTGGTATGATAGAAGCGAGTGGTGCAACATGAGAAGCCCTTTCCCCTGACGCGTCAACTCAATGAACGCTGATTTCTGGGCATCATTGATGTCTTGCCACATATCATAGAATACCAGCGCGTCGTAAGGTTCTGCGGATTCAGGGTTGAGCTTTTCAAACGCCGCTGGAAAGACAAGGGCATCGTAACTGAAATCCTCGAAACTGTCGAACATCTCAAAAAATTGTTCTTCCTGGAAACCGTGTCCTCCAGTGATTATCAGAGCGTTAAGTTTTTTCATGGTTATGCCTCCCCTTAAAAAGGTGAACAAACACCCGTCTTTGATGTACCGATGATACAGTTAAATGCCCGGCTTTCTGGGAATCTCGCTTTCTCTCTTTTACCGTTGTAGTATTATGCTGCTTGAATCCGGTTTAACTTTTTCGCCAATCGGGATTTTCTTCTATCCGCTTCTCCCTTTTTGATAACGCCTTTTTGTGCCGCCTTATCTAGATTCTTGACGGCTTCAATAAATCTTGCGTTAGCTTCAGCCGGGTTATTTTCCTGGATAGCCGCATCGGCCTTTTTCAGCGCTGTTTTCAATGCAGACTTTACCCTGACATTTCTTTCACGCTTCCTTTTACTGGCTCTCAAAGCTTTCATGGCGGATTTTGAGTTGGGCAATTATGCCACCTCCTATTCGAAAATTTAGACTATAAATAGTAACAGAAATTCTTGCAGATGTCAATACGTTTCTTCCAAAATCAGAGACATCTTCCTTTTCCTTAGTTTGGTGCGCTTTCGTTATTTGCTATCAATCTCAACGATTTCTATGCCGAGAGTGTGGAGATATTGAACGGCAGAGGCAACTTCAGATTTCCTGCCTGCTACCTCCAAGGTCAACCAACCTTTATCATCTTCTCTACCAGCCTGTTGGACGTTTGTGATGACGCTGTGATGGCGTCCTAAATGAAAAAGAAAAGGCTGATTTATCAACTCATAAGTAAGACGGAACCGTCGGATAATCAACCCGTTGATTTCATGCGGTTCATCCACCGGCTTAATGCTTCCAGTTGTATCCAATTCCGTTCCTCGTCCCCTAATCGCTTCCAAAATTATAAAGTATGGGATTCTTCTGCTCTTTTCCAATTCTGGATTATCAATTAGAACCTGTTTTGGTACAATCGGTTCGACAAAATTGGAAAGAAGGAAACCACTGTTTACCAGAGAGCGTATGTAAGCTGACAGGGGGCGGTGAAAATGAGGAGTTTCAATCTGAATTTCTTTTCCAGCCGGTTCCGTGGGCCATTTGTGATGATGGTATACGGTGGTGAGATATTCATCTACCTTCCAAAATTTGTCATCTTCCCAACCGTGAACGGGAGAGAAGAAACAGGGATGAAAAGTCGAAAAGAAGAATTTGCCCTTGGGAACTAACACGCGTGAGACTTCCCAAAAAGCTGCCTCATAATCTCGTACCTCTGCCATGGACATAAAAGAGACTACTATGTCGAACTGCCCTGCCTCAAAACAATCCATCTTGTTAATCAATCCGACATAATATTTTATTCCCAGTGGCGTTCTTCTCTCTTTGTCCTGCGCTAATCGAATCATATTTTTTGAAGAATCAATGCCAACGACAACTGATGCGCCTTTTCTGGCTAAGTGCCTCGTAAAAAAACCTTCCCCGCAACAAAGATCCAAAACTTTTTTATCCCCAAGCTCCCCTATCATCTCCAACATCTGCGGTGCGATAAGTTCATCGCGATATATATCATGGCTGTCAACAAAACTAGCCCATAACGGCGCTATCGCATCCCACTGTTTAACGAGTACCTCATCATCCACATCCGAATCTTGTAAGCAAACGGTTACATCATTTTCATTCATACCGGTCCTCTCCTTCCCTGGCGGTTTGTTCCTAAATTCTGTATACCTAATTATGGGGCACAATAACATTATACATGAAATTTGCGGAAAAATCAAGGCTATTTTGTCGGTTGTTGTTATGCGCAAATTTTGCGTACCATGCAAAATTTGCATTGTTCAGATAGCGCATAATCCTTCAATCCGCTTCACTACCGGATTTTAACTTCTTGTCAATCCAAAATAAAAAAGGCCCGCAGCGTCGCCACGGACACTCGCCTGCTCTATTCTACATTCCCATACCTAAATTTCCCAATTGCTTGGTATTCTTCTTGCTTAAATAGGTTGTCGAAAGTATCAAGTATGGCGTAAGAGGGTTACATCACATCCTCTTGCGACTTTGGAGGGAGATAAAAATGCTTAGTGAAATCAAACGCAAAGGCGTTCATTTGATAGGACTACTTATTCCGATATGTTATTATTTCATAGAGAGTAAACCTATAGCGGCAGGTATTCTTGTTACTTTAACGGTTCTTTACCTTTCCATGGAACTGTTGAGGTGGAAAAATCCGAGGGTACAAGAGATATTTTTGAGGCGTTTTTCAAGTGTGCTTCGCGCGCATGAACGCAGGGGAATTACAGGCACAGGTTACTATTTAATTAGTGCATCGTTGAGCGTTATCCTTTTTGGGAAAGAGCTTGCCATTGCCTGTCTATGTTTCTTAATTTTAGGTGACCTTTTTGCTGCGCTCATCGGCAAGCGATGGGGCAAAATCAAAATATTCTCCAAAAGTTTAGAGGGAAGTTTTGCGTGTTTTGTTATCTGTTTAACAGTTGGGTTGCTTGTCGCATGGCGGTATCAACTTGAGCCAACTGTTATCCTCATAGGCGCACTCACAGCGACGATTGTAGAATTAATCCCATCGCGAATTGACGACAATTTCACGATGCCATTGGTATCGGGACTGGTGATGCACATTTTGATAACATTTCCATTATTCATTTAATTGTTTGATAGTATTACCGACGCCATTCCTTAAACTTTCCTCCCCACCAATCGTCTCATTCAATAAAAACAAGTTCTCACCGCCAAAGTAGAAGGGGACGTTATGAAATATACAGCATAAGTAAAATCACCAATCACCAGTAACCAAAAAGATAGAGCGCAAAAGGAGCAGGCTGGGACAAGGCTTCGCCTATGTCCGCCTCTCCTTTTCAACGTAAAAGTTGAAGATACTTCTGAAAACTTAACATCAAAATTACATGAAGGAGATATAGGTATGATTCCACCTGGAGAATACGCGAAGGTTGGTATCGTTATGGGAAGCGACTCGGATTTAGAAGTGATGAAGAGGGCGGCAGAAATTTTGGAGGAGTTTGACATCCCGTATGAAATTACAATTTCTTCAGCGCATCGCTCACCCGGGCGGACAATCGAATATGCCAGCAACGCTCTCGACAATGGCATGGAGGTTATTATCGCAGGAGCAGGCAGAGCAGCGCATTTGGCGGGTGTCATAGCAGCGCACACAACTTTGCCTGTCATCGGGGTGCCGATAGCCAGCGGTGCGTTGAATGGCGTGGACGCTTTGTATTCCACCGTCCAAATGCCATCGGGCGTACCGGTCGCAACGATGGCAGTTGATGGCGCAAAGAACGCAGGGATTTTAGCCGCACAGATACTTGCGCTTAAATCTCCAACATTAAAGGAAAAATTGAAGGCTTATAAAACTAAGTTAGCGGATGATATAGAGCAAAAAAACGCTCGCTTGGAAGAATTTCAAACATAGAAATTATGCAAAACAATAGCATGATAAATTTTGTAACCAACTGTCCTGAAGAGACACAAGAAATCGGTTACAAAATCGGTAAATTTTTAACCCCCGGCGATGTAGTAGCTCTCATCGGCGATTTAGGCTCCGGCAAAACGTGTTTGACACAGGGTATGGCCGGGGGTGTCGGAATTGATGAAAACCAGTACGTTAGCAGCCCTTCCTATATCATAGTGAATGAATACGCCGCACCCTATCCTATTTATCATCTTGACCTTTATCGCATCCGCAGTGCATTCGAGCTTTGGGATTTGGGACTGGACGAGTATCTGTATGGTTGCGGCATCTGCATCATCGAATGGGCTGACCGGTTGCTGGACGAACTACCTGAAAGTTATCTGAAAGTCGAATTATTTTATGTGGACGAAAACACGCGCAAAATGAAAATCAGCAGCGTTGGAACAAAATTCGACGCGCTAATCAACCGATTGACCGAACATATCGACAAAGGAAGCAAAACATGTAGCAGCGACTCTCTGTCCTCGCATATCGGGATATAACAACAGACAGGATGTTAGAACGTCCACTACGGCATTTCAGGAAGGAGTTACCATTGAAGATTCTTGGATTAGATACTTCCACGCCTGTCGGAAGCATAGGTATCACAGATGACGAATCTGTCGTTGCCGAATACAGTTTGAACGTCGTAGAGACTCACTCTTCTCGTTTGATGCCGGCGATAGACGAAGTTCTTCGTAGCGCGTCGCTGGCGATTCACGATATGGACGCTTTCGCTGTCGCCCTCGGACCGGGTTCATTTACAGGTTTGCGAATCGGCTTGGGTACAATAAAGGGGTTCTGTTATGCGCTCAAGAAACCGATTGTCGGCGTTGTCACGTTAGATGCGCTCGCTTACAATCTGAAATTCGTGGATAAATTGGTATGCCCTATTTTAGACGCTCGCAGAGGAGAAGTATATGCCGCTGTTTATCGCGGTTCTCCAGATGGTAAACTCGAACTTCAGACAGATTATCTCTGCACGAAAATAGAACCGCTTTTAGAAACCCTCACCGAACCGACTGTCTTTTTAGGCGATGGACTTAACCGTTACAAAGAGACAATCGCCGAAATCCTAAAAAACAAGGCGATTCTCACACCTCCATTTTTCGGATTCTGTCGCGGCGTTGCGGTTGCGTTATTGGGATATGAACGATTAAAAGCGGGCGAATCTGATGACTATTTTTCCATTACGCCTTTTTACATCCGCAAGTCAGAGGCTGAAGTAAACTTTGAGGCTGGAAGGTTACAATCATGTTAATTTTAGGAATAGATACTTCCTGCGACGAAACCTCCGCGGCAGTTGTCGCAGATGGCAAACGAATATTATCCAACATCATCTCAAGTCAAGTAGATTTCCATAGAAAATACGGCGGCGTAGTTCCCGAAATCGCATCAAGAAAACACATAGAATTAATCACCTACGTCATTGACGAAGCGCTCAAGAAAGCCGATGTTACGTTATCCGATTTAAGCGCAATCGCTGTTACACATCGCCCCGGATTGATAGGCGCGCTTCTTGTCGGGTTGTCAGTCGCCAAATCCATCGCTTACTGTTGCGATGTCCCTTTGTTGGGCATCCATCACACTGAAGGACACATCTACGCAAACTTTCTGGAACACGACGACATACCCTTTCCTCACGTTTGTTTGACAGTCTCAGGAGGACATACACTGCTGGTTTACGTGATGGAAGGTTTTAAATACGAGCTTTTAGGAGGCACACAGGACGACGCCGCTGGTGAGGCTTACGATAAAGTTGCCCAATATTTGCATCTGGGTTTCCCAGGCGGGCCAATCATAGACAAGTTGGCGCAAAAAGGACGGGGTGACGCTGTTGATTTTCCCAGAGCGTTGCGGAAGAGTGGCGATTACAATTTTAGTTTCAGTGGTTTGAAAACGTCAGTCAGATATTTTGTGACAAAAAAGAAGGACACGGGCGAACTGCCTTCGGTGGAGGATGTAGTGGCGAGTTTTCAGGAGGCGGTGGTTGATGTATGCGTCGAAAAGGCCATAGCAGCCGCTCAGGAAAAAAACGCCGCAGCTATTACCTTGACTGGCGGCGTAGCGGCAAACTCGCGATTGCGTCAAACTATGTCTGACGCAGGCTTGCGCAAGGGAATCAAAGTATATTTCCCTTCACCCGTCCTCTGCACAGATAACGCAGCGATGATAGCTGGAATCGCCTATCACAAATATCAATTAGGAGAGAGGGCGGGATTGGATTTGAATGCAACAGCGCGCGCAAACATCGGATAGTGCAATTTTGGATTGCATCAACTTCAACAGAAGAAGATCACTTGTTGTTATATCTACTTCTTTCCCTTTGATACTTTGCAGCAATTCTTTTATCGACTTCACGATTGTACTCCTTTCAGTCGCCATTGTCGGGTAGGTTTTCAACCATACCTATACGCATCAACTTAACAGATTTTTCGTGCCATTCGTGCGTGACAAATGCCTTGAACTCAAGTTCAGGCTGAAAGCGAAAGTCCACTCAAAGTGGACTAATACGCTGGTTTAGTCGTCTTTGAGTGGCGGGACAGAGTCCGCCGCTACAGCTTTTAGCCTTTGAATTGATTCATAGGCTTAAGTTGATGCGTATGGGACACTTGCCACCTGCAAGATTTGTAGCGGAGATGTCAGATGTTCTTTGCATAATCTGGCAGCCTGTTGATAAAGCTCTGTGCTTTTTCCAACGTCCCTAACCATAGCAGCGGCAGCCGATAGAACCTGTATCGCTTGCTCGTATTTTTCATCTCGCATCACACTTTCCGCTACTTTTTCGTAAACATGCAGCCTGTAGTATTCTACTTTTTGGAAATTATACTCAAATTTCCAATCCTCTAACGACTCCGCCATCTGATTCAATATATCATTTGACAGTTGCTCCGGTACCATGAGAAATACTTTGGTTACATGCTTGCAAAATTGTTGACAGGGTGCCTGCCTATCTATCCAATCCCGGCAGGCGTGGATTATCAGCGGGACGGATGTATCAATGGCTACTAACAATGGACGCCACTTACCCGGAAAGAAAGCAGAAATCAGTGTCCCATTTTCCATCTCAATAATCTGAAACCCGCGCACATCACTATCGGGTATGTTCTCTGCACGGTTAAGTTGCGGCCAATCTGCAAACGCTTTCAGTTGTTCAGAGAATTCTGCCATCTGCGACGTCCTCCCTTTTAAAAGTGGGAACTATTGACTTGTGTAATCGTCGAAGCGAAGCGAGGTTGAGAAACCAGAATCAGTAGTTAGCGCACACAAAATATATTATACCTAAAGAGAAACAATCGGCGCAAGAAAAAAAATTGACCTATACATCAATCAGTTGCAAGAAAAAAATGATAAAATTATGACAAATAGTTTAACATCCACATTAAATTATGTTATAATTGTTTTATTAAACTTTACATTTTATAGAACGCTCCTGACGCGGATGAGGCGGATGCTCGCGGAGCAGACAGGCTTAACCTTTCTGCTAAAATGAAACAAATCAGCGAAAATCAGCTCAATCCGCGTTCTATTCAAAAATACCTGAAGGAATGCAAAACGAATAATATGGTTGCGATTAAAAGTTGACTAAATTGCCCGAAACTGATAAAATTGGGT
>CAZRLY010000009.1:0-43948 GCA_964601015.1 uncultured bacterium
TTTCATAAGTCCGTGCAGTGTTCAAAAGAGAGTGGACGGACGGAGAAAGTCCACTACAACGGAACGACACTGCGTAGCGTCTCCTCTCTGTCCGGACATTTTGACCTTACGAACTCCTGTTAGTAATATTCAATTATTCCGAACGAAGTTTGGCTGCCACGTTCAAGACATTCCTCCCCAACACCTCTGCTTGTCTCAACCGGTTGGGTTGTTCCAAGATGTCCCCCGGCTCTGAGGCTGTAGCCGTTACTCCGTTCATCTCGCCAGGCACACATATCACCCCGCAGGAAAGAAACCACGTATAAATCGCATTCAACGCAATGGTTTGACCGCCGCATGTGCCACGCCCTACCGTTATGGCTCCTCCGACTTTTCCTTCCAACGGACGTTCAACATACACTGCATAATACCTGTCCAGAACAGCCAACAACTGTGAGCAAATATTTCGGGAATAGGTGGGACTTGCGATAATGAGGGCATCACACCACCTGAAAGCATCATAGAAATTGTGCATGTCGTCATCAATTATGCAATGTCCTTGTCCCATACATTCATCTTCGCACCCTCGACATGGTTGTATCGTCATCTCGCTCAATCGAAAATGCTGGACTTGCCATCCACTCTCTTGAAACGGGCGCAGGGCATATCGCAACAAAATTTCGCTGTTGCCGTCTTTTCTTGGCGTTCCGGATATTCCGAGAACATTCATTGTCTGTCACCTCCCTATTCTCATGCCTCCATCTTTGAGCGGACGCGGGCGATGTGCCGTTCGGTTCTCGGCACATCAGGCGGAGAATACTGCCGAAACAACGCCAACGCCTGCTCGTGCTTTTCCAGCGCGGCGGCGTATTCCCCCTGCAACTCATGGACGATTCCGAGATTCCCTAAGCTAATCCCAATCTTCTGCGGATTGCCCAATCTTTGATAGATTCCCAACGCCTCGTTGAGAGCTTCGCCCGCTTTCCCCAACTGCCCGATGTCCATCAACAACCTTCCAATCTCCGTCAGCGTGTCCGCCATGCCCGATTGGTCATTGATGCGCTCTTTAATCTGTAGGCTTTCGTCAAACCGCTGGTATGCTTCACCGTGCCGGTCAAGGCGTCTCAAGGTAACGCCCTGTTGGTGCAGCATCGCCGCAATAAATTGGTCATTGCCCAACCCTCGGGCAATCTTGATACCTTCTTCGCTCGTCTGCAACGCCTTCTCGTAGAGTTCCCGCGCTGCTTCTCCCTCCGCTTGGTCACCTTGACTATAATAAATTATCGACAGTTGGTTCAGACAGATCGCTTGTCCTTCTTCGTTTTCAATCTCCCGATGAATATTCAGACTTGCCTCCTGTTTGGCAGTCGCTTGTTTATAGTTCCCCTGCAACCGATAAATCTCGCCTTGATTGCCAAGCACCGCCGCCATCTGCTGCTTGGCGTCCAACGCAGAAACGGTCTGGTAAACCTCCTCGCAAGTTTGCAGCGCTTCGTCCAAACGCCCCTCGTCTGCAAGCAGCGTCGCTAAATTCCCCTGTGCCATCGCTTTGTTGCCGCCTTCCTGCGTGGCGATGCTCTGGCGCAGCAGGGATTTGGCAAGGTCGCGCTGCCCCCATCGATTAAGGAGTTGCCAAGTTTGTGTGACAATCTCTCCCGCTTCCTCATAAAATCCCGCTGCAAACAGATGCGAGTGCCATTCCAGGGCGAGTTGCATCCCCTCGACTGCGTTCCGAGCATCTTGCCGCTTGATTCGAGCTTCGTAATATTCCGCCGCCTGCAAATGTCGCCAGTCCTTCTCCTCCTTTGAGAGCTTAGAAAATACACCCTCCCGCACGACTGGGTGGATGCTGTAGCGGCTTTTGCCGGCTTCCTGTTGCGCTAACGAAAGGGAACGCAGGCGGTTCATCATCGCAAGATTCCCGTCGAATGCCTTGACCGCGTCCAAACCGAACGCAGCCGAAAAGACGCACAACCCCGCCAATCTCTTCCGCTCATCCTCGTTCAACTGCTCAAGCAACGCCCCCAGAAAATACTGCTCCCACTCCTGCGTCAACTGTTCCCCAATCTCTTCGTTGCTCAACACCTCGGCGAGAGTGTGGTCAGCGAGAAAACCTTCCAACAACTCGATCGTTTTTGGATGCCCGCCCACCTTTTTGTAAGCGGCGAGTTTGTCGGGGAATTTCTCATTTTGCAAGCGGGGGAGGTTGTTCATCAACATCAACGCTTGCCCCCGCGTTAGAGCGGGCAATTCAATCTCAAGGAAGCTACCCGCCGGTCGATTTGAAAGTTCCTCCCACTGATACCGACAGGTAAACAGACACGTTGACCGCCAGCGCGCCTTGAGCAACGCATTGAAAAATTCCCGCAGTTCGTCGTCCTTGACTCGCCACGCCGCGACGTGATGTGGCAGGACAGAGCCTACCGCTACGTCATCTGGCGGGACGGAGTCCGCCGCTACGTCGCATGGCGGGGCTGTGCTTTCCATCAGCGTCTCGAAGTTGTCAAACACAAACAAATAGCGTTGGTTTGAGATAAATTCTGCCATCCGAAAAATGCGTTCGGAGATGTCCTGTCCGCTGTCCTGTAGGATTTGCGCCGCTTCAGCGTGTCCAGAAACGCCGCGCCCCTGGATGAAACCCGCCAACTTCTGCAACACTTCGCCAAAAGTCAAATTTTCCTTGTCGCAAGAAATGACCGACATCCCGTCAAGCTCAACGCCCGGGCGTTCCAAAATCTTCGCCGCCACAGAGGACTTGCCAATGCCGCCAATCCCCCGCACATAGACGACGGTTTGGGCATTGTCCCGCAGAGCGGCTCGAATCTGCCTGCGTTCCAGCTTCCTGCCCACAAACCACTTGGGCAAGGGCAAGCCGTAATTTTTCATGACTTCTGACTCGCTCTTTTCGGCTTTCGCAGACGGGGCAATCAACCGCATCCCCGACGTGCGCAGATACAAAGCGGGAACGCCCCAATCCGTTTTTGGCCCATTTTTCCGGGCTTTCATCGCAAGCCGCGCAAGGAAAAGCGTTTCCTCCACGCTCTTGCCCTTGCCGAGAGAGGTGTAAAACGCCCGCGCTAACTCAATCCCCGACTCGTCCAAAATGGGAAACTGCATCGCCACGACTGCGGGGAGTCCGTTTTGCAACAAGCCCGTCGCCACGCCGCTGAAAGCATCCTGCTCCGATGTCCTTGCCGTCATACAGCCAGACAAAACGACCAGCCGCAAAGAGGACGCTCCCGAAAACGCAGTCTGCAAATCGGCAACCGTAGCGGCGTCGCTTGTCCCGTCGTCCTTTTCCAACACGAGGACGCCGACTTCCTCTTCGGCATCCCAACCGCCATGCCCCGTGTAGTGCAGCACATGGTATTTCTCCGTGCGCAAGGCGAGGCGCAGGGTTTCCAGAGTAGCCTCTTCAATGAAATCCAGCTTCACAGTTCCCAAACGCACTGCGTCATCAAGAGCGTTTTGAATGACGGCTATCTCTTTTTCCGTGTTCAGTTCTGCCTCATCCGTCGGACTCGGCACCACCACGAGTATCTTCAAAGGACGCGGCAGCGGCGGAATCTCAATTTTTTCAAGTCCCTGCGGAGTCCTCTGGACAAAGAATTTCCCGTTCAAAGCCAACGCTTGCTCTCCGTCGTGCAAATACTCCCACGGCACGCCCAAAAGCTCTGCCGCCTCGTTGGTCGTCTGGATGTTCAAACAAGCACCGTTGCGATAGCTTTTGTCATATTTCAGAAACGACGAAAAATCTTTCCCATCGCCGAATAGATAGCCGTAAAGCCGTTTCCCATAGCCGACAAGCGCCCCTTCTCTGTCCACCGGTGCGCCGTCGGTTTCCAGTTTGCGCAATACGTCGGGTTCTTCCCTGCGAATCTCTTTCTCGAAATACCGCCCGATGTCCGAATGAACGAGGTGTTCCGGGTGATATTCAAAGTCATGCCTGACGATTTCCTGTCCATCCGCCGTCAAGACACGACTCCGGTAAATATTTCCGTCCTTCGTGGAGAGTTTCTCAAGGTGAACTTCAATCGCAGGCGCATTCAACGCCAATTGCTGCGCTCTGCCCTCTTCAAGCAAAGCCCTCATCTCTGCAATGCCCATCTTCAGAGATGCAAAACCCTCCACAAGTATTCCCGCAAGCAACATCGAATCCTGCTGCTCGCAACTCTCCCAAATAACGGAAATGCCCTCCTGCAAATCTGCGTTCTCTGGCAAAGCCAGAATCAGCCCAAACTCCTGCCCCACAGCGTCGAGGGATTGTCCCGTTTTATACGCTTGATAGGCCTCAAGCTTGGCAATGAGTTTTTGATGCCGCTTCTCTTGAAATATCTTCGCCGTAGGCTCCTTCAAATTCGTCAATTCTGACAATAATTTTTTGTCCAGATGTTTTGCTAAATCCGCCAATCGCCCTTCTCCCTTCGTTAAGTCATAAATCAGATTGGCGATAATTCCCAACCCAATTGATTCTAACATTGAACCCTGCCTCCTTTAATGAACTAAACATATTTGAAGTGTGGTATCCCCTTCCACAAAATATTTTACCTTATCATTCGGCTCAGAAACAAGTTTTTTTAGGCTATCCCACAAATTCCCCATGTTGTTTGAATATGATGAGCAGCTATCGTTGGGTTTCGTTCCTCAACCCAACCATACGCATTGAGTTAAGGATTTGAAACACTAGTCGAACAACCCGTAGCGCCGGTTGAGTAGACTCGGAACAAAGTGGAGAGTCGTACCGAAACCAAGCGGAGTTCGTATCGCAAGCATTGACATACCCCGCTCACTGGGTTTCGATACGTTTTTGAACTCCGTTCAAAACCTACTCAACCGGCGTTCGCTTAGTCTTAACTTAATGCGCATGGGTTTCGTGCCTCGACCCACCTAACCGTCTTTCGACGGTGCCGGTGCCTACTTTTCGCATACGCTCTTAGAGATACGCGGCGGCTACAGCCTGTCCAAACTCTCTATTGAGGTTCGCATCTGCGTCATGTACGACGGGCAGATGCAATTGCACTTTTTGAGCGACATCGCTAAATTCAGCCTTCAAAACCTCATTGGCTCTATTGAACAAAACCTCCCCTGCCAAACCTGTTGTCACTCGACCAAAGAGGACTATGTGTTCCATCCCAAAATAGTCGTAGAATTCCACAACAGCCACGGCTAAATAATGTCCCATCTTCTCGAAAATTCCAAGAGCTTTTGAGTTGCCGTCTTCAGCCAATTTTTGGACATACTTCAGCTTTTCCGCGCGCTCTTCGATGTGGTCAATTTCAATGTTATTGTCTTTGGCTAATCGAAAGACTGCATTCTGAGAGAGGTAGTGTAAAGCCGGCCCGCGCGTATGGTTGAAGATGTGTTCAGGCGCATCAGGGGACATGTCGATTAGAGATTTACCTATCTCGCAAAGATGACCGGTTAAAAAGCCGTGTTTGTCCGCAAAGCCCGCTCCTAAACCCGTCCCTAAAGCTAAACCGAGCACATTGCCAAGTCCCATCTCCAAATACGCCCATAGAGCGGCAACATCGCCATCATGAGCTAATTTGACATCAACCCCAGAAAAACGCGCTTTTATTATCTCACCCATTGTCGTAATCTTATTTCGGAATTGAGATTCTGTGAGTTTAACACATAAGCCGCTTATCATAATTCTCGAATTTCGCACAACCCCGGCAGTGCTGATGCCAATCCCATCCAATTCCGTTAAACCGCCTTCCCTCTTAGCTTTACGAATCATATCAGAAACAACCGTTAAATGTTCTTCTGCATCTGTAAAAGTCTTAGGACTCCAATTCCTTTTTTCGTGAAATTTTAACTCTCCGTCCAACAGAGCAACTACCTTGATGTCGGTGCCGCCTAAATCAACTCCAATTCTTGCACCCTTCTTGGGAGAACGCCGTGTCTCCGATGTTGGGGCGGGGGTGATTTTCTCAATCTCCTCTTTTTTAACCAACTGAATTTGAAATGGTTTCTCATAAACCTTTGTCATGAAAGATGCAAGATGGTAATACTCTCCCTCCTCTTCCATAAAAGCTGCTTTTACTTGTCGGAACAACTTTTCAGGACAGCTTATCAAGATTCGCTGCGCGCCTATTCCCCATGTCCTGTTATAAACATAAGTTTTTATATACCTCGGTACTTCCCACTCCCCCCACGTTTTTTCATCAATTGGGATGAACGTCTTAAATACCCTTGCGCATCCCCCGTCCCTTACATAAGCAACGAACACTGTTTCAGCAGATTTACTATTAGCTATCCTGAGAAATCGGTCATTCCAATCAGTTATCGGTTGAAGAATTTTATCATCCATCGGTTATACCTCTATATTCAGAAACCATATTTTTGGCAACGATTGAATCGTCGCACTCCAAAATGGAAAAACCTGGTTTCTATGGTAGAAAAACTTTAACACAACTTGTTCCTCTCGTCAAGGCAAAATGATTGATTAATTAACTTGACTTTTATAGGTTCTTGTGTTATACTATAAATATTTCGTATACGAAATTTTATCAATCGAATGCGAAATATTATATTTAGTGCCTATCCAAAAAATAATGAATGAATTCATCACTACGAAGGTTCTCTTGTTGTAGTAACGAATTCATTCGTTCATTTTTGTCCCATTCTCAAAGTGGTAAGACTTTTCAGATAGGCTCTTAGTGAACCGTGATATGCAGTTTTTTACGTTTCATTCATTAAAGGTAGACAAAAAATGCGAAGAGGTTTTCTGTTGGCAATAACCGCTTTAGCGTGTTTGAGTATCTGTTCCTGTTTCAGGCTGGCGTCCCAACGCGGGGAGTCGGAGACAAGTCAAAGAAGAGGAAAGCAAAAGGCTATCCGCCATAAAACTCTGATTAGCAATAACGTCCGTTGTATTTCAGCAGACAGGGATAATGTTTGGATAGCAACCACGCAAGGCGTTTCTCAATACCAGAAATCTAAGAATTCCTGGAGACATTATACCAAAGCTGATGGTTTAGTCGATAATTCAGTAACTTCTGTCACCATTGATGGACATTACGTTTGGTTTACCACCAATGCGGGCATAAGCCGATACGATGTGAAAGCTGATAGATGGAGAACTTTCCAGAGAAAGGATGGCATAGCCTCAGAACGGGTATCCTGCATCGCCGTTGACGGAGATTACGTCTGGTTTGGGACAGACAAAGGGTTGAACAGGTACGATAAAACCATTGACAGTTGGGCTGTGCGCACTAAAACAGACGGGCTTATCAGCAACGATATAAGAACGATAGCCGTGGAGAGCGACTATATCTGGGTTGGGATGGTTAAGGAGGAGGAGAGGGATTTCCGGAGATTCCGAATTAGAAGTGACATGAAGCCGAAAACCGGCGGTGTGAGCAGATACCACAGAGATACCGATTCCTGGAACAATTATACTAAAGCAGACGGTTTAATAGACAACGAAATCTCCGTCATCGCCATAGATGAAAACACGGTGTGGTTCGGAACGTATCAGAGCGGTGTCAGCGGTTACGGCAAAGTTGACCAGATTTTTGTCAAAACGTATACGAAGACCGATTTGCTCGTCAGCGACATGATAACTGACGTAGTAGCTGACGGAAATCAGATCTGGTTTGGAACGGCCAACGGCGGCGTACAGAGATATATCAAACCTGTGAAAACATGGATGAACTATACTGTAAAAGAGGGTTTGTCAAGCAACCACATTACCTGTATAACGGTATCCGGCAACGATGTCTGGTTTGGCACTTATGAAGATGGTGTCAGCAGGTTTAATAAGATGAGCGGGGAATGGACTGCCTACGCGAAAACCGAACTCTTAGCGGATAATGATGTCCGAGCAATCGAATCTGACTTGCTCGGAACGAACAGTGGCGAGGGAAATTTGTGGATAGCTACAGCCAATGGGCTTTCAGAATATAATTTGAAGGCGAACGAATGGACTAACTACGATAGAAAAGATGGTTTGGCGACGAATTATATCACAACAGTTAAGGTGACGAACGAATGTATCTGGATAGGCACAGACAGGGGGTTGGGATGCAGGGAAAGACGTTTTGAAACTACTTCCGATTTAGTTTCAGAACAAAACGGGACGAACTGGAAATTTTACACTAACAACGACTGTTTTGTAAATTCTATAGCGGTGCGAGGCGATGTAATTTGGGCAGGCACAAGCGGCGGGTTATACAAGTTTGACAGGAATAAAAATCAGTGGGAAAGCTATGTTGGCAGGGATTCTCTACCGGCAGAACCTGTTACGGCTGTCGCTCTCCATGACAAATTCGTGATGGTTGGAACGGAAAACGGATTGTTTAAATACTCGCCAGAATCCCACACATCCGTTTTTGTGTCAGATTTGGGAGACAATTGCATCAACACAATTTTAGTATCACCGGATGCGCTCTGGGTGGGGGCATACGGCGGGGTGGCGAGATATGATAGCTCCGATGAAAGTTGGCTTACCCTGACAGATGGATTGCCGAATAACAACGTGAGGGCTTTGGCATCTGATGGCGGTACGGAAACCGCCGCTACTCTCTGGATTGGCACACCGCAAGGACTCGCTCTTCTTGACACGAAAGAACTTAAAATAACCAACTTCAGCGATGTCGTCCCCTACAACATAAAAAGTATTTGCGTTCGTGGGGAATCCCTCTGGTTAGCCACAACAGTGGGCGTATGTGAAATTTCACGAAACACTGCTCGTAACGACTTTGCCAGGCCAACGGATAGCTCATTAAAAAAGATAGAAAACGAGAAAACGAGAAAACGAGAAAACGAGACAGCCACTCCAAGTTCCTACTCAAAGAATCAGAAGGGGTTAGTGTTCAGTCCCCAAATAGGAAAGCTGAAAATATATCGCTCTGAGGTTGTGTTGGAACCATTTTTGGAGAGCAGTATCAGCAATATAGAATCTGACGGCGATTATTTGTGGTTTAGCAATTGGGCAGCCTCTCCAAACGGCTGTATCGTCAGATACCACAAACCCACGGAAACATGGCAAAGGTTCACCCGACAGGATATTTTGAGGAATACAAAGGGGCAGGCGATGTCACAGGTTAGGAGGATATTTGTAGACGAAGACGCTGTCTGGTTTTCAACTGACCAAGGCGCTTTGCGATACGACAAAATATCCGACACCTGGAAACACTATACATCGGAAGATGGTTTGGCTTCAAATGACTTGGACATACTAAACGCCAGCAGAAACGGTGTTTGGATTGGTAGTGCCAACGGTGTCAGCATCTCACAATACGATAAAAAGAGTGGAAACTGGAACAATTTTGACCTGCCATCGGAATATCCTTTTGAGTCCATTAACAACATCGAAACTGATGGAGATAACATCTGGTTTGGTTTGGATAATGCTTTGTATAAATTTAATGAAAATACCGAACAGTTGATGACATACACTACAAGGGACGGTTTAGCGGCAAATGGTGCTGAGTGGATTGCCATAGATAAGGACGATATTTGGATAGGGCAAGACGGTGACCAAAGGAGAAGCCCTAAAGCTTTATCCCGTTACGACAAAACTACAGGCAAATGGAGAATATATTCGGAAAATGACGTATTAGAATGCAATGATGTTGCAAGAATTCGCGTCGGTGAAAAATACATCTGGATTATATATCCCTTTTATATGGATGAAGCTGGAATCTCCCAATACGATAAACAGAAGGACTCCTGGACGACGATAAAACCCAAAGGCGATTGGGGAGGAGGAGTGACTGACATAGCCGAGGACGAGGAATACTTATGGCTGGCG
This sequence comes from uncultured bacterium, assembly GCA_964601015.1. Lineage (GTDB taxonomy): Bacteria > Poribacteria > WGA-4E > DTYX01 > CAZRLY01 > CAZRLY01. Next base: position 9,740 of record CAZRLY010000009.1, read on the forward strand.
ACGATAAGAAGCGGGATACGAAGATACCACCTCGCTTCAGGAACGTGGACATCCTACAACGAAACAAACGCGCTAATGCACAACCATATCAATGAGCGGGGCTTAAGAGTGGATGGGAATTATATATGGGTAGGTACGCCGAGGGGTTTGTCTCGGTTTGATAAACGAAACGAATCGTGGATAACCTTTACAAATGTCAAAACCCTCGCTGGAAGGGAAGTGCGAGCCGTAGCAACTGACAGCCGATACGTCTGGTGCGGGACATCAACAGGATTGTCTCGCTACGATAAAGAATACGATACCTGGACAAAGTTTAGAAAAATAGGCGGTGTGCAAGAGATGCGCATAGGATATAGTACGTGGCACTGGTATGAGCCTGAATCCGACGACGGTTTAATAAGTAACTGGGTAAACTGCATCTCCATTGATGATAAATACGTCTGGGTGGGAACGCGCGAAGGCGCAAACAGATATGACAAAATAGCAAACAAGTGGGATAGATATACGCCCAAAAACGGATTGCCAGGTGAGGACATCACAGTGGTTGCAAGCGATGGCGGCAACGTGTGGATGGGGACAAACGCGGGAATTGGAAAATTTCCGCGTACTTCAGATGACGAAAACGCCTGGATTAGCTATACATCAGGAATTGAAATAGAGTCTGGCGACATTTCAAAGGAATTCGCCGAAACTCTCGTATCTGATGAAGTTTGGTGTATAGCGTCGGATAAAAAATACGTCTGGGTGGGAACCAGATTGGGCATCTCAAGATACGACAAAGGGAAGGACATCTGGAAAACATTTACGAAAAGCGATGGATTGGCAAGCGACAAAGTGAGTTGCATCGCAATTCAAGGGAGCAAAGTGTGGTTCGGCACTAATAGCGGTGTCACACTCTTTGATACAAAAAAGGACAGTTGGGTAACATTCACAACCGAAGACGGATTGACCAGCAACAACATTACAGCCATTAGCCCCACCCCGTACTTAAGTACGGGGCTAAAGTATGGGGAAAACGGAGAGGACGTTTGGCTGGGTACTTACGACGCCGGCGTGACAAAATACGATGGACAATTCAGGAATTTTACAAAGGATGACGGTTTAGCCCATAACGGCATTCTTTCGATAACCGCTGACGTGGATGGCGAGAACATCTGGTTCGGTACTCAGCGCGGCTTGAGCAGATATAATAAAGTTACTGAAACATGGACGACTTTTACAGAACACCATGGCCCGGAGGATATTTGAAGGAGAAGGCGGGAAAGGGAAAAATTTCCCACTTCCTAAAGGCTTAAAAAAGATGGAAAACGAGAAAACGGGAAAACGAGATGGAAATTGGAAGGTGAGACATTCAATTCCTTATGGGAAAGGGGGGGGAGAAGGGCAAAGTTCCCTCTCCTTTGGCTTGTTCCCCCCAAAAACAAAGATGGAAACAAATACTGAAAAGACTATCTCACAAAGGCAATTTGCCGAGGACGATTCGCTTGTAGAAAGCTTTCAAAAAGGCGAAATATCAGCTTTTGACAAGCTGATGGTACGTTACCAAAGTCGAATATACAATTTGACCTATAGTATCGTAGGCAATCGCGAAGATGCGCTCGACATATCTCAAGAAGCGTTCCTGCGGGCTTTTCGAGCTTTGGGGCGTTTTGAACGGAAATCAGCCTTTTATAGCTGGTTGTATAGAATCGCCATGAACCTCTGCATTGACTTTCTGCGGCGTCGCTCCCACATACCACCTATTTCGCTGGATTCAGAGAAGATGCAGTTGCCACACAACTCTATCCCAGCACGTCAACCATCACCCGCAAAATTGGTAGAGCGTAAAGAGTTGCAACAACAAATCAACGCGGCGGTTGCAATGCTTGCGCCAATGCAGAAAAAAGTATTCATGCTGCGACATTGGGATGGGTTGCAAATAAAGGAGATAGCAGATGTAATTGACCGTTCTGAAGGGACAGTAAAAGCCCATCTGTTCCACGCTGCTCGCAATCTTCGGAAAAGGCTCGCTGAGTATTTGGAAGCGTAGGACATGCAGCTTGCTTGTTCTTTCGCAAAAACTTAGTTTCTGAACCGAAAAGGAGGCGTAGAATGCCTTTAGAAATTCCAGAGGGACTGCAAGAACAGGTTCCAGATGAAATTCAAAAGAAGTTCAAAGAGGTTGTTGCTGGGGCTGCCGACATCCAGATAGCGATAGCATCGGACATGAACCTCGATGGTGAGTTTCGTGAAAGTTGGCTGCTGGCGAACAACAGATGGGTTGTAAGCATCAACCCGAACCATTCTAAAGAACCTGACGTACTCAAGATGCCGGCGGATAGGATAGTTTCGATGAAGACGAAAAACTTCATCGGCAACGGCATCCTGGAAGTTCACACATCGGACAATGCTGTCCAGTTTTTAAGATATTCAAAATCGGTTAGCGCAAAAGTGGGCGACGCTGCCCACGCCATCGAACAATTGTTGGGAAAAGAAGGAGGCAAAGGGAAGGGCTTCAGTTCTCAGAGGCAAAAGGGACGTTGTGAAAAGTGCGGGCGTGCCTTGCCGCGTTGGTCAGAAACATGCCCTCACTGTCTGAAAAAGGGAAGGCTGATGTTGCGATTGTTGAAGTACCTGAAACCCTACTGGCATGTGGCGCTTATCACGTTCATCATCAGCGTTATCACATCAGGGCTTGGCTACATCCCAACATACATCAGCAAGCCGATATTTGACAGAGTGCTAAAGCCTTTGGACCCAAATATAACGTTCGCCTCCCGATTTAGCGTGCTCAATTGGATTATCCTGGGGCTAATCTGCATCCACATCGTAAACTCAGCACTTGGTTCATTTCGCGGTTATTTGATGGCGTGGTTAGGCGAGCGGGTTATCTTCGATTTGCGTACACAAGCGTATGAGCATCTGCAAAACCTCTCGTTGAACTTTTACACCAAAAACGAAACGGGGCGTCTAATAGCACGTATCAGCGAGGATACGAGCAGGTTGCGATGGTTTATCACAAGCAGCATTCAGGAGATAGCCCAGGATATTTTAATGATAATCTGGATGAGCATCATTTTATTCACGCTGGATTGGCGGCTTGCATTGTTGACGCTTATTCCGTTGCCAGTGCTAACCGTGGGAACCAGTATTTTTGGAAGGAAGATGCACAGGTTGTATCATCGTTTATGGAGGCGAATGGCGACAATCACAGCTATTTTAGCAGATACGATACCCGGTGTCAAAGTTGTCAAGGCTTTTGCTGGCGAGAGGAGAGAGATTAAAAGGTTTAACGCAGCGAGCAAAGATGTTTTCAACTACGGCATGCGCACGGCTAAATTGAGTGCGGTATATCGTCCGCTGATGGGGATTGCAACCTTCGCTGGCGGGATTATCGTGCGCTGGTTCGGCGGCAGGGCTGTCGTCAGACGAGATATGGTTGGTTCAGGATTGACTTTAGGCACATATACAGTGTTCATGGGGTCAATTTGGCGTTTCCTTGGACCAATTCAAGGTTTAGCTCACATGAATGAGAGGATACAGCGTACAGCGGCAGCCGTTGAGCGCGTATTTGAAATTCTCGACGCTACCCCAGAAATAGCTGATAAAAAGGATAGCATTGATTTGGGAGAAATTAAAGGGAACATCAAATTTGAAGACGTCACCTTCAGTTACGACGGTGAAAAGAACGCGCTGGAGGATATCAGCTTCGAGGTAAAACCGGGCGAAATGATAGGATTGTCCGGACCAAGCGGTGCTGGCAAATCTACTCTAATAGGCCTCGTTTGCCGCTTCTACGATGTGACCGGTGGTACAATCTACATGGACGGACACGACATACGCGATGTTAAAATGGATGCGCTACGCGAACAAATCGGCGTTGTTTTGCAGGAGCCGTTCCTGTTTCACGGCAGCATTGCAGAGAACATCGCCTATGGAAAACCAACCGCCACAATGGAAGAGGTTATCTCCTCTGCCAAAGCCGCCAACGCTCATGATTTCATAACAGAATTCCCCGACGGCTATGACAGCCAGGTTGGTGAACGCGGCGTCAATATGTCAGGCGGCGAACGCCAGCGAATCTCCATCGCACGCGCTATCCTGAAAAACCCGCGAATTTTGATACTTGACGAAGCAACATCATCCGTGGACACCGAGACAGAAGCTACCATCCAGGAAGCGGTTGAAAGGCTCATCCAGGGACGAACAACCTTCGCAATCGCCCACCGCCTATCAACCCTGAGACGCGCTGATAGACTGCTCATTCTGGATAACGGGCACATTGATGACATGGGTACTCACCAGGAATTGCTGGAACACGGCGGATTGTACAAACGGTTGGTGAATATGCAGTCGGATTTATCGAAAATTGTTGCTGTCGCCGGGTGAAAAAAACGAAAACGAGGCAGGAATTGGAAGTGCGTAGCTCCGTAGGACGATGTCGTTGAACCTGATCGAAAAGAAAGGGGGGCTTGGTGGGGAAAGGCTTTTACCCACCCAAATAGAGTGGAGGTTTTATAAAATGGAAATTCGTGTTTCCGGAGCTCAGATTCCGGTAACGAAGGATATAGAGTCGAATGTCAGAACGATTGAGCGTGCAATTGATTACGCCATAAGTGAAAATGCGGATATCCTTCTCACACCGGAAGGTTCTCTGAGCGGATATACACATCTGTTTGATTCACAAGCTACTGAGGAGGCCCTACATTACGTGACTCAAAAAGCACGAGAGGCGAATTTGGGGCTTGCTTTGGGAACCTGTTTCGTGGAACAGGAAGATAAGAAATGTTACAACCAGATCCGATTTTACAAGCCGGATGGTGAATATCTTGGATTTCATAGCAAAACGCTCACCTGCGGTAGTCTAACGGAGCCACCCCAGGGTGAAATTAATCACTATGCAGTCAGTCCACTGAGGACATTTGATTACAACGATATTCGTATCGGCGGATTAATCTGCAATGATTTGTGGGCAAATCCGGGTTGTACCCCCGTCCCTGACCGACACTTAACGCAGCAACTATCGAAGATGGGAGCGAAGATTATCTTCCACGCAGTAAATGGCGGGCGTAACGGCAGCGATTGGTCTGACGTAGCATGGCAGTACCACGAATCGAATCTGAGAATGCGTGCAAGGGCTGGTGGGCTGTGGATTGTAACAGTGGATAATTGTCAACCGATTGAGATTCGCTGTTCATCACCTTCCGGCGTCATAAATCCACGAGGCGAATGGGTTTGTAAAACTAAACCCAAGGGTGAGCAGTTCTTCAGTCATACGATTAAAACATAAACTATTTGGAGAGGTTTATTTCCCGTCTGCGGAAAGTGTCCCGGATGAAATCTTCCCACGGAAGATTCACTCGTGTTGCAGATAAAACCATTCGACTAGGTCAACAATCAAATCCGCTGGGTCCTCTTCACGCTCCTTGATAAATAGCATTTCCTTTAGGTGTTCCCTTGTGAGGAACAGAATCACTTTCTCTTCGGAACTGAAAATCGTATTGCGTCGTATATGAGCCGCTTCATTCGGGGACTTACTACAAACCATTGTTGCCAGGCGTCCCATCGGCTCAGTCATATAGTTCCGGATTTGGTCTACCTCGTCCTTTCCTATCTCAGTGGTATCGTAGTTCTTAAACTCAAAAAGAACCATTCGAGCGTTAAGTTCTCGCAAAAGAAGCCCCCAGTTGTTGGCGACGTCAAAATTCCGGTTGGGAAATACAGCATCTCGGCGGGTTATGCCTGAAAACGTGCGCGGTTGTATCTTCGGTTCGACCAAGGGGGGGACAAAGAGGTAGCATAGTATCTCCAAGCACACATCTTCAAATGTTTTCCAGCCAGCCGCACCCGCGGGGCAAGAGAATAGTTTGTCAATGAGATTGTTAGCCTCACTCATCTTGTCGCCCCATATTCTTTTACAAAGTATTTATTGACCAAGTCAATGTGTTGTAGAAGTAGCCTCTTGAGCTCTGTACCATCTATCACACGGATCTCAATTCGATTTTTAGCTTCGGCTAATTTGAGCCAATCCTTGGCAGCGGAGGTAAGTTGACCGTTTGTTATTAAAAGTCCCTTACTTCGTATTGGGTGCCTTAACAAATAGTCTACAAGCTGCCGTATTGACCTCAGGTCAGCTCTGGACTGACGGTAGAACTTCACTTCTATCAGCCATGTTTCTGTAACCTCCACTCCGAGAGGGTCAAAACGCGAGTAGATAGCCTTGAAATCAACTTCCGGCCCAGCGGATGCCCACTCTCGCTCAATATCCTTAAATCCTAATTTGGTTAGCAAATCAACGATAAGGTTCTCAAAGCTTATCCAGTCCAACTCCGAAAAATCTATCTCGGGAACAATACTTATTTGCTCAACTAAGCGAGCAACACCTTGTTCAAAATCTGTACGAAGGTCAAAATATTGGTAAGAAGCGAGAATAGGTGGAATATCACAATCTGCAATCAAAACTGGCAACAATGTAATATCTCTGCTAGTCAATTCGGTGGAAAGAGTAGCGCCTAATTCTTTTTGTACCCACACGGAATTGACAGAATTAGGTGACAATAGAACAACAAGATAGTCACTGGCTGAAATGGCATTCTCAATAGCTTTGACTATTGAGTCTCCATGTTGAAGTTCGTATGCGTCAAACCAAACGCGAATACCTCGTTTCCGAAGTTCATTCACAATTTTATGAGCTATTTTTTTGTCAGCGCTTGCATAACTCAAGAATACCTGATATCGCTTTGTGGTTTCAGATTTTTCTCTACGTTCCATAGAATCAACACCTTTGCTTTCAAAAGCTAAATGAAATGTCGTTTCTTGCGGTTTATCTGCACCAGTGCATTTGCGCTACTCGCCATTTTCTTTCTGCTCCGGGTTACCCGTTAAATCCAACCCGTCTAACGGATAAAATCGCTATCTTTGATAAATACACGCGTTGCCCGGAATGATACATCGCTCAATGACAACCTTTGAAATTTTACTTGCTGCCTTTCCTCTGAGCGTCGGCAACGGTTCATCGCCGACATCGGTTCTAAATCCCAACTCTTCAAATGGAACGCTGGATATGTACAAAACAGAAGTGCCACCTGCTTCATTTTCTCCGTAGATGTGGTTGACGTATTTATCGGGGTTTGCTTGAATCTTTCTTTTTGCCTCTTCAATTAGCTCATCGCGTTCGCCAAACATAATTGCGTTGTTCGTACAGGTAGATGCGCATGCTGTTTGCATACCAGCGGAAATTCTGTCGTGGCAGAGATTACATTTTTGTATTAACGCTAAAGTCCTACCCCAACCAAACTTTGGAACGGAGAAAGGACATGCCTGCGTACAGAGTTTGCAACCGATACACCTTGCAGGATTATAAATGACAGCCCCCGCTTCAGTTTTGTGTAACGCTCCCGTCGGACAAATCGCTACACAAGAAGGCACATTACAGTGCATACACTGGCGTTTCACAAAATACCAGGCGGGTATGTCACTTTCCTTTTTTCGGGAGTGAAAGCTAACTTTGGTCAAAGTTTTTGGAGAAAGCTCTTTTGGATTGGTAAAGTTGGGAGAAAAGGTGGTTTGTTCCGCGGGGATATTCTTCCACTGTTTGCAAGCCACCTGACAACTCCTACACCCCAGACACCTTTTGATGTCTATCAACATAGCTTTTGGCATGGTGTTTTCCTCATGCATCATCGTATATCCTGAAGAGTAAAAAGTAAACGCCATTCGCTAAAATTACTTTTTACTCATTACTCTTTACATCCTTTCTTGCCAAGAAAGCCCCCGCTTTCAAGCGTGGGGATGAATTGGCATATCGTAAACTATTTGAAGAATATCCTTGACATTCCTGCCATAATATGGTATAGTTAATGCCAAATGTCCTACTATACTACTGTACAAGTCAAGGTTAATCCGGACAAACGTACAACTGAATATTGCAAGTTCCTTCAAGAAGAATCAGCAGAAGTCTGGAACCGAACTATCCGCTTTTTCTGGCGTACATACCGCAAGAAGGGCATATGGCTGTCTGCTAACTCACTGGCGAAGTATAACAGAAATGACCAGTTAGATATGCCGTTCAACTTGCATTCTCAATCGGTTCAATCTGTTATACAGCAATTTGACGCTAACCGTAAGACAGCACGTAAACTCCGTAAATCCAATCCTGATATTCGCTATCCACACAAGACCAAACGATACTTCCGTGTTCATTGGAAGCAACAAGCTATTCGTGTGAACGGTAGGAATATCAAACTCTCCAACGGTAAAGGTAACCATCCACTCAAGCTGCGTTTGCCTAAATCACTTGCTAATTGCCAACCTAAATCAGTTCAACTAATCTGGCGTAACTCCTACTGGCTTAGTTTGACTATCAAAGTTGATAATGATAATCAACAAGTCGCGGGGAATAACGTCGCTGCTATCGACATGGGGGAAATCCATGCTATAAGTATGACCGATGGCTACGATGCCTTAGTCATATCAGGACGTAAGCTCCGTGAAGCTAAACAGTATCGCAACAAGAGATTAGCTAAACTACAGCAGGCAATGAGCAAGTGTAAGAAGTATTCACGCAAGTGGCGCAAACTCAACCGAACCAAACGTCGGTTAATGGAACGAACCAACAGACGCATCAAAGACTTGAACCACAAGATAACTACTTCTGCTATTGACTGGTGTATTGAACATAACGTGTCTACTATCGTCATTGGCAACTTATCGGGTATAGCACAAAACACCAAAGGACGTTTAGCACGTTCTGTCCGACAAAAGATAAGCCAGTGGTCATTCTACAAGCAAAAGGAGTATCTGCAATACAAAGCTGAACGATACGGTATTGAAGTGGTTGAAGTCTCCGAAGCATATACGTCTAAGACTTGTCCGCGTTGCGGAGCTATCAATCGTCCTACAAACCGTAACTACTCTTGCGCTAACTGTAACCTACAATGTCATCGCGACGTTGTAGGTGCATACAACATTCTAACTAAACATCAATCCGGAACTTTAGTTCCCAATGACTTGTTTCCGCATCCCAAACCAAAGTATCTACGTATCCCCTTCCGTGTGAAGAGGAAAAGTAGTAGTAGTCCAGGCGGGGACCTCATGGTTGCCAGGGGCGTAAACCCATGTGTCACTTGGCCGTGCAGCGAACCAGTGACAATCTGCTAAGAACCTGCCGCCTTTAGGCGTGCAGAGCCGTCAGTCCATCTTCTGTATGTCACAAAGAAACGCCTTGTATTCTGGAATCATGGTATTTGCGTCGCCGACGCTGTGTGTAAGGCAGTTAGCGCTACAGCCTGTGGCAAGCCCTGTAAAACCGTAGTGCCAGGGCAAACCGACTTGTTCGTACAGCTTGCCGTCAATTTCATACGGGCGCATTCTGTCAGTGACGGAGGCGTAAGCGGTAATTTCGCCGCGCGCTGAGATTACTTTCACCATATCGCCGATTTTGATGTCCTTCTCCTTAGCTAAACTTTCGCTTATCTCAACGAACATCTTCGGCATCAATTCTACCAGCCAGGGGAGGTTACGCGTCATCTGTCCTGCCTGCCAATGTTCGGTCAACCTGTAAGTTGAAGCGATGTATGGGAATCTTTCGGAATCCCCGATGATTTCGAGCATCGGGGCGTTTTCATCTCCCCCTTTGCGTTTGACAAGGGTAGTGTTGTTGATGTTGATGACAGGATTATTCTGTACGCTGGAGAGAAAGTTTTTTACAGGACTTTCCAACGGCTCATAGTGTTCTGGGAATGGGCCGTCCGCCAAACCGATAGCGAACAACCGCGCACGCCCTTCGGGTAACATGATAAACGGGCCGACATCCGCTCCGGGAGGGGTATCTTTGCCGTAATCGGGGACATCTCCTTCCCATTCGGTTCCATTCCACCAGATAACAGGTTTCTCAGGATTCATCGGTATTCCTTTGCTATCGCAGGAAGCACGGTTGTAGAGAATGCGCCTGTTGATAGGCCAAGCCCACGCCCAATCCGGATTTAACCCGATTTTGGACGTGTCATTTTCACGTAAAACAGGCGAGTTTTCTTGTTGGGTAGGTTCGCACCATACCCAACCTACTTTCCCGTTTCCCCGCTTCTCGCCGCGGCGCGCCATCATATTCCCTTCCTCTACATAGCTACCACAATACAACCAATTGCCGGACGCTGTTGAGCCGTCATCTTTGAGTTGAGCGAAGCTGGACAACTGTTTGCCCGTGTTAGTATCGCATCCGTTAATCTCTTTGGCGATGTTGTGGACATTGGGTTCATCCTCGCCGTAGTCCCAATTGAGATTGAGAATCGGTGCGGGATATGTCCCGCCTTCCCGCTCGTAGAGTTCCTTGAGTTTCAAATAGAGAGCGTTCAATATCCACATATCAGATTTAGCCTCGCCGGGTGGTTCGACGGCTTCGTAACGCCATTGAGCCCACCTCCCGCTGTTAGTAACGCTCCCTTCCTTCTCAAAGGAAGCCGCCGCGGGCAGGAGAAAAACTTCCGTCTTGATAGCTTTTGCAATATCGACATCTTTCCAAAAAGCCGCCGTCTCAGTCTCCCAAAGGTCAACTGCTACAAGCCAATCCAGATTTTCCAGTGCCTTTCGTTCCATTTTAGCGTTTGGCCCGCCCACCGCCGGGTTCTGTCCGAAACACAAGAGTCCCTTGATGTTGCCAGCGGACATCGCCTCAAAGATGGATACATAAGAATAGTTTGCGCTGCGTTTTGGCAGATACTCATAACAGAAATCGTTTTCGGGGTGTGCGGCATTGTGCCAGAATGCTTTTAACAAACTCACAATGAAACGAGAAGTGAATTTCCAATAGTTGACTTCGTTCGGATTATGGCTTTTAGGCATCCAGTGTTCAAAATAATCTTCAAGGGTTGCGTCCTCTTTTTCCGGAGATTTTAAGTAGCCGGGCAGATTTTGGAACAACAACCCGTAATCTGTCGAACCCTGTACGTTTGACTCGCCGCGCAGAGCGTTGATGCCCCCGCCCGCCATGCCGATGTTGCCCAGCAACAGTTGCAAGATGGCATAGCTTCTGACGTTCTGAGTTCCGACAGTATGCTGCGTCGCACCCATCGCATACATGATGGTGCCTGCTTTGTCTCTGGTGCCGGTTGAACAAAATGTCTCAGCTATTTTGAGGAATAGATTTTTCGGCATCCCCGTTATTGAGCGCATGGTATCTACGTCATAACGAGAATAGTGTTTTTTCAAAAGTTGGAATACGCAGTTTGGATGCTCCAAGGATTCGTCCAGCATGTAATTACCGTTCTCGTCCAACTTATATTGCCAGGTGGATGTATCGTATTTCCTATCTGTTTCGTTGTAGCCGGAAAACAGCCCGTCATCGAAACCAAAATTCTCATTGATTAAAAACGGCGCGTTGGTATATTCGAGGACGTATTCTCTGTTATATAGCTCATTTTCCAGGACGTAATTTATAATACCGCCGATGAATGCGATGTCAGTGCCTGGTCGAATTGGAGCGTAGATGTCCGCCTCTGCCGAAGTTCGGGTAAAGCGCGGGTCAACATTAATTAACTTAGCGCCGCTCTCCATCGCCATTGTCACCCATTTAAACGAGATGGGGTGATTCTCCGCCGCGTTACTACCGATAATCATGATGCAATCGCTATTGGCGATGTCAATCCAGTGGTTTGTCATCGCGCCTCTACCAAAGGTTTCCGCCAGCCCGGCGACAGTGGCAGAGTGTCATATCCGCGCCTGGTGTTCAAGGTAGACGACACCAAGCGACCGAGCGAGTTTGGAATAGAGATAGCATTCTTCGTTATCCAGCGCAGCACCGCCTAAACAGGCTATTGCTTCCGTTCGATTAACTGTAAAACCGTCGTCGGTTTTGACCCAATTTTTGTCCCGTGTCTCTTTAATCTTTCGGGCTATTCGTTCCAACGCCCAATCCCACGATTTTCTCTCCCATCGACTGCCACCAGGCGTTCGATATAACACGCTATCCAACCGCCTGTCGTTATTTGCGATTTGGTATAGAGCGTTACCTTTGCTACACAACGAACCTTGATTGATGGGGTGTTCGCTGTCGCCTTCAACGTTTATCACTTTGCCGTTAAGCACAGAAATTACCTGCCCACACCCCACAGCGCAGTACGGACAGATGGTTGTAAATTTTTGTGCATTCTTTAGTCGCCGCAGATTCGCTGAAACTGACGCGGGAATATTTTTGATATTGAAACCAGAAGTAATCGGGGTTGTGATGTTTTTATTTTTAATCATACAAGTCCTTCTCAATGTGGTAAAATAACGCAAATGATTTTACCACAATATTAGTGCAAATGGCAAGTTTAATTTGAAGTTAGTGGGTGAGGAAAAGATGGCGATGAAACGTTTAACTCCCTGTCGCAGAAGTCCCCTTCTGATTTGGAAAATCTAATTCAATATAGTATGACCGCAACATATGCGATGCGCCTTGACAATCTAACGTTTATATTGTACAATATTAACGATTGTTTAATTCAATGAATGTTAGAAACCGAATTTTTGGGCTGAAGAAAAACAACCTGGAAAAGACAGTTTCCCAAACTCGAACTCATCTAAGGAAAAATTGTGGTTGATGTATATTGGAATCTCTGGTGTTCCGGTTGTGCTTATGGATTGGAGGGTTTGGAGAACACGCGTCAGGCTGTCGCGGAGCTCGGTGAAAACGTCGTACTGCGCGAACACAAAATGGATAGAAACATGATTAAACGGCTGGCTGCCAGCGAGGATTTGTTGTTTATCAATGGGATTGATGCCACCCCGTCCGGTGGACTGCGAAAGAAAGAGTGGGTACTGGACAGGATTAAAGCCGTAGCGGAAGGCAGGACTTCTGATGTGCTCTCACAAGAATGGCGGGCACAGTTGGTTCGTTGAGCCCTGGCTAAAATCTTATCATTGGCGCAGGCTGGGATAGATAGACTGCCCCAGACAAAATGTTAGCTTTTGAGAGGCTGTGTGAAAAGTCATGCCATTACGAAAGGAGGAAGTTTTATGTCAACAGAAATCGTCAACGAAAAAGACGGGGGCGAATTAATTCTCATTCCCGAAGGGGAATGGTACTGCTATGGGGAGGATTCGGATGGCTACAGGCTGGTGCATTCTCCCGGCAAAGTCGAGTTTATTGATAGCTACTACATCGGCAAATATCCAGTCACAAATGCTCAATACATGCGCTTTGTGGAAGAGACGGGACACACCCCCCCGCGCTTTTGGAAAAATCCAAAATATAACGCCTCGAATCAACCTGTTGTGGGTGTCTCTCTTTTTGACGCTAAGGAATATTGTCGTTGGGCAAAACTACGCCTGCCCACAGAAGCGGAATGGGAGATCGCTGCTTCAGGAAGAGAGCTACAAAGAGGATTCCCCTGGGGAGATGAGTTTGATGAGCGAAAATGTAATACCCCCCAAGGTGGCCCCTTCAGACCCAATCCTGTCGATGCGTATCCTGAAGGAGTAAGTCCCTATGGCTGTTATGACATGATTGGCAACGCGCTTGAGTTCATAGGAGACAAAAAACCTTATGGACTATGTGTTAAAGGGGGGTGCTTTGCCTTTGGTGACCTTGGCGGCCGCGTTGGTCTCACCTGGATTCTGGCAAGTTGGGCACCCTCTCCCTCTGTGGGATACCCTCATGTTGGCTTTCGTGTAGCCAAAGATGCCACCTCTAAGAAATTTGAGCAATTATTTCCCGCCATTGCCAGAGCCTTAGAGGATGAATTTTGGCGGGAAGAGTTAAGGGACAAGGTTCGCCCCCCTGCGCCTCTGGAAGACATTGAAGCGACGGAAACTGCTTTGGGTTTCCGATTTCCCCAAAGTTACGTTCAGTTCCTGCGTTGGTCGAATGGGTTGGAGGGGGGATTTTTTAACATAAAGAGAGTAGAATATATTGTAGAACACTACTTCGAGACCATCCTTGGCCGCTATGCGACGTGTGCCGAAGGGAAGACCGGTCCACTTAATTCTTTCGTGCCCTTTGCTGACCACCAAACAATTGATGAACTCTTAGGATTTGATTGGGCTTTACCAACGTTGAGAGATGAATATCAAGTATGGCATTGGGATGATACAGGCTACTACGGAATGGTGGGGTATACTTTTCCCGAAGCGATTACAGCATTGTTATTTGGAAGCTTCAGAGAGCCCGACGAAAAATACTGTGAGGCTTATAAAGCCGCGGAGCAAGAGCGATGGGAAGAAGCATTGACCAACCTAAAACAATGTGCTGAAGGAAGCAGAGTCAAAGCGAGGATAGCTCCTGTGTTTGACTCATTGCGAGAAACCCCGGAATTCCAAGCCCTGGTTGGTACAACAACCGAATCGACCACTCAAGGACCGGTTGTTCCAGGAAATGATAAAGACGTTCAATTCGCTGATACGAAGATTGAGGCACAAGTAAGACGTAGGATAGTCAAAAGTGATGGGCCAATCTTAAGGTCAGATTTGGATGAGTTGACGGAGTTAGATTTGCTGGGGGAAGCGATCAGTGACCTTAGTGGCATAGAGCACTGTATAAGCCTGAAGAAACTTACTTTTGGGGGAAATAACACAAATGATATAAGTCCGTTGAGAAGACTGACTGACTTACAGGATTTGGATTTGAGGAGCAACCAGATAAGCGACATTAGCTCTCTAAGGGAACTGACCAACCTAAAGGGACTAAATTTAGGGGGCAATTATACAAGCGACATAAGTCCACTGAGAGGTTTAACTAAACTACAGAGACTGGGCTTGGAAGGGAACCAGATAACCGATATAAGCTCATTAAGCAACCTAATAGAACTGCAGGAGTTATCATGTCATGACAACCAGATAAACGATATAACACCCCTCCACAGATTGGGTAACCTGCGAAAACTGGATTTACATGGTAACCAGATAAGGGATATAAGTCCGTTGAGCCAACTGACTAACCTTGAGAATCTGGATTTGAGGAACAATCAAATGAGCGATATTAGCCCTCTTGTCTCTAATTCAGGCATTGGAGAGGGAGATAGAATTGACTTGAGAGAGAATCCGCTCAATGATGAGGCATATGACCACATAATTGCTCTTAAAGAAAAAAGGGTAGAAGTTCTGTTTGACCCACAGCTATTCACTACAAGGGCGGCGACCAGCGGCAGACAGTTCGCTGACCCAAGCTTGGAGGCAGTTATAAGGCAGAAGATAGAAAAGCCTGACGGGCCGCTCTTAAAGTCAGATTTGGAAGGATTGACAGAACTGCATGCCGGGTATGGTGGCGGATGTAACATCGCATACCTAAGCGGCATTGAACATTGCATCAACCTACAGGATCTGGATTTAGGAGATAATGAAATATGTGATATAAGTTCTCTCAGCAGATTGCCGAATCTGAAATGGCTGCGTTTGACACGCAACCAGATAAGCAATATTAGCCCGTTGAGTTGCTTGACCAACTTGGAGAGTCTCTCGTTGCCTGGCAACCAGATAAGCGACATCAGCCCTCTGAGCAATTTGACTAATCTGCAGAAATTACTTTTGACGAGTAACCCGATAAGCGACATAAGTTCCCTTAGCACCCTGATAAACCTACAGTCACTGTCGTTGGGATTCAACCAGATAAGCAACGTTACCCCCCTCGGTGGATTGACGAACCTGCGGGGGCTTAGTTTGTATAACAATCCGATAAGCGACATCAGTTCGTTTAACAGATTAACTAATTTGAGGACTCTGCGTTTGTATAAAACCCAGATAAGCGACATCAGTCCCTTGAGTAAACTTACTAATCTGCGGGAGTTGGATTTGCACGATAACCAAATAGGAGACATCAGCCCTCTTGTAGACAATCCAGACATCGGAGAAGGAGATAGAGTTAACTTGGGAGGTAACCCACTCAACGATAAGGCGTATGACAGTCATATCCCTGCACTTCAGGGAAGAGGTGTGAGGGTTTCGTTTGACTCAAAGCCAGAGGAATAAGTTCTGAAATGAATGAGGATAACGGATTTATGAAACGAACCATTAGCTTTCTGAAAAAAAACAAAAAAGAAAGAGGAGGTTTAGGTGGAAAGTTAAGTAAGTTTTAAGAAAGGTTGTAAAGATTGAATCTCAGATTTAATCACTTTCTATTCCGCCCCAAAAAGAGATGAAAATTGAACAAGGAATCATGGTATCTTTAGGATACGGCAAATATTTTCGTTCAGATTCAATCGTGGGCTTAGAGCCGATTGAGGAAGGACGTGGAGCAGGTAAACGCACAAAGGTATACATTGACGGGCATACAGAACCAATTATTGCATCCCGCGCAGAAGGCACTATCTTGCGAGATTTGGTTGAGGAGCCGAAAGAGGTTACCCAATCGCGGGAACATACGGAATTGCTAAGGGATATTCTGGAAAGCGTTGCTGACATACCATCGATGCTCAGGTCAATAATCCGAGACCAAGGGGAATGGGATTTAGACAGACTTGAAGAACACATGAAAGAAGTATTGGAAACAGAAGAAAACGAATAATCTTTTCCGCAAAAGAAAGGGAGGAGTTGCGGAAGAGTAAAAAGTAAAGAGTAATAAGTAAAATCATTACTCTTTACTTCCCAACCCTGATTTCACTGTATCACGCCCATCGTCCTGAGTAGTGCTTCTTGTGCCTGTACATGCGCTTTGCGAGCCTGGAAATATACCCGTTGCGCTTCCGTGTAAGCGGCACGGGCGGAGATTACGTCATCGAAGGTTAAAGAGCGATATTGTTCACCCTCTAATACCGTTTCCAGTAAAGTTTCTATCAGCCGAAGATTTTCCTCCCGAATCTCAACAACTTTCTGTTCAATCTCAACTCGCTCTTTAGTGCTGGCAACTGAGCTGTAAGCATGTCGAACTTCCAGCGTAATCGTTTTTTCCGACTCTTTCTTTTTGAACGAAAGCCTATTTAATTCAGACTGCTCACTCTTTTTTTGTTCCTTCGTAAAAAAACCGTCGAAGATAGGAATATCGAAATTGAAACGCAACTCCCATCCTTCTCGCCCGCCGTAATCAGAAGAATCAGGTGGATAAGTCATTCCAATTCCCTGCCCTTCTGTTTCCTGTTGAAGTCCTTTCTCCCAAATTGGGACATCGTAGGAAAAAAGAGCATCCCAGGTGCGGTTCTGCTGTTTAAGGGAAAGCAAAGCATCCTCGTACCTGAAAGACGCCCTAAGTTCTGGCAATCGGTTCCACAGGATTTCTTTGACTAATCTTTTCTGCCTTTCGATATCGCCTTGCAATAAAAGCAAATCCAGTCGATTTTCAAGCGCTAACTTGACTGCGTTATCAGGTGTATATGTTATTTCAGGGATGTTGCCGACAACCGCTACTTCTTTCAGTTCATCCTCGCCTATCAATTGTACTAATTCTATCTTGCCAAGGTCAAAACTGCGCGAAAGCTCATTAATCTCACGCTGCTGTTCCGCCAGTTCCAATTCAGTATTAAGCACATTGATTTTCAAAAGGATTTCTGCTTTTTTCCGGTCTTTTACACGCGAAAGTTTCTTTCTTATGGCGGATTCAAGTTTGCGGCGTTCGTCAATCTCTTCCTGCGCCAATAGGATATTGTAAAAAACCCTCCGAACATTATAGGCAACTTCTTTTCTGGCGCGTTCGTAGTCGAGGGATGCAATTCGCACATCCTCCTGTGTTTTATCCAAAGAATAGGGCGTTTCCCCGAAACGTAAAAGCAATTGACTCAAAGACAGCGCCGAACGATAATCTTTGTATTTGTCCTTTGAATCACCATCTTCACGCTGTAAAAAAGAACTCGTTAAACCTACTTGAGGATATCGGTCAGCCCGCGCCGCTTTTAGATTGGCTTCCGCACGGCGCAATCTCTCTTGAGCCTGGAGTACCTTCTCATTGCGTTCCAAAGCCAACTTTATACATTTTTCAAGGGTGAGTGTCAATTTTTCTTGTGCTGAAAGACTAATTGGTAAACAGAGTAACAACGCCAAAACAAAAATTTTCTTCATCTTAAAACCTCCGGATGTATTCCGTAGTATGTTTATCTTACCGTACATCACACCGCAAAAATGCCACATAGCTCGCCAAAAACAGCAACACCGAGAATAACATCAGCAAGCTCAAATCCATCAAAGCATTTCTGAACGCCGTGCTGACGCCAGTTGGTTCAGTGAAGCGAGGTACGTCCTCAAAACTGACAGGTTTGTCAGACAATCTCTCCTTCAAATAATAAACATGGAAGCTATTTGGGTCAGTTTTGTCGTTGGTCTTAATGAATACTGACGGTGTTTTTGCTCATTTTTTATGCTCTCCCTTGACTGAACATCCTGCGATAGGAAGCCCATGCGACATAGAGTAATTCGTTTACCTTCGACTGAGCCGAATACTTAACACTGCAATCCCCGCAATCAAAACCACCAACGCTATTACCAACAGCGCGCTGCCTGTCAAGGATGTTTTCGCTGCTATATGAATACGGATGGTTTTTTCCATCGCCTCCACTTTGCGGTTATCGACGGTACATTCGGCGTTCATTTTCGCTTCATAATCACCCGGTGTCACATCAATCGGTGGAATGAGGAGAATTTGAATCTCCTGTTCCTCCAGGCGTTCCAAAGATAGCACCACTTCAGGGCTGATCTCTTTCTGCCAATCTGTTTGGGGTTCAACAACGATGCGGATGTCGCTTAAATCGCATGTGCCGGTATTTTTCAGCGTGGCTTTCATTTCTACCCGCTCGTCCGTTTTGATGTCATAGCCTAAGTTCGTAGAGGTTAGTTGGATTTCAGGCACACCTCTGGGAATGAGTTGGAGTTGTTCTATGCCCCCCTTTAGTTCTTTGAGTTCTTCTTTCTTCAAGTGCAGTCTATTATCCAGTCCGTATTTTTCAGCTTCGACATCGCCCAATACAGCGACATAAAAAACCATCGCTTTGTCCAGTAGTTCAATGTCCAATTCCTCTGGAATGTGTACTACTAACGAAAGGTTACGCCGAGGTTGCGCCTGAGTGAATTTGACCTGTGAGATGCGAGACTGGGATGTTGGGTCAACAAATTCAAAAGACAACCGGTCTAACAAATTGATAACGCGCAACGTGAACGTTTTTTCATTTTCCGCCAGCCGGTTTAGCGCAAGGTCAAAAGTAACGCTGGTACCTAAAGCCTCTTCCTGAGAGAACTGCATCGAACTTATATCGACGATGTCTTGTTCCGATTCTTTTTGGAGATAGACTTTCCGCTCGTCATCCTGAACGTCCATATATTGCAACACCACCGTCACTTCATCGACATCCTTCTGCAATTGGAATTCCAATGATGCAGTTTGATTATATGAAAGCACGTCAATGACAGCATCATACGGCTGGGCGATAATCGTCCCTTTTTCATCTTTCAGAGAAACATAGATGGAACGCAGTTCATTTAAGGCGGCAATTTCCTCCATTGTGGCGGAGGTATGCGGCACTTCTTTGGAGGTGTTTTTCAGTGTAATTTCAGTCATCATCTGTTCACCCTGGCGATACTTTCTGGCGCGTATTATTGACAAATGGCGGGTATCCGGTTCCAGATACAGATGCAGTTTTGATTCACTGTTCAAATAGCGCATTGCGACGATGATACTATCAACTTTCTTGCGCAATTCAAAATCCAGTGAAATCTTTTGCTGGTATTTCATGGTATTAATGGTTACTTCGTAGGGCAGCCCGATAATCGCGCCCTTTTCATCTTGAATGGAGACGCGAATATTGTTCAACTCCGTGGCGTAAGCATCAGCACTCTCCACTTTTTGTAATTGACGACTGGCATCTGGCGTCTGGCTTTCTGGCTCTCCGACTTTCTGTTCGCCTTGCTCATCTGCTCCCTTGACAGCGCCATATTTTAGCACAATCTCCAGCCGCCGTTTGTCATCTTTTCCCTTGTATTGCCGTGCCTTCAATACGGTTATATACGGTTCCTCCTGCTTCAGGTGAATATCGCGTTCTTCCGTAATGTCCATGTATTTCAGTGACACAACAACATCTTGCACATCCTGTTTGATTAGTTCAAATTCCAACAGTTGTTCCCCACCTTCGGGAAGCTTTTTAATCCATGCTTCATAAGGCTGTGCGATAATGGATTGATTCTTGTCCATGATAGAAACGAATATATCATCAATCTGCGGGCTGACCGAGGACGCGGCAAACAACGCCCGCATTTGTGGGCTTAGTTCTTCCTTAGTTTTCTGGGATGCTTCAAACTTATTAAGCCGCTCAAACGCCTTTGAACTATATTCTAACTTCACAGGCTGAGAATTATTTTTCAGGGTGATAGAAAGCATCTGCTTGCCGTCTTTGGTTTCGTAGCGGTGGGTTCTTGTCACTGAAATATGCCAGGCGGCTTTGAGTGAGTCCAACTCTATCTGACGGAGGTTGAGAATGGCTTTCTCATAAGCGAGTTTTGCATTCTCGAATTCCTCTTTTGCTTGATTCACCTCGCGCCCCGTGACGATGTCTTGGGAAAAGAGTTTTTCCAGTTCCTTCCAATCAGCTTTCTTCTTGTACATGCGGGCTTGCGCTTGTTCCATCTCAAGCCGCGCCTGTTCTAATTTTAATTGCCGGAGTTGTTCTTCTCTGGTTTGTTGTTCTTCAGGTTCCTGCGCTGTTGTTTGTGCAAAGGATATTTGGGCAACCAACAAGAACAACATTGTTGTTGTGATTAATTTTTTCATCGAAATGTTCCTCCATGCGGCAAAGGGCTAACTGCGTAAACTATCTTACTGTTGAGTATCAGTACTCCGCAAATGCTCCCGTTGGTGTGTCGTGGATTTAGCAATCCACGACGAGCGTGTTTGAGGACTACTGAGTATTCTAAGCAAGCGTTATGCCAGGATTATATGACCGGTTTGATATTGTGTGTGTTTCCTACCAGATGACGGAACTCATTGAGACTTTGACAGGTAAACTATCTTCAAGATAAGACGCTTTTTGGGCAGAATGAGCATAGCCATTGTAAAAAATTTTGGCAGCAAAATGAATCAAGAGGAAAGATTTTGGCGGGAATGTTCGATGTGGCTTGGGTAAATTGTACTGTAAAAAATTTTGACAGGAAAATGACGATAGGGCGGCAAAAAGGGGGGGAAGAATGAAAATTTATATTCTCGCAACGCAAATTGAATTTGCGCACTCCTACAGTGAGCAGAAAAATCTTGCGTTTTTATTCAAAAGATGGTATATTCTTTTTCGAGCAGTTCTAAGAAATTTAAGAAAGGAGGTATTTCAATTGTGTTTCCCTATTTTTTGAGCATGGGACTTGCGTTTGTTTGCGCTGGGACGCTTAACCAAGATTATCAAACGAAGATTTCCATTATTGATGGCAAGTGGCATATCAACGATGATGTTACATATCAGGGCGCTAAAGCAGAGGGTTTGTTGATGAATGTCCGCATGGTAAACGCTGTTTTTGAAGACGCACATCGCCCGGATTTTGACCCGGAAGAAAACACTGACAAGTTCATCGTACAGATTCCAGATTACACGGCATACGGCGTACGTGCTTTTACGTTGTCTTTGCAAGGTGGGATGCCCGGTTATGAAGGGGCGGTGAATTCTGCGTTTAGGGGGGACGGCTCGTTACGCAAAAGTTATCTTGCCCGTGTAAAGCGAGTCATTGAGGCGTGTGATAACGCGGGAGTTGCGGTTATTCTGTGTTGTTACTATCAGCGTCAAGACCAAATTCTGAAAGATGTTAAGGCGCTTCGGCGTGGCGTTGTCAATGTTGCAAACTGGATAAGGGATTGCGGTTTTACGAACGTTATGATGGAAATTGCCAACGAATACGGACACGGGGGGTTCAACCACTTGCTGCTGAAGACGGATGAGAACATCGCTGAATTGATTGAACTGGCTCACGAAACTGTTCCCGGTTTGCTCGTCTCCGCAAGCGGAGGGGGAAGTGGCAAAGCGGGGAATCCTGTCGCAGAAGCAGCCGATTTTGTGCTGATACATTTTAATAACACGCCAATTAAGGACATCCCTGCCCGGATTGCCGAGATGAAGCGATTTGGTAAACCGGTTGTTTGTAACGAGGACGACAAGGTGGGGGAATTGGGTGCGAGAGCGGCGGAGGTTTGCGTCGCTCATGGTTGTTCGTGGGGCTTGATGGCGAAGGACGTGAACCAGTATTTCCCGCTTGAATTTAAAGGACACCAAGATGACCGGGGTGTTTATGCCAAACTCAAGGAACTAACTACTCGCAGGTAGGTATGTGCTTGGCACTACCGACTGTTGGGTAGGATTTCAGCCATACCCACTTTGCAAGCGAGTCAGCAGCAGGCTTACTTTAATATTTCCCCTGTCTCATTACTCCACAGCAATAAATCAAGCGCGTCAAAGTCTATGCCGATGTTATCAGCGAAGGATTTCATATTCGTCTCAACCTCCAAATATTTATTCTTACTGTTAGGAGAAGTCGTCTCATCGGTTACGCCATATCTTATGAGATTGCGCAAAACGTGTCTGTCGAGGATGGCATATCCCTTAAATCCGATGTTGCGCAAAAAATGGCTGGCTTCCTTATATCCCAAACCTTTGATGTTTTTTACAAAAAAATCTCGGAGTTCATTTTTATCGTCAAAGGATTCGATTTTCTCCTTCAGTTTGAAAGAGAGTTCGCTGGTTATGAATTCCCGCGCTAACACCACATACTCAGCCCGACGCGACCAATAGCGATGTATCCCTTTTAAACGCCCTGCTAAATCTTCGATGCTTCCCGTCATCAGTATGTCTTCGATGGCTGCTACTGATGTCAAGCCCATTCTCGCGCTGGCACCAGCAGTGAACAGACAAAAACAGAGTTCCTTGAAGATAGTTTCGTCGCCCTTGTGAAAAATACCTTCAAATTCTTTCAAACGAGCGTCTATCAGTTGTTTCTTTTGTTCGTAACTTTGCTTTAGTTTTCTCATAACTCAACCTTCAATGTGTTTTGGTTATTTTACCATAATCCATCTGCTTAGTCAATCACAAATTCTGAATTATTGAGATGCAAACCGTATCCATTATCTCATCGTCTAATCTTCATCATCAGTCCCACGAATATCTGTGTTGTCTGACAATCAGTGACTAAAGGCAAAAATCATGAACCGTATAAATTTCTGCGTGGTTTGCTTATTGTTGTTGGCTCCAACCTTGTTGACCGGATTTGATTGGAACAGCGAGATTCTAAAGGGCCCGTATTTGCAGAATGTAAGTAGACGGCAGGTTACAATCATGTGGGAGACAAAAAAAGCAACGGAAAGTCGCGTGGATTACGGTGTGACACCCGATTGCGATTTGTTTGTAATAGATTATAATAAGGTAAAGATTCACGAGGTTACTTTAGCGTCGTTGAGCCCGGAAACGATATACTACTACAAGGTATATTCCGAGAATGATGCCAAGAATAGCTTCTTCCTTACAGGAGTGGATTACGATACGCCCTTTAAGTTTGTAGCCTATGGGGACACCAAAGCGGGAAGTTCCCACCGCAAGGTAGCCAAGGAACTCTTGAAGCAAAGCCCGGATTTTATTATTAACACAGGTGACATTGCCTCGAATGGTACAATATATAGAGTGTGGGGAGAACAGTTTTTTAGTCCTCTCGCTGATGTAATTGACCACATACCCATTTTTGTCAGTATCGGCAATCATGAAAAACACGCCGCCTACTATTTCGATTTCCTCTCATTGCCAAACAACGAACTCTGGTATTCCTTTGATTACGGCAACAGCCATTTTATCGCCTTAGATAGCAATAAAGAATACGAGCCGAATACCGAACAGTACGACTGGCTGAAAAATGACTTGAAAAATGCCAAAGCACAATGGAAGTTCGTATTCTTTCACCACCCTCCGTATTCCTCAGGTTTTCACAAAAGTTCGCTTGATGTAAGGGATGTACTTACGCCGCTCTTCAGAAAATACGGCGTCGACATAGTATTCAACGGACATGACCATTTTTATGAGCGCACATACCCGATAAACTCAGTGTTCACCGAGACTGACAGTCCAGTTACCTACGTTGTCACCGGTGGAGGAGGTGCCAGATTATACGATATTGAACCCAATATCTGGACGGCAACAGGCTCTAAGAAAAACCATTTCTGTCTGATAGAGATTTTGGGAAATAAGATGACGCTCACGGCTATCGGTACGGATGGGAGTACCCTTGATACCTTCAGCATCGAAAAGGAAAACGGAGAGTATTCAAAAGAATATCTAACTACTGTCGTACCTTGTGAGCAAATAGAGCTTGGGAGACAATTGCCCGCTAACATTTCGCTATCTGAAATCGGTTTGATAGGGCCTGCATCTACTGGTGAGGTTGTATCCTGCGATATTGAAATGCAGATTAAAAACCCTTTTGCGGATGTGATTGCGATTGAAGTCGCCTGGAATTGGAACAATTGGAAGGTAAAACCAGCGGCGGTGAATACTATATTGCAGAAAGGTGGCACTGACGCATTTTTGTTTTCGTTCGAGACTGAGACGCAAAAAATCTATCCTGTGCCTACACCAGCAGTGAGATATAAAACTAAATTCGGCGAGGGGAGATTCGTAGCTCCTCCTCTGAAGATAGGCATGTCTAAGAAACTGCGGTGCAAATATGAACCTCAAACGCCAAAATTGAACGGTAAACTGAAGGAGCAATCCTGGGATACAGCCGAGAAATCCAGCGGCTTCATCAGGACAAATTGGAGAAGATTGGCCTCCCGACAAACCGACGTAAGGTGCATGACGAGCGAAGACGCCCTTTACATCGCGCTGGTATGCTATGAAAAATATACGGAGAACCTGTACGCAAGGGCGACAAAAAGAGACCAATCTTACAAAAATGAGGATAAGTTATCAATGTTTATTGCGCCAACAGAAGATACCCTATACCAATTCACTTTCAACTACGAAGGCGTTAAATACGATGCCAAAAATGAAGATGTGAATTGGAACGGTAAATGGCGGGTGGTAACGAGTGTTAATGAAGAAAGTTGGACAGCCGAAGTTAAGATACCTTACGGCGTCCTCGAATTATTAGGTGCGCCTCAGGCGGGAGAAAAATGGGGTGTCAACTTTGTTCGCAATGTGAGGTGGAAGGTAGAAAAAAGCGAATGGGTTGCAACTTTTGGCAAACTTCCTTCCGCGAAGATGTTGGACGGTGTTTTGATTTTTGAATAACAAACCAAGGAGATTATTTAGTAGGTTGGGTTGAGGCACGAAACCCAACGAAACACTACATTCCACATCTGTTAAAGGTGAAGAGTAAATCAAAAACCCAAGGAGATTATTTTTATGAAGTTCATCAGTTACCTCAAAGACGATGTAGTTCTCCCTGGATTATGTGACGGGGAACTTGTTTATGGGCTATCGCCCGTTTGCAATTCCATCCTGGAATTGTTGGACAATCACGGTTGTGACTTTAGCGTCGTACAGCGCGCATACGAAGCAGGGCAATTGCCAGAAATAGGCGAACTTAACAGCTTGCACCTGAAACCGCCGGTATGCTATCCCCGCAAATTGCTGTGTGTGGCGGGCAATTACGTTGCACATATCGAAGAGGGCGGGCGTAAGATTTTGCCGCGGGATACGCAAATCCCATGGATGTTCTGTGTGCCACCTACAAACGTTATGATAGGACACGGCGAGCGCATCCGCCTTCACCCTAAGTCGAACAAAATTGACTACGAAGGTGAACTCGGCGTAGTAATGGGACGCGCGGCGAAAGGCGTTTCCGCTTCCGAAGCAGCAGACTACATCGCTGGCTTTACCATTTTCAACGATATATCAGAGCGAGAGCTATTCCTACAGGAAGGTATCGACGAACCGCGACAGTTGTCCTTCTGGTATAAAAAATCGTTCGACACTTTTGGGCCGACTGGCCCGTATCTAACAACGCAAGACGAAATTGTTGACCCGCAGGATTTGACCATTAGCGTCGCTGTCAACGGCGAAGAACGACAAAATTGTAGTACCAGCCAGATGATTTTTTCCATCTATGAACTGGTCGAATTTCTTACCACTTTTCTTACATTAGAGCCAGGAGACGTGATAGCAACCGGTACGCCAGCCGGCGTAGGTTCCGCCACAGGCAGATTCCTCAACGGCGGAGATACGGTGACAATTTCTATCGATGGACTCGGTGTGCTGGAAAATGCAGTGGTGGCGGGTTAAAAAAGATAGAAAACGAGAAAACGTGAAAACGTGAAAACGAGAGAGCGGGACAATTTGGGAAAAAGTGTCTCGCTTTCTCACTTTTCCAGGGGATATGTTGAGGGGAAATCCATTGAGTTGTTATGAAAATTATAAATTCTTAGCCGATGAAAACGTCGGTAAATTGGGAAGATGGCTGCGCATTTTGGGATATGACGCGGCGTACTATGCGCTGGCTTCAGATGCGGAAATCGCAGCGAGGGCGTTAAAAGAAGGACGAATCATCTTAACTCGCGACAGCGACTTCCTGGACAAGAAAATGGTGGAACGTTGCGTACACCTGCAAAGCGTCGACACTGCCGAACAACTTAAACAGGTGATACGTGAACTGAAACTAACTCCAGCGGAGGATAAAATGTTTTCGCGATGTGTTAAATGTAACGTACCTGTCGAACAGGTTGAAAAAATTGAGATACGCTCGAAAGTGCCACCTTACGTTTATCAAACGCAGGAATTATTTTATCAATGCCCCGATTGCGAGAAAATATTCTGGAAAGGGACACATGTTGAAAATGCGAAAAGTAAGATGAATCCGTATCTGGTTAGTAGGTCAAGTTTCTGAACTTGACAGATTAATGTAAAGATCAGTACTCCGCAAATGCTCCCGTTGGATTGGCAAATCCAACGGAATAATCGGGATTTGCCAATCCCGATTGAGCGTATTTGAGGACTACTGAAGATGTGAATCTTGACCTACAGATTAGGAGGTTGTTTGAATGATTAAGAAGTTGTCGATTAAAAATTTTAAGTCGATAAAAGATTTGGCAATTGACTGTAGAAGGGTAAATCTGTTCATAGGCGAGCCAAACGCTGGCAAATCGAACATCCTTGAAACACTCGGACTGTTGAGTTGGTGCGGACATCTGAACACAAGTCTCAAGGAATATGTGAGGATTCAAGGCACTCAGAACCTCTTTTATGATGATTTGCTTGACCAAACGGTTGAAATAAGGATTGAAAACAGTATCGAAGTAGTCACGGAAATAGAATTTAAAGATGATATATTCTACTTTTTGGTGAATAGAATTGTTGAGTCTGGACTCAAGAGAATAGGTGATTTTCGTTTGGACTACTCAGCCGAACAGATACCGGACTCCGCTATTCCTTCTGAACTTGCGTTCATAAAATTTTACAAATTTGCGAATCAAAACCAATTTCCAGAAAGGAGTTCATCCTTCCTTATGCCGCCGCACGGCTCTAATATGTTTGCGGTTGTTATGGGGAGCAAAAAACTTAGGGAAACCATCGCCGGGTTTTTCAAAGAATTTGGCTTTAGACTTGTGCTAAAACCGCAGGAGAAAACCTTTGAATTCCAGAAGCAAGTGGAGGATATGGCTTTCAGTTATCCATACATATTGACTTCGGACACGCTACAAGGGATAATATTCCATGTGATTGCGATGGAATCAAACGAGAACTCCACTCTTGTTTTTGAGGAGCCAGAATCTCATGCATTTCCTTACTATACAGGACTTCTCGGTAAAAGAATTGCGTCTGATGAAAAAAACCAGTATTTCATAGCAACGCATAACCCGTATCTCCTCCTTTCAATTCTTGAGAAGACGCGAAAAGAGGATGTCAATGTGTGCATCACATATTTCAAAGATTATCAGACAAAGGTCAAATGTCTCAACGATGAAGAGGTGTCAGAGTTAATGGTTTATGATCCATTTGCCAATCTGGATTATTTTATTGATGATGATGATGAGGGGGAGGAATAATAATGCTCATCGTTGAGTGCCATAAGGATAAAGCCTTAGTGCATAGAATAGGATTTCCTGGGTATCAGGTAAGGCATGCATACAACAAATCAGGAGTTTTGTGGAGAGTGGAGCAAGGACAGAAGGCAGTTGGCATTATTGACGAAGATCCTTTTGCCGGTCGTTCCAGATACCTGAAGGAATACGATGAAAGAAATGCCACAGGCAAGATTAAATTACTGATAAGAAGAGATGATGATGGAAAAAGGGTAATACGAAGAGCAATACAGATTTCGCCGCGTCTTGAGGACTGGCTCTATGAAGTAGCTAAAAGAAACAGGATTTCCCCAGAGACATTTAATCTTCCAGTTGCCCCAGAAGAATTGCATAATTTATCCCTTAAAATAGATAAAAACTTTCAAAACTATCGAGAATTTCTAATTGCACTTAATAAGGCAAAAGACGATGAGATTAACACGCTCAAAGAATGGATAACGGAGGCGATTAAATGATTGCGATTTCAACCTTGCAAAATTCTCTTGGACACGATGACGGTGCGCGGCTTTTGGCAGAATTGAACGAGTTGGGCTTCAACGAAATTCAACTGGACTGTCAGATTACCGAGAGACTTCTCGAACAGATGATACCGCAGTTTAAAATCGGCATGAAGGTTGTCAGCATACACAACTTCTGTCCCTTGCCGCCCAACGTGCCACAGGAAGACGCTGATGCCGACTTATTCTTGCTCTCCTCGCCTTTTAAGTACGAACGCGAAGAAGCTGTCAAACATACTATCAAAACTATCGAATTGGCGGTGGATTTGGAAGAGAGGGGCGCATGGGCGCGGGGAAAACAACCCGTTGTCGTCTTGCACCTTGGATACGTTGATGTCAGGGACGAGAGCAAGAAGTTGTTCGATTTGTATGAGTGGGGGGAGCGGGAGTTTGAGGCATTTTCAAAAATTGTAACCGAAATTTGCGGCAAACGGGAACGCAAGCAGCAAAAATATCATGATGCCATAATGTTCAGCTTAGACGAACTCAACGAAAGGGCGTTTCAGTTGGGCGTGCTGCTGGCTCTGGAAAATCGCCCGCGCTATCGTCAAATTCCAGATTTTTATGAGTTGGAATGGTTTTTCAGTGAGTTTGAGGGGGGGAATCTGCGCTATTGGCACGATGCAGCGC
This sequence comes from uncultured bacterium, assembly GCA_964601015.1. Taxonomy (GTDB): domain Bacteria; phylum Poribacteria; class WGA-4E; order DTYX01; family CAZRLY01; genus CAZRLY01. Next base: position 38,765 of record CAZRLY010000009.1, read on the forward strand.
ACGCCGCCCTTCAGGAAGCGGTTGGGATACTGAAGCATGAAAAACTGCTCAAGGCGTACTCGGAACAGTTGATTGGAATTGAACTGCATGACATAAAGGAACTTGACGAATATCTTGCGCCTGGGACAGGAGAATTGGATTTTAAGGAGATTTGGCAGTATGTTTCCGCAGACGCAATTAAGGTGATGGAAGTCAAGGAAGCGGCGGACGAAGAAATCATTGAGGGACGGAAAATGTTGGAAGAAGGTGGGGAAAATGGTGCGAGGAGTATTGGGGGAATGGGGTGATGGGGTAAAAACCTGTGATAACTAAAGTCTTTTCCCCACTCCCCCAACGCCTTCTTTAATTACCCCGATACTCCAATACCAAGAGGGGTTAAGAACTTCTGCCCACGTGTACTAGCTTTTCCGCTAACCACTTTCACTTGACAAATGATGCCCTGAAAAGATAAAATCTATCAGGCATCCAACCCTCCCGGGGTCAAATGAACCTATTTCACAATGACCATCCGGCGGGTAGCATTAAAATCGCCACCCTTTAGCGTGTAGAAATAAATCCCGCTGGAAACCGATTCGCCTGTTTGGTTTTTGCCGTCCCAATACGCTGCCTTCTCTTTGTCAAGATAGCTCCCTGCGTTTTGGTTGCCTAAATCCAACTGTCGCACAAGCTGTCCCTTTACGTCATAGATGCGAATGATAACGGGACTATCACCAGATAATTGATAGGGTATCCATGTATCGGGGTTGAATGGGTTCGGGTAGTTCTGCAACAACTGGGACACTTTTGGCACGGGCACAGGCAGGGCAGATGGTACAACGACTACCTTGATAGTGTCAGACTTGTTACGTTCGCCAGTGATGTCGATGTCTTCCAGATAATAGAAGTAGGTTCGCCCTTGCTCCACATTCTTGTCGGTGAACTGATAGTCTCTGGGCATCGCCGAATTCCCCGCGCCAGGTTTGAATCCTATCTTGGTGTAATTGCCGTCCTTTGCATCACTACGGTAGAGAGCAAAGCCGATGTTGCCGACTTCAGTCTCGGTACACCATTTTAGATACACAACAGAATCGGTAATGGTAGCAACAAAGCTCGAAAGGGTGACGGGCAGCGAATTGTCATTTATGTTTCCGCCGATGTACCACCAGCTAAACGTGTCGCCACTGAGGCCCGTGCGCTTGGCGGTTGTGCCGGAACCATCACTATGCGTGCCAACGAGACCGAAGGTCTCGCCGCCGTCGGTGGAACGAATCACACGCAGTTCCGAGGGTTTTCCTATCCCGGCTTGACCGTTGGCGTCGATACTCAGACTGTATGTGCCACCAGCGATTGATGAAGCGGTGATTGTCCAATACATTTGTGAACGGCGATGCACGATATAGCCGGAATCGTCAAGCGTCTGAGAAAGCACCTCAAAATTGCCTACCGGATCGATGTGAGAAACCGTGATTGTCCCTGCCGATGTCGACGGAGTCGTGGGATAATCAATTGTCAATGGCCTGTAGTTGGAAGAGGTTCCAACCGGAAAGAGGCGCGACCCAGTGGTGGTAGCGATATACCTCGCAAAATTGCCCGTCTCCAAATCGCCCGTTTCCCCAGTGACAATCCATGTCCCGCTGGTTCGTGACAGTGTGCCTTCGCTGCCGAGGCCCAACGTCAATGTGTTTGTCCCCGTTAAGACATTCCCACTCGTGAGGTTGAGCGTATCCTCGACGGCCACATTGTCGTCAAGGACCAGATTTCCGCTTGATTTGTTCACGGTGAGGTTATTAAAGGTTTCACCAGATTCGTTGGTGATTGTTTGCTCTCCCGTGCCGTTGAAAACGACGGTGCCACCATCTGCGGTGAATGTCGCGTTATTCGTCCAATTCCCACGGAGATAGAGAAATCCACTGGACATGCTCATTCCAGCAGAACCTGTACCACTGATTGTAAGTGTCGGTTGTTGTGCAGCGACATTGGTGTGGCATAACAACACTCCCAAGAGAATGGGCAGGATAATTCCCAAAGGATGCGACGGTTTCGTGAATATTGATGAAATTTTCATGATTTTCCTCCTAATTTGCTGATATTGAAACTTACTAATAAAACCCGTTTCTCGGCTACGCCCCCGCCCCTGCTATCATTGTGCAGGTATAGAAGTTGCCGTTACTTCACCCGCATAACCCAAACAACATCTAGATAAGGTGGAAGATGCTCATCAGCAGAAATACTATGGGTATGGTTGCCAGTGAGTAAATAAATATCGTGCATTGAGTGGTTATCTCCCCGCATCCCACTCTGTCCACCAGTAGTTCCTGTATGATTATGTGTTGAGCTCCCGCCTGTCCCACCAGAGGTAGTATTCCCTCTGAGAAATCTATTGTCACCGTTTAAATTGGGTATCGTCTGGCCATTATAGGGACTATCCGAATCACTCAACACTTGTCCATTACACTCTACCCATCCATCAGGCAATGCCGGGGTATTCGCAAATGACTTATGCCACGGTAGAAATGAACCAATGGGCACAATGCCAAAACCAGATATTGCACCATTCACTTCCAACTTCGTCCCCGGATTCGTCGTCCCGATGCCTACGTTGTCGGGATTCTCTCCAACATACAACAGGGATGTGCTGTCACCCTTAGTAATATTTACCACCTGTGTTTGACTTATGGCGGTGATAGCGGCAAAAGCGACGAGCAATCCCACCGCCGAGATAACCAGAGCCTTACGGTTAAAAACTTTCTGAAGTTTGTTTTGTGTGTAATTCATTTTTTACTCCTTTCTGAGTTGTAGTATTTGACCTTTCCCCGGTCCTTCTCCTACAACGATCTTGAACTACCATTAGTATTACTTTGTCATTTATGTTCTTCATCGACTACCACCAGCCATGAGATGACGTAGTGGACGCTCTCCGTCCGTCCTGATAGTCGAAACGATGGCGGGACAGAGAGCCGCCGCTACAGGGTTCATGTCTAATTGACAAAGTAGTATTAGGTCATTTGACCTTTTTCATTTTACTTGACATTTTACCGCAACACTGTATGTTTATTTTTATTAACATAAAAGCAAGTGCCATGCCAAAGGCAGAACAAAACAGTGTAGTAAGGCTACGGAATCGCAGAACCATAGATGAATGCTATCTTTGATGGAATTAATTCGGCAAATTATGAGTTGTTCAGGCGGATGTAAATTAGCTATGGCTGCGGTTCATGGTGCGCAGATTGTTTACGCCATGCGGTAGAGTTCCGGTTTTAAAATTGCTTTAAACTATCACATAGCTTGAAAAGTCTAAAGGGTGTAAACAATTTGCGCAGGGGTGTGCGTGATGTTCGCATCTGAGTTTTTTGCACACTATGGAGGAGGGATTATTCATGGTGAATCAAATTGATTCCATCAACAGTTCAGATGTGATTTCAATTTTGGAATCCGGGCTCCCTAGAACGGAGCGGATTGGCGATGTGGCGGGACTCGCGCCGCTGTACAGTAATTTGGGAACGCTCTACTCGCGCCGGGAGGATTTCGATAAGGCAGTTGAGTTCTGCCAAAGAAGCATAGAACTTGCCCAGAAGTTGGGTAATCTGAGCCGAGTTGCCCAGTCGTACGGAAATCTGGGTGTGGTGTATGCGCGACGGAAAGACTTTAAACGGGCCATTGATTTTTACCAAAAAAGCCTGCAATTCGCCGAAGACATCGGGGATTTGCGTTTAGTCACCTGGCTGTATGTCAATCTGGCGGAGGCATGCTGCGGCGACGGGAATTTTAGCGACGCTTATGACTATTGCAGCCGTACGCAGGAAGTCTTAAAAGTGGTTGAAAGTCCGGACATCCAGGCCCAAGCTCATTATGTGTTGGGGCTGATTCATTCCAAACAGGAGTTTTGGGACGATGCAATCGAAGAACTGAAACGGGCAAGCGAGATGTTTGAGGACATTCGCGACCAACGTGGCGTCAAGATTTCGCTGGAAGAAGTAGGTAAGGCGTTTATCAGCCAGATGAATCAAAAATCTGCGCTTCAGCAGGAACTGAATCCCGGCAACGTACAACTGATTGGGAACAACAAAGAGTTTATTGAGATTGGTAAAATTCTGGCGAAAGTGGCTAAACAAGATGTCACCATTCTGATTCTTGGCGAGACAGGCACGGGCAAAAGCATCATCGCTCGTTCTATCCACCAAATCAGCAATCGGCAGAAGGGCCAGTGGGTGGAAATTGATTGCGGCGCGCTTCCCGAAGATTTATTGGAGAATGAACTATTCGGTCACGAGCGGGGGGCTTATACCGGTGCATCCACGAGATACATTGGCAAGTTTGAATCGGCGAGACATGGAACCATCTTCCTCGATGAGATAGGGAATATGAGCCCTGCGCTGCAAAAAAAACTCTTGCGGGTTCTGCAAACTGGGGAGTTTGAGCGGCTTGGTGGCACGAAAACACAGAAAACCGATGTCCGCATCATTACAGCGACCAACAGAGACCTGGAACAGTTAGTTAAAGAGGAGAAATTTCGGGAGGATTTATATTTTCGCATTAACGTCGTCCCAATTACGCTACCTTCTCTGCGGGAAAGAGAGGAAGACATTCAGCCGTTGGCAGAGCATTTTGTCGCGCAATATAGCGAAAAATATGGTATGAAGTCAACCTTGACGATTTCGGATGGAGCGTTAGCCCTGTTATTGAAGCATTCGTGGCCGGGCAATGTGAGAGAACTGGAGAATGTAATCCAGCGAGCGGTTTTGATGACAAACAGTGCTGTCATTTACCCTGAACACCTTCCTGAGAAGCTCAGACCAAAAGAAATGATTGCGCCTCCTGACGAAGAAAAAGTTGAGCTACCCGACGTTTCTGCGGGAATGACACTCAAGGAGATGGAAGTAAAACTCATTACCAAAACCCTTGAATTTACCAACGGTAATGTGACCCAGTCAGCGGAAATGCTGGGAATTACCCGTCGCGGCCTCCAGAATAAGATGAAACGATGCCAGATTCCCCGGCAACCCTGAGATTTGGGATAGGATACATTGTGTTATCACATATCGGTTGATAATTCAGCTAAATTGCTACTCATCACCGGTATAAAGACTGACGTTAAAACTACTACACGTGGGTGTAAATTGTTGCCCCTATTATTTGGCTAACGGATAAAGAAAAAAAGAAAGAAATCCGTTAGCAGTTAATCCGTTAGCTCATATGTTATAATTA
>CAZRLY010000010.1:0-12036 GCA_964601015.1 uncultured bacterium
TCACCAAACAACCGAGCATCATCGAACAGAAAGCCTACCGCGACACCTGGGGCAAGGGACTGGATAGCTATTTGCAATGGTTCTACGAAACTACCGTGCTTCTGCATGAATTCCTTGCCGAAACGGGAAGTATCTATGTGCATCTGGACTGGCATGTCGGACATTATGCTAAGTGTGTGCTGGATGAAGTGTTTGGAATGGCAAACTTTCGCAACGAGATTCATTGGTATTATTACAATAAAATGCCAGACACCAGGAAAGGCATATTTCCGCGGGCAACGGATACCATTTTATTCTATACAAAGAATTTTCAATCTGGTTATACATTCAATCCATTAACTGAAAAGCGAGAAAAACCTGTGAAACAATTGGTAAGAAAGAAAGTTAATGGAAAAATGGTAAACGTTAGGGATGAATTCGGGAATATCGTATACCAAATAAGAGAAGAAAGGATTATTGACAACGTTTGGAGAATTTCAATGCTTCAACCCGCGGACAGAACCGAAAATCTTTTCTATCCTACCCAAAAACCGGAAGCCCTTCTTGAACGCATCATCAACGCCTCTTCCAACGAAGGCGACTTAGTTTTAGATTGTTTCGTCGGTTCGGGTACGACAGCAGCGAAAGCAGAGAAGTTGGGACGGCGTTGGATTGCGTGTGATTTGAGCAAGTTTGCGATTCACACGACGCGCAAGCGGCTTTTGAGCATTGAAGGCGTGAAGCCCTTTGTTGTGCAGAATTTGGGCAAGTATGAACGCCAGGCATGGATGACAGCGGAGTTTGAGGCACCAGAGGATAATGATGCGCGCCAACAGGCATACCGAAATTTTATCCTTGAGCTTTACCATGCCACGCCTATCAACGGCTACAGATGGTTACATGGGCTTCGAGCGGGGCGGATGGTTCATGTCGGTTTGGTGGACGCACCTATAACAATCGGCGATGTGAAGGGAATTGTCACCGAATTTTGGAAATCCGTCGGCAAAGACGCCGATGCCAAAACCAACGGCATTGATATTTTGGGATGGGAATTCGCCTTTGAACTGAATGAAGTCGCCAAACAGATAGCCGCCGAAGCAAATGTAAATATAGCGTTCAAAAAGATTCCGCGTGAAGTGTTAGACAAAAGAGCGGTTGAACAAGGGGACATCAGATTTTTTGAGCTTGCGGCTTTGTCCGTTGACGTGAAAATAGACAAAAAGAAGGTGATGCTTGAGCTTACCGATTTTGTCATACCTCCCGACGATGTGCCAGAGGATGTGCAACAAGCTATCACCCACTGGAGCCAGTGGGTTGATTACTGGGCTGTGGATTGGGATTTTAAGGATGATACTTTCCATAATCAGTGGCAGAGTTACCGTACCAAGAAGGAACCCAATTTGCTAAAAAAGGTCGCGCACACTTACGATGAAGCAGGGGTTTATACGGTTGTGGTGAAGGTTATTGACATTCTTGGAAATGACACGACAAAAGTAATGGAGGTGGAGATTACATGAAGCTGGAAAAACGCCGACGATTAGATTGAAGATAGCTACCTTGGGAAAGAAGGGTACAATATGCCACAGACAAAGGTTGTGTTCTACAAAGAAGAGGATGGAACGGTTCCTGTGCTTGATTGGCTTGATAACCTACCAACGAAACTGCGATACAAGTGCATCAAGAGAATTGACCGCTTGAAAGCGATGGGATATGAACTTCGCCGTCCTATAGCTGATTTTCTGCGAGATGGTATCTATGAATTGCGGGTTAGGCATGGGCATGGCAATTATCGTCTTCTCTATTTTTTTCACGGAAACGTTGCCGCGGTGCTTTCACACGGTTTGACGAAAGAAAAGAGGGTGCCACCGAGAGAAATTGATAAAGCAATTGAACGCAAACGAAAGTTTGAACAAAACCCGCAACAACATACGCAGGAGGAAATATAATATGCTATCAAAAAGAGAACCCACAACAGACGCTGTGGAAATTCTTCACCGCCGCTACATTCAAGATGTTCCAGAACGACTGGCTTCACTTGAAGAGGAAGGTTTTAAGTTAGACATTGCTCAACAAGTTTATGACTTACGTGAAGAATCAGGGCTTACGCGAAAACAACTGGCAGAACGGGTTGGAGTTAGTGAGGACGTTATCTTTGACTTGGAGGATACAGAATACGAAGGTGATGCGTTTTTGATGCTGAGTCGCGTTGCGAAAGCCCTCGGTAAGCAGGTTGAGTTTCATGTTGTACCGTTGAAAACGGAAACAAGCTATCAGCAAGAACTTCAGCCGCAACCTGCTATATCATAGTGGATTGCTGTCGACATCGAACGCTTTCCAACCCACCGCGGGACAATAGGTAAGGTTGAAAAACATGCCAACCCGAAGCAAAAAACACTCACGAGGAGTGAGGTAAGGTAATATGAGGCGAAAAACCAAAAGGCTTCGTGAACAACTTGAATTATACGATGTGCCGCCGTTTATAGCCACTGCGCCGTGTGTACCAGCATTGCGTGAGGCGGTAAAAACATGGAGAGAAGGGGGCTATAAAAACGCTACAGATACAACCCGCGAATTGCTCAATTACTGGTTCCAAAATGACCATTTATTGCCCAACGGAAGGCAATTTCGTTATTACGATTCGCAACGAGAAGCAATTGAAACGCTGATATATGTTTATGAAATCGCCAAAGTCCGCACGCGTAAAGAACTTATCCAAAGTTTTGCCATGGCCACAAAAGATTTACGACTTCCACCTTACGATGACTTTGCGCGCTACTGCATCAAAATGGCTACGGGAAGCGGCAAAACAAAAGTAATGTCGTTGGCGATTGTCTGGCACTATTTTAATGCAATCAGAGAAAATGACGAAGATTATGCTAAAACTTTCCTGGTGCTTGCGCCAAACGTCATCGTCTTTGAGCGGCTCAGGAAGGATTTCGCAGGCGGAAATATTTTCAAAATTGACCCGTTATTTCCCAAACATTTTGAGATGTTCTGGGATTTTGATTGTTACATGCGCGATGAAGGCGAGAGAGCACATTCGGAAGGAGCTTTGTTCCTTACAAACATTCAGCAGTTTTATGAGCGAGGAAAAAGAACAAAGGAAGATGAGCCCGATGCGATGACGGCTGTACTGGGCGCAAAACCGCAGACGCAGAAATTAGAACTCACTGACTTTGGCGAACGCATCGAACGTCGGGGTGGACAATTGCTTGCGCTAAACGATGAAGCACATCACACGCACGATGAGGACAACGAATGGAACAAGGTTATCCGTAGGCTGCACACCAAAAATCCGCTCGCTTCTCAACTCGATTTTACCGCTACGCCGCGCTATCAAAAAGGCGGATTGTTCGCGTGGACGATTGTTGATTATCCGCTCAAAGAGGCTATTTTAGACATCATTGTGAAACGCCCTGTCAAAGGTATCGCCGACATTCAAGAAGCCAGGTCAGATATTGCCAGTGTTAGATACGAAGGTTTTTTGACGGCTGGAGTGGAACGGTGGAGAGAATACCGCGAACAACTGAAACCGCTGGGCAAAAAACCGATTCTGTTTGTGATGCTCAACAGCACCGCCGAAGCTGACGATGTGGGAGATTATTTGCGGGTAAAATATCCCGATGAATTCGGCGGAAATAAAACATTGGTGATTCATACCGACAGAAAAGGCGAAGTCTCAAAGCGAGATTTGGACAAGGCAAGGGAGTTAGCGAGAGATGTGGACGAAGCCGATTGTCCCGTCAACGTAATCGTCAGCGTGTTGATGTTGCGCGAGGGCTGGGATGTGCAGAATGTGACGGTAGTAGTCGGATTGCGCCCTTATACATCGAAAGCGAATATTTTGCCAGAACAAACAATAGGACGCGGATTAAGGCTGATGTTTCGCGGTCAAGTGACGGATTATACTGAGCGGGTGGACGTTATCGGAAACAAGGCTTTCATCTCATTCGTCGAGGATTTGGAAAAATTAGAGGGCATGACGCTTGACACCTTCGAGGTTGGCAAGGAGAAGCTACACATTTTGACAATCATGCCGATGCCAGAAAAGCTGGCTTATGACATCGGCGTGCCAAAACTCAGTCCGCTTTTAGTTCGGAAGAGAAGTTTAGCTAAGGATATTGCACATCTTGACGTTATGGCGTTCAACTGTCCCGTTTTGCCGCGCAAAAAGGGCGATGCCGCTGAGAAAACTTTCCGATACGAAGGATACGACATCATCACATTGGAAAAGATGATAGAACGGGATTACACCATACCCGAACCGCAGACCGCGCAGGAAGTTATCGGATACTATGCAAGACGCATTGCCAGCGATGTAAAACTACCATCACAATTTGCCGCTTTAGTGCCAAAAGTGAGGGAATTTTTTGAACGCAAAGCGTTTGGTGAGTTTGTGAATCTTGATGACAAAGCTATCATCAGAGCGATGAGCAGTAATGTCGCCAGCTATGTTGTGATAAAAACCTTTGGAAACGCATTGCGCCAAAAGATTATCGAACCGACGGAACCGAAATTAATCGCGCCAGAACGTATGCTCTCAAAAACACCGCCGTTTCCGCATTCCAAGCCCTTCTTTGAAGCCTCCAAATGTGTGTTCAACTTTGTCCCATGTGATAACGAACTTGAACGAGAATTTGCCAGGTTTCTTCAAAGCGCGGAGGATGTAGGAGTGTTCTCGAAACTACCCGAACCGTTCGGCTTTGCAATAGAATACACGGACTCTGCGGCAAATCTGCGATATTACTATCCCGATTTTGTTGTTCGTTTGACAAACGGCGAACATTGGCTCGTGGAAACCAAAGGACAAGAAACGGTTGAAGTAGCGCGAAAGGGAGACGCCGCGCGGCATTGGTGTGAAAACGCAACGATACTCACGGGCAACACGTGGCAGTATTTGAAAGTACCGCAGAAAGATTTTGGACAATTGCAACCATCGTTATTTAGCGATATTGCTGTCTTTGCTGATAACGCGGAAACCGATACAATATCGGGATGGCTATAAGCATGCAGAGGTGCTTATCAACGAATCAGCTTGATTGCTAAAAAGGGATGAATCTCCGAACCTGTTTGACTTCAGGAAATAGCGGCAGAACGCATCCGTGGCAACTATAAATGAGTAATTTGAAATCAATAGCTATTACTCCTGGGAAGCTGGAATTTTTGACAGGGCAGTTTCCAGACAATCCAAGTTCACTACAAAAATGGGTTGGTTTTCAGCAACTTGGATATTCTCAGCAGCAGTTAAAACCGCTTCGCAGGGATTTGTTGGATTCACTGCGGTATGGAATTATGACGAGAAGATGGCTAAATCACTGGGGAGAGCGCGTCAATATGGAATACATTCTAAATTCACCGAATGGCAGAAGCTACAAATTGATAAGTGCCTGGATTTTAAGAGATGATGAGGATGTTCTTAATTTAGTAACCGCTATACCGAAGCTGTAAAAGCCGAAAGAAGGTGGCGCAGTATGATGTCAAGTTTAAGCATGAATTTTGAAGAGAAAACGATAATAATACACTCTGTTTACAACGAGGATGGGATTATATCAAATTGGTTGAAAACAAATAGCGCGCATGCTGGCGGGGATTGGCGAGAAAGTAACGGACAGGTATGTTATTTGGAAATGCAAGAAAAGGGAAGAAAAATTTGGGCTGAAAGATTCTCAACGGACATTTTAGAAGCAGCGACATGCGTTTGCGCTTACAGTCCGACACAAAAGCAGATACTACTCGGGTATGGGCTAAATATATATGCGCTGGACGAATCTACGGGAAAACTTGAATGGTTGACAGAGATGGAAACACCCGTACATGCGATATTTTTGGGCGATGTTGCCAACATTTTTATCCAGTGTGAGCTAAGTATCGTGAAGTTGGATAGTAATGGCAGTAAACAATGGGAATATTCTCACTGCGATATCATATCAAAAGTAAATCTCAATACAACTGAAATTTTGATTTCAGACGTAACCCAGGCAGACTATTGGGTTGATATTGCCGAAGGCAAGCTGCTTTCATCAGGTTCGGACTTGCGTTTTTAGCTTTGGAAGTAATCCTGACTCATGAGGGAATGTGAAGAAAATGGCTACTATTGTTAAGAATTTGAATCCGGCTCTTGAAGAAACTTTTGTCCTGCCAAATATGAAAAAACTTATGAAAATGCCCCAAAAGGAGTTTTTTCTCTCCCAAATCTCAACGGCAAGGGAGAAATGCCTACAGTACGCTGAACCTCGTGCAATCTACCAGAAATTCCACATTAAATCGGTAAACGGTGATGAAGTTTGCCTTGATAGTGGCGAGTATTTCAAGGGGAGATACGTTGCCAAAATTTTGACAAATTCAAAAATTGCTATCCTCTTTGCCCTAACCCTGGGGGAAAAAATAGATGAGTACATTCATGCTCTCAGAAAAGGGAAAATGGGCGTAACCTCCGCTTTTCTCACTGAAATGGTTTCTTCACTGATGCTCATGGAAGCAAGTTGCTTGCTCTCTAAAAATATCAACGAGAATGAAATTCAGAAAAAGGGATGGGGAATTACCTGCACATACTCACCGGGAGAGGAAACCTGGCCCCTTGTCGAGCAGAAGAAAATATTTAATCTCCTTGATGCCTCCCGTATCGGTATTGAGTTGACCGATAATTGCATTATGAAACCGTTGAAATCCATTTCCGGCGTCTTAGGCTTGGGGCCGAAGAATGAAATTGATAGAACGCGTTGCGCTTGTGATTTGTGCAGCCGCAGAGATTGTATCATGAGACATTAAAAAGTAATAGCATACGTCAAAATCTAATTCCAGATGAGGTGTTTTTATGTTGGACAAAACCGTCGAAGAGAGAATTTTAAAATCATTAAACCACGAAGAGGCTGACCGAGTGCCTATTTGGGACTACATCGACAATCGCGGGATTTATGAATATGTTGCAGGCGACGAGCCGGATTACCACAAGGGAATGATTAAAGTTTACCATGAGTTGGGGATTGACTTGTGTCGGGGGTACGGCGCTTCGTATAAAAAGGAGCAGGATGGAACAAGCGCGCCGGGTGGAGAATGGACTATTTCAGGGCAGACGCACTGGAGCGTCAAGAAGCCGATTCAGTCTCTGGAAGATTTGCGACATCACCAAATCGGTGAAACTAACGATGAGGCGGTTAGCAGATGGATAACGTCCATAAAGGCGCAGCAGGAACGGTTTGCACCTCATACCATGTACGTTCCCGGCGCTGGCTGTGGATTTCACGGTACTTACGGCATGATGGGTTTAACGCTCTTTTCGTTTGCTATTTACGATGCGCGCGACGATGTGGAAAGATTGCTATGGGCAAACACGGAAAACAGCGTAAAACTTGCGAAGGCGGCGGCGGAAGCGAAACTCTGTCCCATCTACTTTATAGGAGATGACGTCGCCTACAAAGGCACAACGATGTTCTCTCCCCGGTTTCTCAGAGAAACGTTCATAGAATGTTTACGGCGTTGCTGTGAACCGCTCAAGAACGCAGGAATCAAAGTCATCTTTCACAGCGACGGCAATGTGATGAGCATACTTGACGATATGATTGAAGCGGGAATTGACGGATTGAATCCAATCGAACCGATTGCGGGGATGGACATCGGCTATCTCAAAAAACGATATGGAAAAAACCTCGTACTTGTGGGAAACGTTGACTGCTCCCAGGTATTGCCGCTTGGGACGGTAGATGAAGTAATCGAAGCCACAAAAGAATGTATCCGACAAGCATCGCCAGGCGGAGGACATTTTATCGGTTCATCCAGCGAAATCGTTCCCGCAACGCCCGTTGAAAACATCCTTGCATTTTATCGAACCGTACATGAATACGGAAAATATCCCATTAGTTTATAAACCACTAACAATAAAACGTCAAAAACCAAACTACGGAGGTATTAAACTTTGGCAACGGCGAGATTGATTGTAGACGAACTCAAACAATGCAAAATTACCCACGTAGCGGGATTGCCCGATAATTTTTCAAGTGCAATTTACGACATCCTCCGGGAAGAGGAGGACATTGAAGTTGTTTCGGTTTCACGCGAAGGCGAAGCGTTTGCAATCGCGGCGGGGTTGTATGTAGGCGGCAAAAACCCAGCCGTACTCATTCAAAATACAGGTTTCCTGGAATCCGGCGACGCTATTCGTGGAACCGTCATTAACATGAAAATCCCCCTGATAACGCTCATAGCATACAGAGGATACCAGACTCTTGCATTTGAACGCGAGCGTGTAGATACGTCAGCGGCTTTTCTCGAACCGACGCTTAAAGCTTGGCGTATCCCCCACTATTTACTGGAAACGGACGATGATATAAAATATATCTCCGAAGCATATCAAAAAGCACAGGAAAACTCAATGCCGGTTGCTATTTTGCTCGCCGGTAAATGTACCTGAATCATTAATGGAAATGTTGGAAAACATCAGTTACACAACAACAAGCTATGGTGGGGGTACTTTATGGGCGATTTTCGTAGCTATCTTTAGCTTGAGCATACCAACTGTCACTTGGAGTTCACAGGTTGAACACAGAGGTTCGCCCCTACGGTTTGCGCAACGAAAACAAGCTTTTCGCTCGGAACGAAGCGCCGTGGCGAAGCGGCTTTTCACTCCAAGGCAACCTAAACTTCAACCGGAGATACAGCAATTACTGAATAGTGCTAAAACTGAACAGCACATCAAAGCCTGGGTTCTCTTCACCGACAAGAGTATTCCGGATGAGAGCCCACGCAAGTGGACGCGAGAGCGAGATGATGATGTTTCTGATTTACCCGTACGCCAGCGTTACATTCATGAGGTTTTGCGAATTGGCGGTACTTTGCGTTGCGTCAGCCGATGGTTCAACGCTATCAGCATTGAAGCGTCACTTAGTATGCTTGAGCGGATTCAACATTTGCCCTTTGTTAGAGCAATTGACCTTGTAGTTGCTTTCAGGGCAGGTGTGGGTGCTTCTAAGTTACACCTAAGTAACGCAAACATCGCGCCCGCGCAAGTTGGTGACTTGCAGCAAAAAGAGGACGAATTGAACTATGGTACTTCAAGCGCTCAGATTCGTCAGATAAAATTGGATAGGCTTCATAAGCGTGGCTATCACGGCGAGGGGATAATCATCGGGTTGTTGGATACCGGTTTTGACCTGTCTCACGAAGCTGTTAAACATGCGGATGTAATTGCCGAATGGGATGTTGTGAACAATGACGACAATACTGCTGACGAGCCAGGACAGGATGACAAAAATCAGGATGAACACGGTTCTGTGGTATTATCTATACTGGCTGGCTACAGTCCGGGGAGATTGATAGGTTCAGCTTATAAAGCACGTTACCTTCTGTGCAAAACTGAGAAGGTTACCGAGAACGGGCGTGAATTTGAGAGGATAATTGAGGAGGATTGGTGGATAGCAGGGCTTGAGTGGATGGAAAGCGCGGGGGTAGATGTAGTCAATAGTTCTGTGGGTTATGCGGATTGGTATCGCTTTGCGGATTTGGATGGCAAGACGGCTAAAATCACCATTGCCGCTGATATGGCAGCGGACAAAGGGATTGTAATGGTAGTAGCGGCGGGAAATGGTGGAAACCGTCCGTTGGGTGACATCGGCATACCCGGCAGGATAAACGTACCCGCTGATGGGTTCAAAGTTCTGGCGGTAGGCGCAGTAGACGCTACAGGCAGGGGCGCAGATTTTTCCGCACATGGGCCAACTTTCGACGGGCGAATCAAGCCGGATGTGGTTGCGATGGGAAAGGGTGTCACCAGCGTTCGCACCGGGACGATAGGTGGTTTCTCTGTCAATGCGTCTGGCACATCCGTAGCAACTCCCCTGGCGACGGGTGTTGTTGCACTGCTTCGACAAGCCTTCCCACAAACGTCACCCGCCGATATCATCCAGTCCCTGAAGAAAACGGCATCTAACTCCGAACACCCAAACAACACTCTGGGGTGGGGAATAATAAACGCTGAATCCGCTTATAATTTTCTGCTGGAACGCTTTGGAGATACCGTTGTAGTAATAGAGTCGGATGTTTATAAGCCAATTTCGTGGGGGAAAGTAAAACAAAAGGCTACACTTGCGCAAAATTATCCCAACCCGTTTAACTCCGAAACGTGGATTCCGTTCCGTTTGACATCCAGCGCCTACGTCACCATTAAAATTTTTGATGTGATAGGAAAACTTGTATATACAATGCGATTGGGCTATTTGCCTGCCGGGGATTACCTCAATAAACGAACAGCGGCTCACTGGAATGAGCAAATATCATTAGCGAGCGGAATGTACTTTTACAAAATTGAAGCTGACGAATTTACCCAAACGCGGAGAATGCTTTTGATGAAATAGTATCTTCGGAAACCGGATTTTTGAAAGTAATGAATGAAGTAATGAGTAAAAAGTTGAACGTTCTCATCACTCATTACTCTTTAATCTCAATCGCGGGCTTCAATCGCTATTACCCGCGCCCACGAACTGTCCATAACCTTCACCTTAAACGGCAGCGACATGAGATAGAATTCCCGCTTGTTCAGTTCGTCCAGATTATCCAACCACTCAATGATGGGTATATCCTTGCTCATCAGGATGTCATGAAGTTTTCTACCTGATGGTATATCTTTTGAGAGCCCCACGTTGTTATCAATCCCCAACATTTTCATCTCTTTTTTGACAAACCATTCAGCGGCTTCGGGGGTAAGATGCGGTTTTGGTCTAACGCCATTTATACTTTCCGCATCGTTGTTTCGGCAGATGATAATGTCGTCTGCTTGCATGATGTCACCTATGGCATTATCGAGGAAATCCGGCAGAATTGCTAAATTCTTCTCAGCGTCATCTATTTCCAACAGAATCGCCCTGCCAAAGTAAGCGGTCAATGGAAGTTCCGTGACATCCTTGCCCCCGTCGTAGAAATGCGCTGGCACTTCTACGTGTGTACCGACATGGCTGTGAGTATTCACTACATCGTATTTGTAGGCATCGTCCGCCAAAAGTCCTCTTTCAATGACAAATGGCCTGTCTTCTGTGCCGGGCGGAACAACTTCGTAGGATATATCAACTATACGGTATTTTTTTAAGTCAATATCGAACATAATATTTTCTCCCTATTTGTATAATTTAGGTCAATTTTCCTTTCTCTACGGCAAATATCTGTAGGTGCAACCCAACGTAGTTGCCCACATCGAAATCTGAATTTTGACCTTACTACAATATTATATCAGCAATCGCCAAAAACATCAACACTAAACTCACCATCCCATTTAGCGTAAAAAAAGCTAAATTCACCCGCGACAAATCACCGGGTTTTACGATGGAGTGTTCGTATATCAGTAAGGCGCTGACGAAAGCTACTCCGAGCATGTAGATATATCTGAGCTGTGCAAAAAACGGCAGACATAGCAAACCCAAAACTGTGATTACATGTAACGCTGATGAAATCTGTAGGGCGTGCTTGATGCCAAAGCGTTTTGGGATAGAATACAGCCCGAATTTTTCGTCGAATTCTTTATCTTGACAGGCATAGATGATGTCAAATCCCGACGTCCACAGCATTACAGAGAAGCCCAGCATCATCGAAACAAAAGCGAATTCCCCCTTGATTGCTATCCACGCTCCAACCGGTGCTATGGCGAGGGAAAGCCCTAACCACAGATGGGTTAGCATCGTAAAGCGTTTTGAGTATGAATAGCCCATGACAACCAACAATGCTACGGGGGAAAGATAGAAAGCTAACGGGTTGAGCTTATACGCCGCGAAAACTAAGAGCGATGCCGATGCTATCGTAAACAACCATACGGCGTTTTTGCTAATCAAACCGACGGGAATAGCGCGGTTCTGAGTACGTGGGTTCTCTTTGTCATATTTTGCATCGGCGATTCGGTTGAATGCCATTGCACAGCCGCGTGCGCCTACCATTGCCACCAAAATCCAGAAAATTTTGGATAGTTCTGGAAAACCATCTGAAGCTAAAAATGCACTCATTATGGCAAATGGCAGAGCGAAGATAGTATGCTCAAATTTTATCATTTCCAAAATAATTCGGATTTTTCTAAACATAAGA
>CAZRLY010000010.1:12136-42101 GCA_964601015.1 uncultured bacterium
ATGAGAGTAAGGAGCCGTTATCCGCGCACAATCGCAAAGAATGCGCGCATCGGGATGCACGGCGATGGCCCGAATAGTCAGATTCGAGTCATCACCACAGATGGCGGGGCATCTGGTTGGGGAATCTCATGGACGCCCTCTGAAAATACCCCCGACGTTGTCGGCAAATTGGTATCGGAACTTTTTGACCCAAAAGTTGGAGTCATCGCAGAGGAAGCAGTGTGGCTTGATTTCCCACTCCATGATTTAGCCGGAGTTATCCTGAATCAGCCGGTTTACCAGATGCTCGGAGCTAAGGGCGAAACTGCCGTCCCATGTTATGACGGCGCAATCTATATGGATGATTTGATACCCGAAGATGCGCCACGCGGTATAGAAGCCATTTTGGAGAATTGCCGCAATGACTATGTAATGGGATACCGAGCGTTCAAGTTAAAAATCGGTCGAGGTTATCAGTGGATGGAATTTGAGGAAGGATTAAAAAGAGATGTTGAAGTTACCAGAACTGTACGTGAGAACTTCCCAGATTGCCAAATTCTTGTTGACGCAAACGACGGCTACGACTGTGATGGTTTCCTTCGCTATTTCGACGCAGTCGCCGATTGTAGAATATTCTGGATTGAAGAACCATTTCGAGAGGACTGCGATGATTTGGCTCGGTTGCGGGAACTTCTGGAAAAACGAAGCCCAGAGACGTTGGTGGCTGATGGCGAAAGTCGCCCCGATGTGGAGTTCCTTTTTGAGCTTGCGCACCAGAAACTTCTGGACGTGTTGTTGATGGACATAGCTGGTTTCGGTTTTACCGCTTGGCGTCGTTTGATGCCCAAAGTTATTGAGGCTGGCGTATACGCTTCTCCGCATACATGGGGGGGGCCGTTGAAAACGCACTACGCCGCCCAGATTGCTGCTGGGTTGGGACATGTAGTTACCGTTGAAGGCATCCCTGGCACAACAGAGCAAGTAGATAGAAGCCTTTACAAACTTGAAGAAGGATTGCTTCACGTGCCGGAAGAGCCTGGATTTGGCATGAAGCTAATGTAGTTTCAGCATTGATTGTAGCCGAACTCGCAAGACTTCGGCTACAATCGCAGAAACTCAGAAAAAAAACTTGCAATGTATAACCAAATTGTGTATCATTTCAGGGCTAAGAAACAGCCAAGCGGTTTTCTGGAAATATTGGAATGGAGTGACATGGTGTAATTGACTTTGTAAAATTTTGGTTGCCGGCAATTTTGCATATCAGGAGCCCCGCCACGACTGAGTTTGAACGATGCTGGATAATGTACATCATTAACTTTAAACAGAATGTGAGGTGAAAATGTTGCGGCGATCATCGCGCCGTAGCAAAGAAAATAGATGCAACTGTATGTGGGCATAATTTTATTCGTTTTTGTTATCATTTTCTTGTCCTTTCACGAATACGGACATGCAAAAGCCGCAAGTCTGATAGGCGATAAAACCGCTGAATACGCTGGTCGAATGACTCTTAACCCCGCCGTGCATATTGACATATTCGGCACAGTCTTATTACCCATTATGTTTGTGCTCGCCGGTATCCCGCCTTTTGGTTGGGCAAAGCCAGTTCCAGTTGACTCGAATATTTCCAAAAGGGATATGACAATCGTGGCTTTCGCCGGCCCGTTTATGAACATCGCTTGCGCCTTTGGGGTAGTTGCTATATTAAAAATAATAATTGCATTATCAATTCCATTACAACCTAACCTGCTTAGAATCATCCGGGACGGAGCTTACATCAGCTTATTTTTGGCGTTCTTCAATCTGTTGCCCTTGAACCCATTGGATGGATACAAGGTTGTCTATGGACTGTTGCCCTACAAATATGCAAGAGAATTCGCCAAAACAGAAGCTTATGGGATGATTATCTTCATGGCAATCCTCTGGTTACCCTTCCTCCTGCACATCCCCAACCCGATTTTCAATATACTTGGAGAAATTTCGTATAACATCCTTCGCCTGATGCTTGCAATATTCAGGCTTCCATATCATTTACTATGAACAAGAAAATACTGAACTACCGCTTCACCTCTCCGCTTCCCTCCGAGCATTTTACGAAAATATCCAGCAGTATCACTTTACCAATCCTGGTTGCAATGCTCTGTTTTGCTTTATCAGGTTGCGAGCAGAAAAGGGGATGGAGTTTTGTCGTTTACAGCGACAACCGGGGTAGTAATTTCGTTCATCGCAAAGTATTAAAGTCGATAGCTAAAGTAAAACCTGATTTGACCTTAAATCTCGGCGACTTAGTATTTCGAGGCGAAAAATACGGAACCTTGGAAAGATTCAAGAAGGATGTTGAGGATAACTGGGGAGATTTTAAATCTTTCAATGAGATGTTTTATCCAACGATAGGCGGGCATGAAGAACGGTATTACAACCAACAAAAATACCCACCTTATGGCAAGGAACCTGATAATGAAGCTGGACAAAAACTATACGAAGAACTCGGTTTGAAAGAACGAGTAGCCGCATACAACAAAGAATACGGCGATTACTATTTCAAACATAAGGGCATTCATTTCATCATGATGTATCGCTCAGACGAGTGGAAGGTAAAAGATGAGCAGGTCAATTGGCTGAAGAAAATCCTCAAAGAGATAAAAATCGGCGAACCCATCGTAGCATGCGGACATGCAGGGGGGTGGTTTCTGCCAGCCAAAGATAAGAATTCAAACCATGAAAAGATACGAAAACTGTTCAGGGAACACAAAGTTGAAATTGAACTCGCCGCAGATTGGCATGACTATTACGCCGGCACAGATGGAACAATCCTGCAAATGCGTTCTGGTTCAGCAGGCTGGGGGCATGCGGTATTCATACAATTTGATGTAACCGATGAGGGTTTTGACGTTACAGCCTTTAAGCCCGATGGCGTTACGCCTTTCACAGGGAAACCAGGAATACATCCACGCTGGATAAAAAAGTTTGGCGAACTGCCTCAGAGGAAAAACGAAAACCAAAAGCGGGAAAAGGTATAGAAGCAACTTTTAGAGGATGTTTGAAAATGACACAAAACGTATGAAAACGTTACATTTTTGAACATCCACAAAAATCATAAAAATTTCTAATTTTACTCCAGAAATTCCCCATTATAAAATTTTAGGAGCGCAATAATCAGCGTGTGGGAGTGGGCTCCTGACCACGATTGCAAAAATACACTCTGTTGATTTTTGCAATCCAGACATATCCAAACAACGCGTGGGGAATTTCTGATTTTACTCTTGATTTGAGGGGGAAATTGTGGTAAAATACATAGTGGGAAAATACCCACAAACTTATTTAAATGGAGGCAATGCAAATGTATAGACGTTTAGCAATAACAGGTTGTATCGTATCAGTGTTATGTATATGCGGCTTTGTTGGACAAGTCTATTCTGCTCAGATATTTGCCGACGATTTCGAGCAGGATGCGGTAGGGCAGTTACCTAAAAAGTGGGTGGAAGCTCTTCCAGGAACAGGTGACCCGGGGGTAGTCGAAGACCCGGTTCGTCCAGGAAACAAAGTTTTTTCTACGCCAAAAGATAGGCACGATGTTGGTGGTGCCATTTTTACAGCAGGCGATGAATATTCCATCAAGGATTATATGGTTCAATGGGAAATGCTATTCCCGACTGATTACTATATGGGGATTGTGTTCCGCTTCAGTGGCCCCGAGTCTTTCTATCTACTTGACCGCAGGCAGGCAGATAAGTTTATGCAATTCTGGCGGCAGGACGGAGGTTGGACAGCAATAGCAAATTCAGCCGTAGTAGATGTGGGCATTGAAAAATGGTTCGCCTTCCAACTTGACGTTCATGGCGATACCTTCAGTGCTAAGATGAAGGCAGCAGATGACCAAACTCCCTTTAGCGAATTGGAGCCAATCGTCGAAGGACAGGATGGCAATTTTGAAGAAGGAGTCTTTGGGAATTACGGTTACAGCCTGATTGATAATGTCATAATCGGCGAATCTGAATCTGACCTAATTTTAGCAGTCAGTCCACAGAACAAACTTGCCACCACATGGGCAGAAATAAAGAAATAACTACTACGCGTGGGCGCAAATCTTTGACCCGTAGAACGTGCAGCCTTGCTCGTTCGAGCGACCCGAACAGGCAAGGCTGCCTGTTCTACGGTCGGGTTAGAAACTTACGCCCCGCTGTACTACCTTGCCCCAATGCCCTGTGTATTGGGGCCCCTGAAGTTTTTGTTGATTCAGGTAAAACTTCGCCATTTGCCACTTTACCCTACCTAAAAATTCCGTCTTTTCCTAAGTCTCAAATCAAAACATCCGGCACTCTGGCGGATGTTTTTTTATTGTTGCCAAATCCTTTTGGGTGTGCTAAATTAAAAGAAAACGGTCAATATCGTTATCCTCTTCGAACCCTACGAAAAAAAGGGGGTTTCAAAATGGATGTGAAAATGCAAGAATATGAACTACCGCTTCGCCCCGTAGCAAATCCACGGGATGACACCTATTTAACCCCACGCGTCAAGAGATTGCTTGACAGGCTTCCCTCTCTTACCGTCGGGGCGTTTTACTCGCGCAGAATCCTCTGGACAGAATCTTATCGTAACACTGAAGGACAGCCTCAGGTTATACGTCAAGCGAAGGCTTTCGCCCATCTGCTTTCTAACGTTCCCATCAAAATATACCCGGATGAACTGATAGTCGGTGCGCATCCTAAGGGTACGCCTTCCGAGGAGGAACATCAACGCCTCAAAGAAGCGCACGAATATTGGGCGGGAAAAACGCTAAACGATAGAGTAGCGCCCGTTTTAACTCAGGAAGAGAGGGTTGCTATACAAGCTAAAATCTATACCTCCTCGTCCAAAACGGGGCACATGACACCTGATTTTGAAAAGGTGCTAAAGGTTGGACTTCGAGGGATAAGGGAAGAAGTCTCTCACGAAATAGAAAACTTAAAATTGTTTGACCCAATGCGAAGCAAGAAATCGGCGTTCCTGCGCGCAACTGCAATTACGTTGGACGCCGCCTGTGTTTTTGCGCAACGTTATGCTGATGAAGCATCGCGCCTCGCTGAAATCGAAGGGAATCCCAAACGCAAGAATGAATTACTCCGTATTTCTCAAATTTGCCGCAGGGTACTGATGGAACCAACGCAAACATTCCACGAGGCTTGTCAAGCCACCTGGTTTATCCATCTCCTTGTGTGTTTTGAGGAGGGAGAATCTCATGCGGCTTTCGCACCAGGGCGATTTGACCAGTATGCGTATCCGTGTTACAAAAAGAATATAGAGAGTGACGAGATAACGGAGGCTTCTGCGGCTGAGTTAATTGATTGCCTCTGGATAAAATTCAACGAAATAGGCAGTGAATTGCCACAAACTATTACGCTTGGCGGAACTCAAAGAGATGGAACAAGCGGGGATAATGAATTGACACTCCTCTGCATGGACTCTACTGAAAGGTTGCGGTTGGTAAATCCTTCCCTGATGCTGCGTTGTCACGCTAACACACCAGAGTTTGTTATGGATAGAGCGTGCGAACTAATAAAAACTGGCATCGGATTTCCACAGTTGTACAACGATGATTTGATGTCCCGTTCAATGTTGTACGCAGGCGCAACTGAGGAGGACGCACGCGACGCAGTCCCCGGCGGGTGCGTGGAACTTTCAATCGCAGGCAAGACAAATCCCTGGGTGGGCAATTTCTTCAACCTTCCGAAATGTATTCTTCTCGCTTTAAACAACGGCATTGCCCCTACTTCGGGCGAGCGCATCGGATTACAAACTGGAGACGTAGATAGCTTTAAGACGTTTGGCGATGTCATGAACAGTTACAAACGCCAGGTAACTTATTTCATGGAGTTGATGGCGGCATCTGAGAACAGTCATGATGTTGCGCAAGCTGAGGTAACGCCTTTCCCATTCCTTTCATCTTTGGTAGCCGATTGCATAAAAAACGGACTGGACATAACCGGCGGTGGCGCAAGATACAATTTCACTGAAGTACAAGGGGTTGGGATAGCGAACGTGGCAGACTCACTTGCAGCCATCAAAAAACTCGTATTCCAGGAAAAGCGAATTTCGTTAAACGAGCTTGTTGCAGCTATGAGGGAAAACTTCGAGAATCGTGAGGGCTTGCGCCAGATGCTCAAAAATGACGCTCCAAAGTATGGCAACAATGAACCTTTTGTGGACGAGCTTGCCGAAGAAGTGGTATACAATTTTTATGAAGAGGTGCAAAAATATACCAATCCGCGCGATGGGAAATTCGTGCCTGGATTGCTCACATGGACTCTGGCAGAAGGATTTGGCTCTGCTACCGGAGCGACGCCCGACGGCAGAAAAAGTGGGGAAGTTTTTTCAGATTCGATAGGAGCGGCGCAGGGACGCGATATTGAAGGGCCGACCGCTTTGATAGAAAGCGTGACAAAAATAGACTATACGCCAGTTGTGGGTGGGCTATCATTCAACATGAAATTCACGCCTACGGTATTTTCTACTGGTGATGTGGTTCGAAAACTACAGTCTTTGATTCGCACGTATTTCAAGCTAAATGGGATGCAGATGCAGATTAACGTTGTAGACAAAGAGACGCTTTTAGAAGCGCAACGTTTCCCAGAAGAGTATCGCAATCTGATAGTGCGCGTGTCTGGCTGGAGCGCACGATTCACCACCTTGAGCAAGGCACTACAAGACGATATTATCTCACGCACTGCTCAAAAGCTCTAAGCGGGAATATTAGGGCGTGTTGACGAATTATTTAATCAAGCCAAGCGTAGCCTAATTTGTTTTGATTTTAAAGCGGAAGTAAAATCAAAACATAGACAGATTCTATCTTGGAAAAGTGCATTTGGCCAAGTTAGAAACTTGGGCTACAATCGGATCTCTCCGAATTCGTCAACAGCCCCTAGGTAATTTGCAAAAGGATTAGCTTATGAAAATTAGAATTAAGCATGGATACGTTTACCATAAACAAGTTCCGGTTGAACAAGTGATTAAAACTTCGTTTGGAACGATGGACTCACGGCATGCGGTTTTTCTTCTGCTTGAAGACGAGGGCGGTTTTCAGGGGATAGGCGAAAGTTGGGTGAACTTTCCAAGTTGGGCACCGTGGGAAAGGGCCATAGCGTTTGAAAAGGGATTTATTCCCTATCTCAAAGGGCAGGAGATTCAAAATATACCGTCATTCATTGAAAAGATGGCAAAGGACTTCAAAGGGCCGGCTCTGCAATCATCAACTCTTGGCCCATATTTGCAGTCCATCTGCGCCGTAGAAATGGCACTGTGGGATTTAGCCGCCAAAATCGAAAACCTCCCGCTCAACAAACTACTTTTTGAAAACCCGCAAACCCAAGTTCGCTTATACGGCAGCGGCATCAACAGCCCAATTCCGTGGCAGTCAATTGACGAACACCTGAAAAAAGGGATTACTCTATACAAGTTGAAATTGGGGTTCGGCGACGAAGAGGATATGAAAAATCTGGAAGAACTGAGAAAACATATCGGGAATTCAGCAGACATCGCCGTTGACGTTAATCGCGGGTGGAGTTTAGAGAAGGCTTTGGAGTGGCTGGACATTTTGAAAGATTTTAATGTGCAGTGGCTTGAAGAGCCTCTGACTGTCGAGGATGAGGGAAAACTTCGTACTCTTTATGAACGCAAAACGGTAAATATCGCCGGCGGTGAAAACATGCTCATTGAGCCGGGATGCGATATCGTCACTTTTGCTGATATGCCTTTGGACATCTTTCAGCCCGATATAACAAAATATTGTCCTATCCATAATGCTATCAGATTGCTGTCGGCTGTGAAAACGCGGGGCAAAAAATTGTTCCCCCACTTCTTGGGTTCAGCGCCGGGGCAGGCGGCTTCCTTTCATCTTGCTTCGGGCTGTGGGGACTGCCTGATGGAGTGGGACATTAATCGCAATCCGCTCAGAACAGCGTTATTCAAAGAGCCTTTTGAGATAAAGGATGGTATAGTTGAAATCCCTGATAGGCGGGGAATTGGGTGGAGTATGGATTTAGATTAGCAAGAATCCCCTGTGGTGGTTTTCGGTTCGTAGTGGCTAGTACACATGGGCAGAAGTTCTTAACCCGCCCGTAGAACAGGCAACCTTGCCTGTTCGGATCGGCGGATAGAACGAGTAAGGCTACACGTTCCACGGGTCAAAGATTTGCGCCCACATGTGCTAGCCCCTGCCTGTTTTTCTGATGAAGTATCCCCAGATTTGACAAAAAAAAAGCCGACCAAAATTGGTCGGCGGTGGAGCCATAACTATGCGAAAAAGGGTTAAGAAACTGGGAGGATTCAGCGTTGCCTTGATTTTGTTCACAGAAATATCATTTTTTTTTCATAATTTATAAAATAAGCGAGAGAGATGATACATGCTAAAAGGTTTATAATTGAGGAGAAATCCATGCGCTTTAGCACAATGTTCCCGCACAACTATTACGCCCAAAGCGCATGGTATCTCCTGTCTATTCCAGAACAATGGAAGAAAGCTTAATTTGGATTTCTGATGTGTGTTGTCTTATTGAGCAATAAGTATGCCAACTTGCCACCTCCCTGCTATCGCGAAGATGAGCCGTTGATGAATTGATATTCAGTATCTCGTAATCTCGGATGGAATGCGTCCCCGGCGAACAACAACCACACTCAGGTTCTGATACTACCTCGTTGGAAAGATAGCATTCGCTGCCCCAGTGTGAGATACTGATTGTGTGGGAAAAATCCACAAATGGCAAAGGATACAATTGCGGACAAGTTCAATCTCAGTGATAGTATGTTCTGAGCGCAGATGTTAATTTTTTATATCGGATGTCGTAGTTTCCTACAATTTTCTCGTGTCTTAAGAATCGCCGGTTTTCACCTTGCCACTCACTGGCTTTCGTGATATAATAAATATTACTTTCAAAATCGCAAAGGAAAATGTTTTGTAAATTGCTATAGTTAAGGAGTGTTGCATGGAACATTTCGAAAAACGTAAAGCCTCTGGAGTTACTTGGCGAGCGATTTCAATCGCGTTGATTTTAATCCCGCCAAACGTGTTTTGGATTTGGGAAGTTGAGGGCATGTGGCATTCGGGGCATCCCACCACCATTTCGCTCTTTTGGAATGTCGTTCTCAACCTTTTCATCCTGATCTTGTTAAATTTAATAGCCAAGCAATTTGCTCCACGACATGCTTTGACGCAGGGCGAAATGATAACGATATATGCTATGTTGTCCATTGCGTCAGGGCTTGTGGGACACGATTCTTTGGCACTCACCGTTCCTGCTCTTCCGCACGCTTTCTGGTTTGCCAGGCCGGAAAACGAATGGGCGGAATTGTTTCACAATTATATTCCTCAACATCTCGTCGTCTCAGACAATGAGATACTCAGAGGGTTTTATGAAGGCGAAACGCCTTTCAGAGAATTTTACAGCGCGCGAATTTTGCTGGCATGGCTTGGCCCAACGCTCTGGTGGACGGGGCTGATAATGGCGTTAGGGATGATAATGATTAGCCTGAATGTGATTGTGCGGAGGCAGTGGACAGAACACGAAAAACTTGCTTACCCAATTATTCAGTTGCCGATGGCTATCACGGAAGGCGGAGGCACGTCTAAATTTTTTAGCAGCCGGATTCTCTGGATAGGTTTTATCATCGCCGGGGTTTTGGACATTTGGCACGGGCTTCATCATTTCTTCCCTGTATTACCTGACATCAGCGTTCGACATAACGCTCGAAACTGGGGGACGTTTTTTACTGAAAAACCGTGGAACGCCATCGGCTGGTTGCCAGTGCCGTTATATCCGTTCGTAATCGGCTTAGGATTCCTGTTACCGCTTGACCTTTCGTTTTCCATCTGGTTTTTCTTCCTGTTCAAGAAAGCCCAGTATGTATTCGGCAGTATCATGGGCTTCCGCGCTCTCCCCGCCTTCCCTTACACAAGCGAACAATCCATCGGGGCATGGATGGCCATCTTTGTATCCGCGTTGTTAGTAACTCGCCGGCATCTTGTTAAAGTTGCAAAGACTGTCATCGGCTTAGATGGTGGCATTGACGATTCAGACGAACCCATCCGCTATCGAACCGCGGTTATTTTGATTTCGCTCTCTTCAATATTCATCGTATGGTTCGGTTTCAAAGCGGGGATGACTTTGGGCATCATCCTGCCATTTTTTGCATTTTTCTTTGCCATATCCATTGCCATTACGCGCGTTCGTGCAGAATTAGGCCCGCCCGCTCACGAAATGGCGGGGATGGTAAACGCCCAACAGTTTCTCGTGAACGTTCTGGGGACACGGCGAATTGGCCCGAATAATTTGGGCGTTTTCCCGTTATTTTGGTTCTTTCAGGGACGCGGTTACAGAGAACACATCATGCCCCATCAGTTGGAAGGTTTTAAGATGGCAGAGCGGGCGAGGATGAATACCAAGAAGCTGGTTTTGGCGATGGCTTTAGCCGTAGCTGTTGGTTCGGTTGCATCCTTCTGGGCGATAATCAGTGAAATGTATCGGCTCGGCGGCGCAGTGACGGGCGCTGGCGGTGGAATCGGCCCATCGGTTGGACACATCGGACAATTCAACTGGCTTGCAAATTTGTTCGTCTACCCGCGAAAAACTAACGTCCCCGCTACATCCTTTATGACCGGGGGAATGTTGTTCACATTCCTTCTGATGGCAATGCGTATGCGGTTTATGTGGTGGCCATTTCATCCTGCTGGGTATGCTATTTCGATGACTTTTGGCACCGAATATTTTTGGTCTTGCCTCGTCATCAGTACGCTGGTAAAATGGCTCATCCTCAAATACGGCGGCGCAAGCATGCACAGAAAAGCAACCATCTTCTTCTTCGGTGTAATCTTAGGCGAATTCTGCATTGGAGCATTCTGGAGCGCTATGAGTGTAATTCTACGGCATCCAATTTATGATTTCGCTCCGGGCTAAGAGCGTATGTGTCTACACGTTTCACGCTTCCCGCTCCACTTTTTACTGGTAGTACAAAGTAATTGCGAAGAATGAGACTGGTTTGAAACACAAACAATAGAGTAGCGCTTTGTTAACCGTCAAATGATGAGTTTTTCCAATTTTGGAGTGCAATGACTAAGTCATTGCTTTCTCAACGATTGAATCGTTGCACTCCAAAAAGTGAATCCGTCAATTCATCATTGACAAGGTATAGATTTCAAAGGAGGAAAAATGTTTAAAACATCATTAGTAATTTCGCTAATGGCAACAATCTGTTGTTATGTTTCATTATCGCTTTTTGCCGAGGAAGGGGAGTATGCCGCTGACTTTTTGAGTGCGGAAGTCGGTGCCAGGGCAGTTGGGATGGGCGGCGCTTATGTGTCGGTAGCCAATGACGCCACAGCGACATATTGGAACCCCGCCGGCTTGACCAACATCAACTCGAACGCTTTCGCTGCGATGTATGCTGACGTTTTTGAAGCGCTTGATGGTGGATTTTTGATAAGCGGGTTTGTGAAATACAATTTTGTAAACTATGTTCACAACTTTGAGGGGGTTGGAGTCCTGGGAGTCAGTTGGATTCGGATGGGCATTGATGATATTCCGCGTACCACATTTGAAGATGTCAATAACAACGGCGTCCTTGGCGATTTCCACGATACAAACGGCAATGGGAAAAAAGATGAAGGCGAAATGTACATAGACAGGCCGATAGAGGCAGAAACTTTCAGCAACGCCGATGATGCTATCCTGATTTCTTACGCCAGACAATTAGGAAGCAGATTAGCGTTGGGCGGCAACTTCAAGATGTTACGTCAAACGGCTTTCCAGAACAGAGCAATCGGCTGGGGATTCGATGTGGGCGTGTTGTTCAATCCTATCAACAGTATTTATCTCGGTGCGATGCTCCAGGACGCCACAGGAACGAGAGTAACCTGGGATACCAACAGCAATCCCACCTTCGTCCGTTCGCCCAACCTGAAACTCGGCGCGTCCCTTCACGTCCCCGTTCCCATTGTTGGAAAATTGACCTTTTCTGCGGACATCGACACTGACAGAGGTAATTTGTCGAAAAAAGCTGATTCTAAAATCAGGTTACACTATGGAGTAGAATACTGGCTGTTAAATCTTATAGCGTTGCGCGCTGGCTTGGAAGAGGGCGAAATGACTGCCGGAGCAGGTTTTAAACTGCCCCTTGGAAATGCTACAATCACTGCGGATTACGCTTTTATATCTCATGAGGAGTTGGGCGGTTCCCAGCGAATCTCAATTTCCGGGCAATTCTAAGATGATAAAATATCTTTATCAAGTCATAACCGGACGGCGTAGCGGAATCATTCCCGATTTAATACGGCTGACGCTTTTACCTCTAAGCTGGCTCTATTTGCTGATAGTAAAAGCGCGTAACTTCTTTTATGAACGCGGTATATTCAAATCAAAGAAACTTCCATGTTCGGTCATCAGCATCGGCAACATCGTCGCAGGCGGGACGGGGAAAACGCCAGCGGCAATTACAATAGCGAAAAAATTGAAAGGTTATGGGATGCGTGTCGCAGTGATTTCCAGGGGGTATGGCAGCAAAACTCGCAAGGAATACGATTATGTTTCAGATGGAGAAAAATTGCTGTTGTCACCCGAAGAAGCTGGTGATGAGGCGCATTTGTTGGCGCGCTCACTCCCCGGAGTGTTCGTTGTCATCGGGAAGAATAGGTTTCTCGTTGGGCTTGAGGTTGTCAAACGACGGCAGATAGACGTTATTGTACTTGATGATGGATTTCAACATAGAAAATTAGCCCGCGATTTGGACATCGTAACGGTTGATGCTTCGCAACCTCTTGATTTTAACCCCTTTTTCTTTTTCTCGAAAAAGGGAAAAAATTACGGCACAAACATGCTCCTGCCGTCCGGCACACTTCGAGAACCCAAGTCATCGCTAAAACGAGCGGACTTAATCCTGTTGACCAGAGTTGACCAAAGTGACGATGTGGAAAGCATACGTGCTCAATTAAAGAAGTATGCGCCGGGAGTACCCATCGTAGAAAGCATTCACGCCCCGCGCTCGCTACGGCAGATTGGCTCGCAATCCTTTCTCGACTTGAGCTTTCTGGCAAACAAAAATGTTTTAGCAGTCTGTGGTATCGCACACCCTGAAGCCTTCTTGAAGACGTTGCAATCCCTGAATGTCAAAAGTACAACCCTCTTAGATTTTTTTGACCACAATGATTATGTGCGCGAAGATTTTAAGTTGATTTCTCAAGCAGCCTTAAAAGCCGATTTGGTGGTTACAACAGAAAAGGACGAGCAAAAGCTGCTCGCCCTTTCTGAAATGCCCGTATTCGTCTTATCAGTAAGATTAAAATTGCTAACAGGAAAGGAGTTACTGGAAAAATTAATAAAGGAAATAGTCTGAAAAACGAAGCCCTCCTTTCAACCTTTGGATACCCTACTGGGTTTTTTATGCCAATTTACTCAGTTTCGATATCATAATGTGCCAATTCAATTGGGATTTGCTTTCCAAAAATTTCTATAATGACTTTGAACCTATTTCTCTTTGAATCAATTGCGTTTATAATTCCGGTCTGCCCCATAAATGGACCGGCTACAATTTTAACGTTATCGCCCACTTCAAAATCAGGACGCACAACCGTTGTCTCAGTCCCATCCATAAGAGACATGATGTCTTCTATTTCGTTTTCTCCGACTGGTATTGGAGTGTTGCCAGAAGCGAGAAAATTGATAACACCAGGCGTATTTTTGACCTCATACCGGAATTCGTCGCGCAGTTCCATTTGCACAAATATATAACCAGGGAAAAGGGGTTTTAACAATCTTTTCTTCTTTCCGCTTCTTGTCACCATAACCTCCATTTTTGGAAGCAATACACCGAGGCATTCTGTTTTATTCTCAAGCCTACTCCTGACTCTATCTTCATGCCCCGTCTTTGTCCGAAGCACGTACCAACTGGGTTGCATATTAACCACCTCACGAGAAATAATCTGCGGGAATTCGAGCAGAACTGGTGTAGAGAAAATTTTCACAAACCTTTCTCCTAATGGTTGCAAAAAAGCCCCAAGCACGCGGCAAGTTATAAATTATAACAAAAAAGCGGTGGCATGTCAAGTAACTTTCGTGAAGCGTGGGGAAAAAACGCTTTACGGCTTCGCTGGCTCGTCTACTCGCGGCAGAAACGGATTATCCGCCGGCTCCTTCCCGCCGTAGAACCAACTCAAAGGTAACACCTTTAACTTCTGATTGAAGCCGCCCTTCTTCCGACTGCTCAATATCAACTCAGCGCGGGTGGGGTGTTCTTCATAAACTGAATAGGTGTGGGCTATGAGTACCCGGTCTTCCATCACAAACACCGATGGATATGACCAACGCCCGTGAAACCCGACGGGCACGATGTGTTCTCTTTCCCGTTCAGGCGCTGGCAGTCCCGGCTCGAAGTGGAACTCCGCCGGGCGTACTGGACGAATCGGCCCTGGTTCCACCCGCGTCTGTTCGTGCATTGATTCCACGTTCTGGAAGAACTCCCACACACTTCCCCCGTTGCGGCTGATGGCTGAAGATATACGAGTCCTGTTGTATCCCCGTTTAATCTCTTCCTCGCTCTCCTGGTTCCACACTGCCAGCAAATGCCCATTGGGCAGCGTCCGAATCTGCGCGGGCGCTGTAGACGACGCCAGCGAGGTAGGCTGCGGGCGCGTCCATGTCTCCCCGTTGTTCTCTGACCAAGCCTGAAAAACACGCCCAAGTCCATTACGCATGAACATCAGCAGCCGCCCTGGTGTCACTTCGGTCACCGTTGGTTCGTTGGTATAACTATACATAGCGTTCCAGTCTAACAGAATTATCAACTCCCCGTCCCGGTTGCGTTGCCAGGTCAATCCATCATCGTCCGAATAGCAGACGTAGGACGCAGAAAAATGTGGGTCAAAAAAATGGGCGGCAGTGGAAACCCATTGTCCGTTTACCAACTTTCCCGACGCGGGAGGTTTGACATCGTCCGGTCCGGTGGATTGCCCCAATGAGATGTATACTGGTAAGATGATGCGTCCGGAGGAAGTGTGCAGCAGGACATCCTGGTAGGCATAGACACCAATCCCCGGTGGTGTAACGCGCACAGGCGGCACCCAAGTCTCGCCGCCGTCCTCCGAGCGCCAGAACACCAAATGAGTGCTCCGTCTCTCTTCCTCTGGGGAACGGGCACCAGTGTCCTTTCGCATTGCTGCAAGCCCAATGCCCTTGCCCGACAGTTTCACCAGAGATGTCCCGCCACCACCTACCTTGTTCCCGTCGGCATCAATATACGAAAACGGTTTCGACCAGGTGAGTCCGCCGTCGTCGGAGGTGGTGAAGGTAGTGCCGGCGGCATGCAGGATGCGTCCCCCTTCCAGTTCCACGAAGGTAGACGAGTGGAAGTAATTCGTTTCGTGAATTGCCAGAACTCCTTCGGGATGTGTCATTGGTACGTTACTCACTGTTATTCCTCCTCTTAATTCTATGTCAAAAGTTCAAGATATAACCTGTAGCCTAACTTTCGTAGGGGGCGTGCCTGTGTGCCGTCCCGCAGGCTAAGGCTACCGCCAAGATAGAATCTTAGGCTACAAGGTATTAAAAAAACAGATACCCTGACGAATCGCCATAATGATAAACGCCAAGTTTGCATATTCCGATGCTATCTAAATCAGTACATTTGCTAACCCCGCCGTCACCGAATATGTATACATCTATCTCAGAGGGATTGATTTTGCCCAGTCTTCGTTCTCTTGCAATCATGAGATAATTCACCCTTTCTGGATTGTGCCCCATCAAATAGGTGGTAACAGCATCCACATGGACTGGATGAACTCCACAAACGACAAGATTGCATAGTACATCCTTCCCCTGCCGGAAAGCGGTGCCATCGCGTCCGATAACCCCTTCTACGATGTTGAACCACGGTTTAATAGCAAGCAGGGCATCTCCAATGCGTTGCGCCCATATTTCATCACGGCTGTCCCCCTTGTCCCATAGCGGAAACCCTTCCGCAAGATGCCGTTTGTAGTTTGCCAAAACCGCTTCTTTAAGATTCGGCTGGAAATGTTTTAGTATTTCCGGTGAATAGTTTTCAACACCGGCTAAACCGGCACAAAAATGCCTATAACCTGTTGCAATCGCTCCTTGGAAATTCTTGCAACACAAAGTCGTAATGCCGAGATTATGGGTTTTCATCTTGGGGACGTTGATAAGCAACGAGTGTTCTGAGCCAATCGGACTGACGAGTGGAATGTCCTTCATCACAACGCCGTCTACTGTAACCCAATTTAATTCATCAGGCTGATATTCTGATTTCGTCAGGTTTACAAGGGGAATGCCTCGCGGTGAAGCCAGTTTTTCATAGCCCCACAATTCGTAGCTGTGTCCCATATTTCCACCGCCTTCCGCTACGAGTACGTCATCAGCCTCCAATTCCTTCAGATAGTCTATTATGCCGAACATAAAATGCGCGTTTGTTACAATACCACCGACGCCATCTACTATCTTGCCTTGATTATCAACCGGCGGCGGGACGGTAATATTCGGCTTCAAAACCAGTTTCTCTTCCAGTCCTTCAGTTTTTACAAAGACATCCCGCGCTATAGAATATCCGCCTCTGTAAAAACCTTCGGAATCGTTTATATCCAGAGCATCTGTCTTTCTTATAAACACAGCACCCGGGTTTTCCCTGATGATGTTTGCTAATTGAATCATGGTTTTACTCCTATAGGTAGGACTAACGGATTTTAAGTAAGTACGCTAAAATTCAAAATATTCCATCTGATTCTGCACCGAGTCCCATGCCATTTGATTCCTCCAACGAATTTAGCCTTTTCTCAATGTTCGCAATTCGCGTTGATAACCAAGAAGCCGCGAAGCAAAACGCCGCAAGGGAAAATAATAAGGCTGCGCCTGTAGTATGTGACGGCTTGCCGATGTAGTAACCCAATAGAAGACAAACAAATCCCCACCAACCAATGACAGTATTACGAATGCGTTCTGTGAAAAACTTTGTTACCTTAATCATTATGGATGTACCTCCCGGATGTATGAATAGAAATTAGTTAATATTGACGAATAAAAGTAATTATGAGTTATAAATTTTCAATGCTCGGAACGAAGTGAAGAGGCTTCATCCGTGAATTGAGGAATTCTCTGTCTGGCGTTGCTTTTACCCGATAAAGCCCGCTTTCCGCAAATCTTTCAGGATAAAATTCTCAAGCGGAACATCTGTGTTGATACGAACACAACTCATCTTCTGGGATACACAAAAATCATGCAAGCCATCGCAGAAGAGCTGAAGTCGCTTTCGATAACTTTCCAAAGCCCTGTCAGTGACGGTGAGTTCTTTTTGGATGTTGGTCTCAGAGTCTGTCAGGCTGAGTTCGCCAGAAATGGTGGGGTTTAGTTCCTCCTCGCTGAGTACCTGTATGACACGCGATTCAAAACGCCGGTGGCGAAGTAGTTTGAGCCCGTCTTGAAAAGACGCTTCGCCCGTTGCTACGGGATAGCCACTTGGAACTAAAAAATCTGAGATGACAATTGCAACTCCCGGACTGGTACTTACTACATACCTCTTAAAACTCGCCGCCATATCAGTTTTACCATCCGCAATTTTGAGATGTTTTAGAAAGTCAAACAGTTTAAAAATCTGTCCCTTGCCGTATACGGGTGGAAATCTGCGTACCATCGTATCAGCAAAAGCGCAAACGGATACCATGTCAAAATTCGCCAACCCGATATATCCCAGCGCGGCTGCCAATTGATTTGCATAATCCAACTTGGATGGTTCGCCGAAACCCATAGAGCGACTTACGTCCAAGAGGATGGAGACGTTGAGATTCTCCTCATCCATGAACTGCTTGAGAAAAAGTTTATTTAGCCTGGCATAGATGTTCCAATCCACATAGCGAAAATCATCGCCAATCTGATAGTTGCGATAATCTGCAAACTCCACACTCACCCCACGCTTCGGACTGCGCCGTTCACCTTTCATCCTGCCTCTGAAAACATTTTTGGCGACTATTCTGAGATTGTCCAACTGTCGTAAAAATTTTGGTCTGAGCAATGGTTATTCTCTCCTGAAATACGAGCGTTGAAATTGTCGTCTTTTTTACACGCTGGTGTTCCTTTTTTTCCAAATGCCATCTCTTCTTCTGCAAGACTCCGTTGCGAAATGCATATTCCTTCTCGCCATACCACTCTATTCGAAGACGGTCAAAACCTCTCTGAAACTCCACAGCTTTGTCTGGCTGACCGAGTTTCGCATGCAGTTTCTCCCCATTTTTACGGTCAAAATTGACAAACAATTCAGTTACTACGGCTATTCCCGTGAGCAAAAGGACAAGAGATAGTTTTCCCTGCGTTTTTGTATCCAGAAATTTGCACTGTGTTTTTGCCACAGACATCGAAAGTAAACTAATTATTAGTAAAACGCAAAGTATTTTCTTCTTCATAAGGCTTCACGTTTTTCGCATTACGACTCACGCGTATGGGGCGATTGCTTTCCCCTCGCACCTAAACAGGTTTAGCTCTATTATATCGAAAAACTGCCAGTTTGTCAACAATAATTTTACAGTTTCAGTGTGCCGTGAAAACACCCGCTTTAAAGCGTGGTGATGAAATGACGCAAGTTTGTTTGAAAATTACCTAAATACTAACGCGGGGAATTTCTATGTGATACCTTTTTCATTTGAAAATGACACTGGGTATGTGTTAAAATTGATGGGAACAAAAATAAGGGAAGGAGCAACATTATGACACCCAATTTTGACAACACGATTAAACTTCCTATCGACAATGCCACAGTGCCGCTTACCTTGAGACCAAAAATAGCGGAGTTGCGAAATGCCGCACTACAGTTGCAAAGGACAGGCATACACGGTATTCCGACACTATCTTTGATTGATGCGCAATCTTGGTCAGAGCATTCGGACGACGAGGACTGGCTCTTATGGCGTGCTCGGCGAACAGCGGAGAGGCTCAAAAAGATGCCGATTGCTTTGTCTCCGGGCGAACGCATCGTAGGGAGGCCGGAGTTGCGTCCTCCTACTCCAGAAGAGGCTAAGGAGATAGAGAGCGTTCAGGAAATTCTAAGAACGATTCCGCCCTACCCCGGTGGCGACTCAGGGCACTTCCACCCGGATTTCGAGAAGCTCTTTCGGGTTGGAGTGCGCGGCATCCGTGAGGAGATTCAATCCAGAATGGATGTTGCTGCGACAACGGAGCAGCGGACATTTTATCAAGCGTGTGACATCGCCATTCAGGGGTTCTCAGAGTATGCAAGGAGAGTTGCAGAGGACTGCGAAAATTCAACCTTCGCAAAGGAACTTGCACAAATCTGCCGACACGTCTCAACGGAGCCGCCGTCAACTTTTCACGAGGCGATAGAGCTAATGTACCTCGCCATCATAGCCTTCTGGTTTGCTGAAGACCACGGGCTTACAACCCCCGGCAGAATGGACCAAACTTTGCGCCCGTTTTACGAGGCAGATTTAGCCGCCGGCCGCATCACCCGGGATGACGCGCTTGAACTGATTTGCTGCCTTTACATCCAACTCAACATGATTCTCGGACCGGGTTCTGCTGAATCTGTGATGGTTGGCGGACGCGGCCGAGACGGAAACGATGTGACGAATGAATTGACCTATTTGTGTTTGGTAGCCCGCATGGCGACACAACTTGTATACCCCACAGTGGGGCTGGCGTGGCACGAAGGAACTCCGTCGGAACTTACCGATTTCGCCTGCCGAATGCTCAGTACAGGCATAGCTGACCCGGCGTTTTTCAATGATGAACTCATCTCTTCAGGGCTGCGCGACCACGGCGTTTCCGAAGCCGACTCCTACAACTACATGAACTCAACCTGCGTTGAGATTAAGGTAGTTGGGGCGTCCAATATGTGGGTAACCGCGCCATACTTCAACTGTCCGCAGGCACTCTTGGAAACGATGGGCTCCGTTGCGGATGGCTCAACCCCCGAACCTTCCACATTCGATGAACTCAACGCACGCGTTCAGGAACGCCTTGCCACGACTGTGCGCGGTGCAGCCCAAGGGCTTGACGGTGTCTGGCATCGTCGGGCGGAGACGGGATGTTTCCCTCTCGCAAGCTGCCTCATCAGCGACTGCTTAGAGAAAGGGATGGACTTCGACCGCGGCGGCGCAAGATACAATTGGGTTGAAAACTCCTTCGTTGGGCTTGCCAATTTAGTGGATGGGCTTGTTGCGATAAAGGAACTCGTCTGCGATTCAAAGGAACTCTCCCTCAACGAATTCCAGGAGATACTTCAAGTCAACTATGAAGGACACGAAGATTTCCGACAACGCATCCTCAACCGCATCCCCAGCTATGGCAACGACAACGGCGAGGTTGACGCACTTGCCGTTGAGTATGCAGAGTTCCTCGAAGAGACGACGGAATCGAATGTCGTAGGGTTGCACCCCTATGTCCCTGGCTTCTTCTGCTGGGTAGTACACGAAAGCTTCGGGGCAGGGACAGGAGCCACGCCAGACGGACGCAGAGCCGGATTCCCCCTCGCTGACGGTGCCGGTGCTGCTCAAGGACGTGAGAAATCCGGGCCAACCGCCTCAGTGCTATCCACCACCAAATGGAACCACAAGAAGGCACTCGGCGGGCTTGTACACAACGTGAGATTTTCAAAGAATGCTCTCAACACAGACGACGGGCTTGCCGGACTCAGGAATCTCATCGAAACCTACCTCAGACGAGGCGGGTTCGAGATTCAGGTCAACGTAGTCAGCGCCAACGTTCTGCGGGACGCACAGGAACACCCCGAAAATTATCTTGACCTTTTGGTCAGAGTAGCCGGCTATTCAGATTATTTTGTGCATCTGAACCCGAACATGCAGGCGGAGGTAATCGCAAGGACGGAACATACGTCTGTGTAGTCTTAGAAACCAAGTTTTTGGCGAAAACTCGGTTTCTGGCAAATTTAAAGGAGGTGTTGTATTCATGGACGTAATGGCAAGTCTTTTCAATATTTGCGACCCGCTTAAACCGCCACCAGAAGGGGCTTACGTGGATTGTAGTTCCGCACGAGGCGACACAGCGATTGTCTCCATGCTAAATCGGCGAATACGACGAGCCACAGCCCACACTCATCTGCTATTCTCAGGACATCCCGGCTGCGGCAAGTCCACGGAACTTCTGCGCCTGTGCGAACGACTCAGATATCCATCGGGCAACCCCGCTACGCGTTTCTTCCCTGTCTATATGGACGCCGACGATTATGTGAACCGCTACGATGTCGAGGTGACGGAGATTCTCCTGTCGGTCATTGGCTCCGTGGCCGAATCCCTGCGGGAAAAAAAGATACATCTTGAGTCTTCCTATTTCCAGAGACGTTGGGAGGAACTCAGGGACATTGCATTAACCCCTGTGGAGATGGAAAAATTGGAGTTCTCATTGCCGGAGCTTGCGAAGTTCACAGCGAGTTTGAAGAAAGCGGATGTTGACTTCCGCCGCAAAGTCCGTGAGAAATTGACCCCGCAACTGCCGTCCTTGTTGGACGAGATTAACCTTGTGCTTGAGAGAGCGCGCATTGAACTGAAGAAACGTGGGTATCAAGACTTAGTGTTAGTTGTAGACAATTTAGAGAAAATCCCCGATGCGCGTGAGCCGGCT
Source organism: uncultured bacterium (assembly GCA_964601015.1). GTDB lineage: Bacteria > Poribacteria > WGA-4E > DTYX01 > CAZRLY01 > CAZRLY01. The sequence continues at coordinate 33,724 of CAZRLY010000010.1, forward strand.
AACGAACAGGGGACATACTATCGGCTCTTCCTTGTTGGTGGCGAGCAGTTGAACGCAATCGCCGCTCACACCGTCCTTACCGTTCCGTTGCCTCTGATACATTCCCCGCAACGAACGTCGTTGGTGCAAACCTTTGGGGAAGAGCCGTTCGTCCTGCCTATGGTGAAAGTCGAAGAGAAAGACGGTGAGCCGTATGAGGAGGGTTTGGAGTTGATGCGGGAGGTGTTGCGTTGTCGATTCAAGATAGCGGGTGTCAAGGAAAGGGTATTTGATTCACCCGATATTTTTACGCATCTTTGCCGAATGAGCGGCGGGCATGTACGCAACTTGCTCATCTACTTCCGCAGCGCGTCTGATTATGTGGATGCGCTCCCGTTCACTGAAGAAGCGGTAAGGCGAGGCATCCGACAGCACATCAACACTTATAGCCGCGCCATCCCCGAAAAACATTGGGAACTTCTCGCTCAGTTGCATTTAGCCCCAGACAAATATATCCCCAACGATGACGAACATCAGTTGATGCTGGCTGACTTGAGCATTCTGGAATACATGAATGGCGAAGAGCCGTGGTATGCTGTCAACCCTGTTGTCAAAGAATTGGAGAAATTCAACAGGGCAGTGGAGGCTATCAAGAAAAACGGAGGTGAACGTTCGTGAAGGACGCACCAAAAAGCAAATCTCCCGATGAGCAACCTGACGTTGACAGGGAAATAGAACTACGGGCGATGGCAAACATGCTTCGCCGGTCACAGGGGTTTACCCTCGCCTTCGTTCAGTGCAACCAGCCTTCCGAACGCCGCAAACTCGTCTCTGAGTTGCGTCAACTTCTGGGCGATTATCCCGTAGCCGAGGTTGAATTCACCGAACCCATTGAGCAACTGCTTGACGAACTGCTCTCTGGACTGCAACGATTAGATCGTTGCAGTTCATATTCTGATGATAGTGTGCGCGCCTTGTTCGTCTACGGTTTGGAGCGTTCCATCCGCTCCGAAAGGGAATTTTCGCCTCTGGTGGCAAACTTGAATGTGTCTCGCAACCTCTTCCCTCGCCACATCTCCCACTCTCTTGTCTTCTGGCTTCCAGCCTTCGCCATCACAGCCATCATGCGAGGCGCGCCGGACTTCTTCTCGTGGCGTTCATCTTTGTTCCGGTTCCCATCCCCTCCTGAAGTGCTTGCTCACGCTTCACAGGATGCTCTTGATGATGAAGCCACCGTAGTGTTCAACCTCACACTTGAAGAAAAGAAAGAGCGGATAACTGTTATCGAAAACCTGCTTGCCGATTATGAATTTCTCCCCCCTGACAATCGTGACCGCCGGCGGGCTGAAATGACACTCCTTGATCGCCTGGCGATGCTTCATTACTCACTCGGCGATTTTGTGAAAGCAGAAGGTTTTTACCAACGCAGCTTGGCAATGGGAAAGGAACTGGATGATAAAGGTGGCATAGCTGTTTCCCTGCACCAACTTGGGAGGATTGCTCACTTTCGGGAGAACTACGAGGAAGCTGAACGTTACTACCAACAGAGCTTGAAAATCAAAAAGGAACTAAGGGATAAAATGGGCATCGCCGGCTCTCTGTACCAGCTTGGTGTGATTGCCCGCTACCGAGGGGATTACGAAGTAGCAGAACACTATTGTAAACAAAGTTTGAATATATTTGAGGAACTAAAGGATAAAATTGGCATCGCCATTTCTCTGCACAAACTTGGTAGGATTGCCCACTTTCAGGAGAACTACGAAGAGGCTGAACGTTACTACCGACAGAGCTTGAAAATCAAAAAGGAACTAAGGAATAAAATTGGCATCGCCATTTCTTTGCGCCGGCTTGGTGAAATTGCCGAGTTGCGAGGGAACTATGAAGAGGCGGAGCGTTGCTATCGACAGAGCGTGAATATATTTGAGAAGTTAGGAAGTAAAATCGACATTGCCGACTCCCTACACAAACTTGGGATGATTATTGAAGAACAAGAGAGGTATGGACAAGCAACGCGGCTAATAGCGGCAGCACTGGCGCTCTTTGAGCAAACCGGATTGCCTCACCAAGTGGCGCGGGAAAGTCTCGCACGGCTTCGAGAGCAAATCGAAGAAAAACGTTTTGAGGCGTTGTTCAAGGAAGCTTATGCCGCACCTGAAGCGGTTGTTCGTGAAACCTTGAGCAAATAGGAAAAATTACTCAGTAAAGAACCCCAGATTAAAGCAGGTGAGCAGCCAAAAAGTGTAGGCTCCGCCTACACTTTTTTCCTCCCCTTGGTATTCAGAGAATCAGAAGGGGTAAAGTGGCTATCTTGTTGCCCACAATAGGAAAGAGGGGGTTTGCCGCAAGACGAAGTCGTCGGGCTTTATCGGCGGGTTTTATCGGGGGAGAAAGGCTTGTCTCCCCAAGATAGAGATGAAAAAAATGTATTCTTCAATATGGCTCCTTTGTTTGGGGTTTTTGGTTATAGTTCAACACTCACCCGCTAACGTTCTAATCAGCGAATTTATGGCAGATAACAAAAATACCTTGCGGGATGAGGACGGAGATTATTCTGATTGGATTGAACTTTACAACAATGGAAAAAAGCGCGTTAATTTGGCAGGCTGGTATCTTACAGACGACGCCATAAATCTGAGAAAATGGAAACTTCCGAGCGTAACCATTCCATCAGGTGGTTGCTTAGTGGTTTTTGCCTCCAAGAAAAACCGGGCAGATGCAGCTTCGGAGTTGCATACGAATTTCAAGCTAAGTGCCGCAGGAGAATATCTTGCGTTAGTTTCTTCGGATGGGACTACGGTGGTTTCGGAGTTTAGTCCTGAGTTCCCTGTTCAACGAGCCGATGTTTCCTATGGTATTGCGCCTAAAAATGCGGTTGCCAAAGTACCTTTTAGATATAACATTACTCCTACTCCGGGCGCAGTCAACTCGGGTTCAGTTTCACTGGGTTTTGTCGGAGAAGTTAATTTCAGCCGTGAAAGGGGATTTTACGAAGATGCCTTTAATTTAACGCTGACTTCTCCCACTGCTGGAGCAAAAATACGTTATACGCTGGGTAACCGCAAACCCACGTCTGCGAAAGGGATATTATATACCAAGCCTATTCCAATTTCCCGAACTACCATCGTTCGCGCGCTGGCTTATTTGGACGGTTGGTCAGCCTCAAAAGTCAGCACGCATACCTTTGTTTTCATCAGTGATATTATACGACAGCCTACTATGAACAAAACAGTTACCCGGAATCCTGTCTACGGCGCTCAAATGAAAGATTCGCTGCTCTCCCTTCCTTCTATTTCCCTGGTTACATCCAAGCACATTAATCGTTCTCTCGAAATTGAGACATCCGTAGAAATGCTTCATCCCGATGGAACTGAGGGCTTTCATGTGGACGCTGGAATCAAAGTGGTTGGTGGTACCAGTGTTCAATACCCTAAAACCAGTTTTCGCCTCTTTTTCCGCAGCAAATACGGTTGTGCCAACCTGAAATACCCGCTTTTTGAAGGACATCCTTATAGCAGTGGCGCGGTAGACGAATTTGACCAGATTCAGTTGCGTAGCGGCTCCCACGACACGGTATTTTGGTTGGCGAGCAATCGGCCCGGAGATGCGCAGTATTTAAGGAACCGCTGGATGCACGATGCCCAACTCCTGATGGGTCAACCCTCGGTACACGGAAGGTTCGTCCATTTATATATCAACGGGGTTTATTGGGGGCAGTACAATATGATGGAGCGCCCCTGTCGAGCTTTTCTTGCCGATTACCTTGGCGGAAAAAAAGAGGACTATGCGGTGATTAACTCAGGACGCCCGGCATGCAATAGCACGATAACGACATGGCACCGGATGAGAAGACTGACGGGTAAATATCAGGCAATCCAAGATTACCTTGATGTAGAAAACTTCATAGATTACATGCTACTGCATTTTTATGCTGGAAATACCTGGGACTGGAAACCTGACCACAATTGGATGGCCGGGGGGCCCGCTGTGTCTGGTCAAGGAGGTTTTAAATTTTTTGCCTGGGACTGTGATGTTATCTTCCAACTGGTACATTACAACGTCATCCAAGATGGCTCGTGCGGAGGGCCGGACAGTATTTTTCCTCGATTACTTGTTCATGATGATTTTAGGGTGTTGTTGGCTGACCGCATTTATAAACATCTCTTTAACGATGGTGTGCTCACACCGTCAAAGGTAGAAGAGTTGTATGTCCGCCGCGCCAACGAAATTTCCATGTCGATGATAGCGGAAACAGCGCGTTGGGGTGGCGGTTGGTGGACTCGTGATAAACAGTGGAAGGCTGAACTTAACCGTTTACGAAAGCGCTACTTCCCACGACGCACAAAAATAATCATTCGGCAGTTGCGTAATGCGGGATATTATCCGCTGGACGCGCCCGAATACAGCCAACGAGGCGGGACGGTTCCTGTTGGGTTTAAATTGAGCATCTCCAGCAAGCAGGGAACCATCTATTATACCACAGACAATACGAACCCACGTTTGCCCGGTGGCGGCATTGCTCCATCGGCTCAAGCGTATACTGGCGCAATCCCATTAAATGCTCCTACCACCATTAAAGCAAGGTGCAAGTTCAAAAGCAAGTGGTCAGCGATAAACGAAGCTCAGTTCATCGTAGGGGGCGGGAAATAGGACCAGTTTCTCGTTCTGAGCCAAAATAGAATTTTGGGCTACATTCCAATTTACCAAAGTCAAATCATATCAGGAGGAAATTCGATGACAAGTTCTACATCTTTGCAGAAAACATATCTCTTCATTGACTATCGTCATATCCGATGTTCAAACCTGGAATGGGTTTCTCCTTCAGGAGATAGACTTCCCGTAGCCGGTCCGCCGGAACCCGAAATTAAGGCAATCGCAAAGATGGGCTCCGTTCCGCGCGGTGTGCGTTTGGTCGCTCAAAAGGCTAAGAAATACGAGCCGTTGCCCAAGAAGGCTTCACGCCGCGGGCCGCGCGTAATCTTTGAGGATGGACTGTATCGCTCTTGGTCACTCGACGTGAAATATCCGCCAGGCAAAAACCTTGGTGCCTACTCTAAAGACTTACCTATCTCAGTGGAGATAAGTTATCACGAATCTAAAGATGGCTTCGAGTGGGCTGAGAAAGCTCGGTGTCCTATTGAGGTTCCTGGGCAAAGAAGTTTTGACGGATTTACATACTTCATAGATGAAAAAGGCCCGTCGGAGGAACGCTACAAGGTTGTTTACATGGCTGTCCCGCCCGAACCCGAACGACCATTTTTATGGGAAGAATACAGCAAACTCCATCCTCGGTATCGGGACATGCGTCTTAGGGAGGAGCGACTTGGGTGCATCTACGCAGCCGTCTCGCCAGACGGAATCCACTGGAAGCCAATTGAGAAGCCTCTGATGGTACATTGGAGTGACACCGACACGACGGTTTATTGCGATGCCTGGCTTGATAGATACGTCATGTATACCCGCTTATATCCATACGAACGCCGTACAATAGGACGAGCGGAGGCGGAAGACTTCTATCATTGGGGACACATAACACCGCTCATCTGGCCCGGTTTGCACGGCTCTCTCTCCGATGACATTTATACCAATGGCAGAACTGCGTATCCTGGTGTTCCTGACTATCACCTTATGTTTCCGATGGTATACCACAGGTGGACGCAAACTTCCGAAGTGCGGTTCTACTCAAGCACAGACGGCATCTGCTGGAACGAAGTGCCAGGTGGGCCGGTAATCACGCCGGGAGAAGTCGGGGAGTGGGACAGTGAATTCATTGTCGCTGGCAAGGATTTGGTGCCGCTTGGCGATGACCGCGTTGGCATACCCTATAGCGGTACATCCTACCCACACAAGTATCCCCGCTGGCAGGGAGTTCTTGGGGCGTCGCGGGGGACTTGGGCGTGGTGGCCTAAGGGGCGTCTTTGCGCTGTGGTAGCTGATGAAGAGGGGGAATTCGTTACCTTCCCCATAGCTCCGGCTGGGCGCGAACTTTTGCTCAATGTCCGAACCCGACGTGCAGGTGAGGTACGGGTTGGCCTGGTGGGAGTCCAGGGGCGTTCTGCTGAGGATTGTACCCCTATCGTCGGAGATGGACTCGCAATGCCGGTTCATTGGCAAGGGCAAACCGACATCGGCACCAAGGAAGGAGGGAAGGTTACCTTGTGCTTCAAGCTAAGAGCAGCGGAACTCTTTGGCTTTGAGTGGATATAATGCCCAATGGTTTAAATTCATATAGGGTTCCGGGCAGGAGTGCAAAAATCAGCGGAGTGTATTTTTGCCCGTAGCGAAGCGTATCGAAACCAAGGCGAAGCGAGCTTTTCAACAATTTGTGTTGACCCGATGCAAAAAAGATGCTAAAATGTTAGTTGAGGAATTTGAAACCGGCAGCGGTTGTTTTGCGCGCTAAATTTGTTTTGCATATTCCGGGAGGTAATCAATGGTAGATACCCGAGTGGTATATTTAGAAGAACCAGGAAAGATAAAGATTGAATCGATAACTTTACCCGAACTTTCACCTAATCAAGTTTTGGTGAAAACTCATCAAGCATCTGTATGTGGCTCCGAACGCTACTTTTATCGTGGCATAACTGTTAGAGAACAAGACGAAGCCAGAGGAGAACCTGAAATTCAAAGCGGAGCACGGCACAAAGATAGAAGTGCTTCACATTCCTACCCAATGGGGCCCTTTGGACATGAAGGAGGGGGAACTATTGTTGAGGTGGGTAGCGCCGTCGATGAGTACCTGGGAGGTGGAAAAGTGAAAGTGGGAGATAAAGTGGGCAGTCTGGACTATCCTACCTACACAGATTATTGGGCCAGCGGGCCATCCCATGTGCAACCCATACCTGAGGGTGTGTCCTTCGCAGTGGGATGCCTCTATGAGCCTTTAGGCTGCGCAGTTTGGGGTGCTTTATATATGGGAGTAAAACTGGGGGATATAGTTGCCGTAAACGGTATGGGATTTGCTGGCAACATTCTGTTGCAGGGAGTGATTAAGTCCGGTGCTTCCAAGGTTATCGCTGTGGATGTAGTAGAGTCCAAGCTTGACATTGCCAAGAAACTGGGGGCACAGCATGTCATAAATGCCAATGAGGTAGACACAATAGAAGTAGTAAATGAACTTACAGACGGCGAAGGTGTGGATGTCGCTATAGATTCGGTCGGCGGTACCGGAGTGGGCATCGTTCAGTCACTGGGAATGGTCAAACACAATGGAATCTTGGCTATATATGGTGACAGCTATGCGCCAGTTAAAGAGTTTTGCTTTCACCGCTTCCACGAAGATGGTTTAGAAATACGCAATCTCAATGCGATGCACTATACCAAACTGCGGTCAATAGAGAATATGAGAGAAGCGTATCGGGCGGTTCAGAGGGGAGTTTTTAACTTGGATATCGTATTTGAGCACTCAGTGAAATATAAGCTGACCGAAATAGCAGATGTCTTTGAAAAGGAGACAAAAGCTCTTGATAGCCAAAGCTCTCTAAAAACTTTAATCATACCATAGTGCTTTGTAACCGGACACTTGTAGCTTAAAAGTGGCGAGACAGAGCTACGCCACTACGCATGGCGAGACAGAGCTACGCCACCACATTTATTACCCAATTTTTCACAAAACTCATAAGGGAGGGAGAAAGATGATAGCTGTTGTCCCTTTGAGATACGATACAGCTTTTAAGAAGGCTTTTGGCAAGCCTGTGGTATTCTGTCAATTTGTAAAAGATGTCTTAGGAGTTGAAATCCATGTGGATAGAGTGATTGCTGGATGGAGGTATCCTGAACCGGTAGGTTTTGTTGACATAGAATATGACCTTTTTGCAGAAGACACCGCAAAGCGTGTGATAGTCGAGCTTCAGCACATTCGAGAAGAAGATCTTTTTGACCGTTTTCTTTACTACCACCTCATAGCATTGGCACAGCAGGTCAAAACTTACACAGATTATCGATTCAACAAGACTGTCTACACAGTAGTTGTGGTAACAGGTAAGTCGCACAAGCAGGAAGAGATTCCCAAATTCAGTCATGCAGTTAGCAACATGGATCCGGTCAACGAGTTTGGTGAGCGTTTAGGAGTTTATCCGCACAGGCTTATATTTCTAAATCCCAATCTACTGAATGAAAAGACTCCTGAAAGTGTAAAAGAGTGGCTTGAGCTTATCGCTGATTCTCTGGACGAACAAGTCGATGAGACCAAATATTCTCACCCCGCTCTCCAGACAGTAATCTCGGAGATAAAGAGCGACAGCATCACTCCGCAGGAACTCAAGGTAATCAAGGATGAGGCGGCTTGGGAAAGAACCAAGCAAGATGCTTTTGAGGAGGGGCAGGAGAAAGGGCATCAAGAAGGACACAAGAAAAGAGAAGAGGAAATTGCCCTTTCCATGTTGAAAAAGGGAGTGGATATT
>CAZRLY010000011.1:0-41185 GCA_964601015.1 uncultured bacterium
TATGCAGGGACACAAGGGGCTGGCATTCTTCGCTCATCAGATGGTGGCAACTTATGGATACCTGCCAACACAGGCTTAACGGTACATCGAGGCAGGATTTACATTTCCTCGTTGGTGATGATGGGAGATACACTCTACGCAACTTCAGGTGATATCTTCCGCTTAACTGATGGGGGGAAATCGTGGCAACAAGTTACACGCTTTGAAGACAAAAGTGTCCAAGTGTTGTTAGCAATGGGTAATACCCTTTACGCAGGAACCATTCCAAGTGGCATCCTCCGTTCAGAAGATGGGGGGAATTCATGGATACCGGTCAACAACGGATTGGCAAGTCTGCACATTCGGGAATTAGTGGCGATGGGAACTACCCTCTACGCAGGCACAAAAGATGGCGTATTCCGCTCAAGGGATAGGGGTAACTCGTGGACATCCATCAACGCAGGATTGGTAGCGCCTCGAAACAACCCGGAAGCAATTATCAAGGCACAAATAGAGGCAGGTGTCAACCCAGTGCCCGTTAGCAAATTTATGATAAAACGACGTGTCGACTCATCGGCTGTTTTGGGAAATACGCTCTATATGGGAATGGTCAACGGGCTTTTCCGTTCTGTGGATGAGGGCAATTCATGGACTCGGATAGGCTCAGAATCATTGAAGCATTCAGTCTCGGCGTTGGCTATGTCTGGAACAACCCTCTACGCAGGTACCTTTGGAGGCGGAGTTTTTCGTTCAACGGATGAGGGTGACTCATGGACGGAAATCAACACTGGATTGACAAACCGTCTCATCCACTCATTGTTGGTTGTGTCGGAGTCTACTCTTTATGCGGGAACAAGTGGAGGCGGCGTTTTCCGATTGGTAGACGGGGAAGACTCATGGATAGATATCAACAACGGATTGACGAACACAATCGTCAGCAATTTGGTGTTTTTTGGTACAACCCTCTATGGGACAACAAATGATGGGATAGTCCGAACAGTGGATGGAGGAGAATCGTGGGCAGCCATCAACACAGGATTAATGACTTCATACGGACTTCCGCACATATTTGCGTTGGTTGTTTCGGGAACTGCGCTCTATGCTACTGGACTGCCCGGTGGTGTTTTTCGCCTGGAAGATGGAGGGGATGCGTGGATAGAAGTCAACTCAAAATTGAGTGCAATCCGGGTTTTGGTAGTAACAGGAACAACCTTCTACGCAGGTACTTCTGGGGAGGGTATCTTCCGTTTAGAAGTGGGCGATGACTCATGGACAAATCTTGGAGTGCAAGGCGAGTGCATTGATGCGTTGGCAGTGTTAGGAACGAAACTTTATGCAGGCACCGCCAAGGGAAATATTTTTCGTTCGGTGGATGGAGGCAAGTCATGGACACACATCAACGAAGGATTGCCGAGTAGAAGTATCATGAATTTGGTGTTTGTAGGGACAACCCTCTACGCGGGAACCTTCGGGGATGGCGTTTTCCGTTCAACGGATGGAGGCGACTCGTGGATGCAAGTTAATACAGGATTGACGGACACAACCGTTACAGCGCTGTTGGTCTCAGGAACGACACTCTATGCAGGCACTCACTATCGCGGTGTTTTCCGCCTGGATAAGGACGACGACTCGTGGCAGCCTGTTGGGGCAATGCATCGCGACGTTCGGTCATTGGCAGTGTCAGGAAATACCCTCTATGCGGGAACAATGGACGGAGGTGTGTTTCGTATTTCGCTTGGGAAAAAACAAGGGTTCACGGACAGCGCCCGATAGCAATGAATTGACGAAATATTATATAGAGAGCGCTATTGGGGTTTGTGCCTTTGAACCTGGCAAGCAAGGAGTGAAGAGTAAAAAGTAATGATTTTACTTATTACTCTTTACTCGTTCGCAAATTCACGAATGTGGTATTCGTCAGGATAGATACAACAACGCCCAAAGCTCTTCCTAAATTGGGACAAAACATTATTGGTGTTTTATCCGTCCCCAGGTGGTGGCGAGTTTTCCTTTCGGGAAGACCGGACTTGGGATGCCTTTACCGTTGACGGTTACATCGTCAAAATGTCCTTCTGCGTTGAAGGTTCCGACTCCGATGGCACCCTGTGGGAAAGAGTCATCTTGTACCTCAATCTCCAATTCTCCGTCCACATAACACTTAATCTCGTCTCCCTTGACTTCGACTTTCAGAATGTAATCACGTCCGATTTCGGCAGGCTTATTGTTATTAATTATCACAGTCGCATTGGGAGCTTTGATGAGCCCCGGTCCTTCGCTTGCGCGTTGGTCAAGCCGGAAAAGATAATAATCTCCGTCCTCCGACTTCTCAGTCACTCGGAAGAAAATCCCGATGATAGGCGCTAAATCACCGCCCTCCTCTATACGGACTTTCGCTTCAACAGTATATTCTTCCCAATCTTCCTCCCCGAAGTAGCTACGGGTGTAAGTTTCATGAGTTGCTGTAGTCGTCCATGTTAGGTCATCTTGGATATACTCCCCTTTTTCAACACTCCATTCTCCTTGAATCGGCTTCCAATCATTATCGTTGCCATCATTAAAATTATCGGTCAGCGCGCCGACTCCTTGTGCGAAGCTAAGTGACAAAAAAACGCATATACAAAAAATTGTGAATCTCATCCTTATTTCCCTCCATTTATTGAAATTGGATAACCGTGCCATCGGGTTTAATGGCGAGGTTATCCCCTTCTTTTATTGAATAAAAGGCATCTTCTGGCAGAACCACGATAGGTACGGTTTGGTGGTATAGTTCGTCTGCGACGATGGCACCTAAAGCTAAGATTGGCTCTACCTTCAGGTTGACGATGGCTGCGGGTGCTGTGCCAGCCTTGATGCTCTCCAACAAAACAGCACTCGCAGTGCTGGAACCCTTTCCCTGTGGGAAAACGAATATCCGTCCCGTAACGATTGCTCCTGAACGCTCATGACGTCGGTCAATTATCTCACCGGTGCGAGCATCGAATCCGCCCCAGAAACTTAGAGGCTCTTTGGAAACGAGAGCTACGCCCTCTGCCGAGCCGGCAATCACTGGCGTACCGATTAAGATTTTGTCCATGATGTTTCCTCCCAACATACATGCCCCCTTGTGGCAGCCCGCACACAATCAGCCATGCTCCCAAAGGCAACCTGTACGTCAAGCTCGCCCGGTGCGTAGTAGGCGCATTTTCCTGAATTGGTCATCATTACCTTCACATCTGAAGAGACTATCGGTGTATGAAAGACACAAGTGTCAAGGGTGATTTGGACACCAAAGGTTATTAACATGGCCATCAAGTCGCTTCTCTGTAGCAGGGAATAGGCAAGCTGGTTAGAAGTAATGATGAACTTGACATCCGGGTGAATTGACTGAGCTTTCTCAGTTTGTATAAGTTCGGCAAGTTGCTCGAATTCAGCGAAGGAGAAATGAGGACAGCCTAAAACAACCAAATCGAGTTTAGCTCCTTCCTCCGCCGTGGATAAATCTGCCCGTGCTGTCAGCAAATCAGAGAGATGGATGTCGATGACTTGCTCTGGAACGCCACCTTGGAAGGCTTCCTCTAAAGTAGATGCCTCTGGTGTCACGCCGATTGCGTGAAAGAGAGCCACTGAACCAGAAGAGGCTGCAGCCGCACCCAAGCCCTTCAGTTGGTCACCGGTTGCCTCGGCAGGGAGTCCTTCAATTACAGGAATCTTATCCCGTGCCACAAGCCCAAGGAAATGCCCTAACACGGGGTAGAAAGTATCCTCCTGTAATATGGCAGGCTCAATGCCCACTATCTGCAAAAGAACCTGCCCTTTGCGATTGTGTTTTAGATGAAGCCCGTATTTAGGTACTCGCCCTGTTATAGCAGCGCAGATATCCATATAATCTCCGTACCGATTTGTCCTTGCCCCAAGGACTGAATTGGCATAGACGATGGCATTAGATTCAGCCCAGGCTATTTGCTGACCAAACCTGGGGGTTAAGTAGCCTTGATAGGGCGCGCAAGTCCATGTTGGAATACATCCCATATCTGTATAAGCCTTGGCCAGCCTGACTGCCTCGGCAGCAAAGTCCTCGGGTATCCCGAATTGCCTCCAGTTCTGAAGGTCAAGAGGAACCATATTCAAGGTAGTGGGGATGGAAACTCTCCCTCCTAATGTTGCCAGAGTCTCGGCAAACTCTAAGCCAGATTCACATAACAAGGCACAGCCGTCAATGTGAGCTTGGGTAACATCCATCATCTCCGTGGCACCATAAACCTCAGCCATTCTCACAAGGATAGACATAGCGAGCCGGGATGCTTCCCCGTGTTCGCCGTCCAGCATTTGCTTATCTTTTTTGCTCAAAGCCATTGACATTCTTAATTCCTCCAGCGTATTCACGCGCAATAATATAATATCATATCGGTGCTAAAATAACAACTTTTTGTCTTGACAAATTACATACCAGTGTGGCATAATATAAACATGATACGCTTGAGGCAAATTCGATTAAAACTCAGTAACTCTCAGGGAAAACATTGCCAACAACTAAGGAGGTTTCGATACGAAACCCGTAGGTCGATTTTCACAAATCGACATCTCTCTGTCGAAATCTGAATCTCAACCTACATATTATACAAGGAGATTTTTAAATGGAATTAACGTTTGAAAAATCAGACTTACTGAAAGCTGTTCAAGTGTTGCAAGGAGTTGCGGCAACCAGAAACACATTGCCGATTCTCTCTAATATTCTGATTGAAGCTAACGACGATAAGATTGAGATGTCAGCAACTGACTTAGAGGTTGGGATAAAGGTATCTGTACCTGGCATAATTGCCACCCCGGGTTCAATGACTGTTCCCGCCCGAAAGTTAGCTGAAATTGTTCGTGAACTTCCCCCGGCGGATGTGAGGCTTGCCGTTACTGCAAATGACCGGGTTGAAATAGAATGCGAACGCGGAAAATACACCCTACCAGGGTTATCAGCCGAGGAATTCCCGCCACTGTTGTCAATGCAGGATGACTTCTTCACAATGAGCGCGGCTACCGTAATAGATATGATAAATAAAACCTCTTTTGCCGCATCTACTGAAGAGAGTCGATATTTTTTAAATGGCATGTTTCTTCACCTCACGCCGGAGAACACCAAAGCGGTGGCAACCGATGGCAGGAGATTAGCTACGTTATCCGTTGACCCGATTGAATCGGTAACCGAAGAGATTGGGGTTATCATTCCGATAAAAGCCATCAACGAATTGAAGAAGACTTTTGTTGATGCCGATGAACTGAAAATCTCTATTTCTGAAAACCAGATAATATTCTCAAATGATGAGGCTACGCTAACTTCTCGCCTTGTAGAAGGAGAATATCCCAAATATGACAAGATTATCCCCGAGGATAATGATATTCGGGTTAGCGTCGAAACTAAAACGCTACTATCGGTTGTCAAGCGCGTCTCGCTTCTGGCAAACCCGAAAACGCTTTTGATAAGGTTAGATTTCCAAGACGGCACATTAAAAATTTCTGCAAGCGCTCCTGATTTCGGCGAAGCTCATGAAGAGATGGAACTTAAAAGCGGAAGCGCAGATATATCCGTTGGATTTAGCGCTAAGTTCGCAGAAGACGTTCTCAGTCATATTGAGACGGAGGAAGTTTTCTTTAGCTTGAAGGATTCTCTAAGTGCAGTAGTAATAACCCCAGCCGGTGATGAAAAATTCCTGTGTTTGATTATGCCAATGCGCATTGAGTAGAGATAATTGAACAAGAAAGTGAGTGAGATTGGATTTTGCGGTTGAAAAGCTTAGTTTTACGCAATTTTCGCAATTATGCTGACATGGGATTGAAATTCGCCAGTTCTATGAATTTGATAGTCGGCGACAATGCGCAGGGGAAGACTAATCTGCTGGAAGCTATCTATTTTCTCAGCACTGCTAGGTCACACAGAACCCATCTTGATGATGAATTGATACAACATGGAGCGGATTGGTTTTACTTAAAAGGTTGTCTTATATCTGGGTTGACGGATACGGTTATAGAAATCTCGAATGTAATCGGTAGTAGGAAACGGGTAAAGATAAACGGCAAAATACAACCCAAAATCTCGCGTCTCATTGGACAGACCAACGTTGTGATGTTTTCTCCTGAATCGTTGGCGCTTGTGAAGGGTTCACCAACTGACCGGCGTAAATTTCTGGACATCCTCATCTCTCAAATCAGTCCGACTTATTTACAACAACTTCAGACGTATCATCTCATCCTGAAACAGCGAAATGAATTGCTCAAACAGATTAAGGATAAACGCGCGACAAATGATTTGCTCGCACCCTGGGATGAACAATTGCTCGAAGCGGGAGTTGGGCTTATACGAAAGCGCGAGGAGGTAATTGCCAAACTTGCCCTATTCGCGCAAGAGAAACACAATGTACTGACAAACTCAGAGGAGTATCTGGACGTCAGTTACAAAAAAAGTTTTGAGTATACTGGCGACGAAGACTTGATATCCTGCTACCAAAACGCGCTTTCTCAGTCGCTATACGCAGATACTCTCAGAGGCTCTACAAGTTCCGGCCCGCATCGGGATGATTTGACCGTTTTGATAAATAACTTTGATGTCAGGCGATTCGGTTCACAAGGACAACAACGCACTGCTGCTCTATCCCTCAAACTCGCTGAGTTAGAATTAATCAGGGACGAGATTGATGAACTGCCGATTGTCCTCCTTGATGATGTCGCATCTGAATTAGACCAAAATAGAGCGACTTTTCTCTTTAACCTATTGGACAAATTGAGCGTTCAAGTATTTGTAACAACAACCCAACTCGATAATTTATGCGTAAACCTTTCAGAGTGCGCAATCTTCAGTGTAAAGAGCGGAACTATTGCAACAGAAGTGAATAGTAAAAAGTGATTTTTACTTTACTCTCCACTCTTCACGCCCCGCGTTTTACGCTGTGTATATGGTGTTGTCTCACACTTTTTATATCCGCTGAACATAAAACCATCATGCTTCAAACACAAAGATTAGGCGAAATATTAGAGGGACTCTTCCGCAAATATGGCTATGACAAAAAAATACTCGAATACAAAGCAATGTTTTTATGGAGTAGCATGGTTGGGGAAAAATTTGCCCCGTACGCTCAACCAAATAGTATCTCCGATGGGAATATGGTAGTTGTAGTCAGCGATTCCGTTCGGTTGACGGAATTGAATTTGCTAAAACTAAAACTCATAAACCGCTTGAATGAAGAACTCGACTCGGATGTCGTCAAAGATATTGAGTTCAAACTCGGCAACGTCCCTGAACCTAAGCGATTCTCTCACCTCAATACTGATGACATCATCGACAACGCGAACCTTGGCGATATTGAGCTTGAGCGGGAAATGCTTGAGCGCATTGAACAAGTCGTCGCCGGTGTGGAAGATAAAGAACTTAAGGATGTACTCAGGCGATTTTTTACATCGCATGGAAAATTACTAAAATTGAAAGATTCAATTAACCCAAAAACAAAAACATCCCCCTGACAGAGAAATTGAAGATTGTTGATTGAAGATTGAAGATTAAAAAGAAAAAAACCACAGTGCTTTGGTTTTTACAATCTTCATTCTTCAATAGTCAATTGAGAAGGTCAAACGGGAGCGCAAAATCTGCGCTCCCGGTCAATTCATTCTTTTCAAGCTCCCGCATTCATGCGGGGGGCAATCTTCAATAGTCAATCCGGTGACGAGGTAGAGCTACAGGGAACGTAGCATTAAGGGGGGGGATTAGGGGGTATATTATCATGGAAAACAGGGAATACACAGCAAAGGACATTCAAATTCTCGAAGGTTTAGAGGGTATTCGCAGGCGTCCAAGCATGTACATTGGGAGTACCGGTCCATCTGGGCTACACCAATTAGTTTTTGAGCTGGTAGACAACGCAATTGATGAAGCTTCCGCAGGCGTTTGCACAGAGGTACAAGTTATCGTATACGCCGATGGCAGCGTCTCTGTAGTGGACGATGGCAGCGGGATTCCCGTGGATATCCACGAAAGTGGACTTTCAGCCCTGGAGGTTACATTAACCAAGATGCACGCTGGAGCAAAATTTGAAGGTAGAGGTGCTGTGGGATACAAAACCGCCGGAGGATTGCACGGCATCGGGCTAAAATGTGTCAACGCGCTCTCCGAATGGCTGACGGCAGAGGTAAGACGAGATGGAAACATCTACCAGCAGAAATATCAACGAGGTACTCCGGTTACAAAATTAGAGGTAAAAGGCAAAAGCAAGAGGACTGGCACTACGATAACTTTCATGCCCGATGATGAGACATTTGATACCACAATTTTCAGTTACGATAGGTTAACGGAAAGGTTGCGAGAATTGGCCTACCTCAATAAAGGGATAAAGATAACCTTAAAAGATGAAAGGGAGAGGGAAGATGGCCGCCAGAGAGAACCACAAACATTTCAATATGAAGGCGGCATAGCATCTTTTGTACAGTATTACAATCAAAACAAGAACGTCTTGCACCCTCATCCCATCTATTTTGAAGGCGAAAAAGACGACGTCTATGTAGAGATAGCCCTTCAGTATAACGATGAATATTCGGAGAACATCTTTTCCTACGCGAACAACGTCCGCACGGCTGATGGCGGATTTCACGAAAGCGGGTTCAAATCGGCTTTGACTCGAACGATTAATTCCTACGCCAAAAATAATGACATCCTTAAAAACACGAAAATAAAAAGTCTATCTGGCGATGACATAAGAGAAGGTTTAGCGGCGGTGATAAACATCAAGGTTCCGGAACCGCAATTTGAAGGGCAAACAAAAGCAAGACTTGGCAACACCGAAGTGGAAGGCATCGTACAAACCTTTTTAAACGAACAACTGGGCGTATATCTCGAAGAGAATCCGGATGTGGCAAAAAAGATTATTCAAAAAGGCATCCTCGCCGCTCAAGCGCGGGAAGCCGCCAGAAAACAGCGGGAGGTTATCCGCAAGGGTGGTTTAAACTCCTTCTTGAGGTCAAGTAAGTTGCACGATTGCCGTGAACGCGACCCGGCTCTATGTGAGATTTTCTTAGTCGAAGGAGACTCCGCTGGCGGTACCGCTAAATTAGGGCGATACAGTCAATTTCAGGCAATCCTGCCGCTAAAGGGAAAAGGCATAAACGTCGATAAATGGCGGATGGACAGAGTCCTATCCAATGAGGGGATAGTTTCAATCATCAGCACACTCGGCACAGGCATCGGCAAGGATGATTTTAATCTGGAAAAACTCCGTTATTATAAAATCATTTTGATGGCAGATGCAGACGTTGATGGCGCGCATATCCGCACCCTCCTTTTGACCTTTTTCTATCGTCAGATGCCACAGTTAATCGAAGAAGGACACCTTTACATCGCTCAACCGCCGTTGTACAGAGTGTCAGTCGGTAGAAGACAGCAGTATATCCAGAATGAAGAGCAGATGAACAATTTTCTGCTACAGTTGGCGATGGAGAAAACCTCGCTTCTGAACAAAAGACGCAAAAAAACTTATACTGAACTACAATATCAGGACATCATATCGTGGATACGTCGAGTGGAGAAATTGGTGAGTGACTTAGCGAGAAGAGGGATGGATACCGAAAAACTGTTCTCCCAATATATGCAAGGAGAGCGGGTTCCACTGTACAGAATCAAAACTGAAAGAGGAGAGTTTTACAGATTCGAGGGCGACGAGATGAACGACATCCTCGGCAGCGACGATGATGTTCAGATGCAAATACAGATTGACCAGAACGATGAGGAAATTAACCACAGGGAATCAGTTTTTGAGGATGTATCCGACATGCCAGAAATTCAAGAACTATATGAACTGATGGAGTTTTTGCGTCAACACGATGTACTCCCCGCAGATTTCAAGTTGTCCAACCGTGAGGGCAAAGGAGCAGAGGATACGACAGAAGCCACTCACGCTACGCCGCTATTTAGCCTCAAAGATGGCGAAAACGGCACGCGTGGTGCAAATTCTGTCTGGGAACTGATAGACGAAATCATCGATGTCGGCAGGCGCGGATTGACAATCTACCGCTATAAGGGATTAGCTGAAATGAACGCCAAACAACTCAAAGAAACCACAATGGACCCGGATGAACGCGTCCTGTTGCAAATCCAACTTGAGGATGTTGTTGAAGCGGAGAGAATGTTCTCCATCCTGATGGGAACAAAAGTCGAACCGAGAAGGGAATTTATCGAAAAATACGGAACGCAAGGGAAAGTTGACCTTTACGGTGCGTAATTGTGTGTTATCACACTGGGTAAAGCTCACGTTGACTTGTTTTTTACCTGAGTAGTAACAAGTAAAGAGTAAAGAGTGAATTGAACTGTTACTCTTTACTATTCGTAATTCTTCCTCCATAAGGCTTGTCTCTGAATTATCAAACAATCAGTAAAATTTAGGAGTTAAAAAGCATGCTTGCACAACCAACCAGCGAAAAAATTATCACACGTTACATCGAAGACGAACTGGTAGAATCTTATTTGACTTATGCGATGAGCGTAAACACAAATCGCGCTATCCCGGATGTGCGGGATGGCTTAAAACCGAGTACGCGCAGGATTCTTTACGCGATGAACAGGATAGGATTGACGCACGACAAACGACATGACAAGTGCGCGGCAGTTGTGGGGGAGGTGATGAAGGAATACCATCCGCACGGCGATGGACCAATTTATATGACACTGGTAAGAATGGCGCAGGATTTTGCTATGCGATACCCACTCATTGACGGGCAGGGAAACTTTGGTTGTTTCACTGGCGATACCAGGATTAAGCTCCTGGATGGCACAGAGAAGTCGTTTGCGGAACTCGCCGAGTTGGACTCAGACGAGGTTTTCTACGTCTACTCGGTTGATGAAAACGGGCGCATTGTGGTAGGTGAAGGCAAAAACGCGCGGGTGACTCGTCGTAACGCGCGCCTGATTGAGTTGACGCTCGACAATGGAGAAACTATCCGGTGTACTCTTGACCACAAGTTTATGCTGCGCGACGGAACATACCGGGCAGCCGAACACTTGACCGAGGGCGATAGTCTCATGCCTGGGTACTTTGATACAGCCCCTGTCAAAGAAGGGCTAAATGACTATTTGAGGGTGCTTCAGCCCGCTACTGGTCAATATGAAGCCAAAAAATACAATCATCGCGTTATCTCCAAGCGTTGGTTGGACGAATGCGCTGATGTATACGACATTACTGTGGATAAGTACCACAATTTTTTGCTCGCCAGCGGTGTGTTTGTTCACAACTCTATCGACGCGGACCCACCTGGTGCCATGAGATATACTGAAGCCCGGCTCACAGAGATTGCCGGCGAAATGCTGGTAGACATCGGAAAAAATACCGTTGATTTCCAGCCAAATTACAAAGAATCTGCGACTGAGCCAAAGGTACTCCCTGCAAAACTGCCCGCCCTGCTACTAAACGGCACGACTGGAATTGGCGTCGGTTACTCATCCAAAATCCCCCCGCATAACCTCAACGAAGTCATTGACGCAGCCATCATACTGCTGGAAAACCCGGATGCTACCGTCGAAGATTTGATGGAGGTTGTCCCCGGACCGGACTTTCCCACAAGAGGATTGATAGTAGGACGCAAAGGAATAAAGGACACATATACGACTGGCAAAGGAAGCATTACAATGCGCGCAAGAGCTGTAATCGAGCGGGCGAGGGGAGGCAAGGAAAGTATCATCATCTCTGAGATTCCATATCAGGTGACGAAAAGTGATTTGATAGAAAAAATATACGAATTGGTTGAAAACAAAAAAATCACAGGCGTAACTGACGTCAGGGATGAATCGGACGAGGATATTCGCATCGTAATCGAATTAAGGCGAGGCGAAATATCGCAGGTTATCCTGAACCGACTATACAAACACACCCAGATGCAAAGAAACTTCAGCGCTATCATGTTGTGTTTGGTCGATGGGCAACCTGAAGTGTTGAACTTCAAAGAGATTATCTGGCACTATCTGGAACATCGCAGAGAGGTTATCAGACGACGCACCAAATTTGACCTGGATAGATGCGAACGTCGCAAACATCTCCTCGAAGGTTTGCGCATAGCCATCAGTAATCTTGATGAGGTTATCGCCATCATTGAAGCCGCTGATTCACCTTCAACAGCGCGCGAACACCTCATGGCAAACTTTGAACTTTCCCAACTCCAGGCGGATGAAATTCTTAACATGCAACTGCGAAGGTTGACGAGCCTCGAAAGGGATGACATCAACACAGAACACGCCGATTTACTGGTCAAAATTGAGGAGTTTCGCGCTATTCTGGAAAGCGAAGAACTTATCAAAGATATTATCAAACAGGAGTTTTTAGGACTCAAAGACAAATACGGGGATGAACGGAGAACAGAGATTGTCGATGAAGTCGGACTGTTTGAGATAGAAGATTTGATAGCCGACGAGAACATGGTTATCACCATCTCCCACGAAGGTTACATAAAACGCATCCCCGTATCCAGTTACCGAACACAACGGCGTAAAGGCGTTGGTTCTCGCGGCATGGAAACTAAAGAGGAGGATTTTGTCGAACACATATTCGTCGCCACAAACCATCAGTATATCCTCTTCTTCACAGATAGAGGCAAATGCTATTGGCTCAAAGTCTTTGAAGTTCCGGAGTTTGGCAAAGCCGCAAAGGGAAGAGCCATCGTCAATATGCTGAGACTCGAACAAGATGAAAACATCACAGCATTTGTCCCTGTGCGAGAATTCGACGATGAACACTATCAGTTCATGGCAACGGAAGACGGCATGGTGAAAAAATGCAATCTGCTGGACTTCAGTCGCCCCTACTCATCGGGGATTGTCGCTATCAGTTTCAAAGATGACGCGGATAAACTGATAGGGGTTAAACTAACCAACGGCAACGAGAACATTATCATGGTAACCCGCAACGGACAGTCAATTCGATTCAAGGAGACGGATGTGCGCAGTATGGGGCGTAGCGCCGCCGGCGTAAAGGGGATTGTTCTGGCTGAAAACAACAGCGTCGTAGGGATGGATGTGGTTCGACCGGATGCCACACTGTTGACAGTTACAGAAAATGGCTACGGCAAACGGACGGATATATCCGAACATTCCCTGCAAAAACGCGGCGGAAAAGGTGTGATAGCCATTAGAGTGACCGAAAAAAATGGAACAGTCGTTGGAATGAAAATGGTCAACGACAAAGATGATTTGATAGTTACCAGTTCCAACGGAATGGTAATCCGCACCCCGGTGGAAAAAATAAGCGCTATCGGTCGAAGTACTCAGGGTGTGGGAATTATGTCGCTTCTCAAGGATGAAAAAGTCGTCGATATCGCCAGGATATCGTCAAGGGACGAGGAAAACGTATCGCGTGAAGCGGCCGCTAAAAAAAGCGGAGAACAGGATAGTTCGGAAGAATAGTCTTCACACATAGAAAGGAAGGTTTACGATGTTCAAAAATCAAAGAGCAAAAATGTCTTATGCAATTTTAATCATATTGTCCTTAGTTTGTCTCAACACTGCCGGAGCACCCGCAGCAGGGCAGAAGGGCGAAAAAGTGCCGGTTCTTCAGGAAAAAACGCTACTGGTAGGAGATGGGGTGGAGTTGGTTCAAAATGATACGCGCAGTCCTGAGTTTGACGCGCTCAAAAACGCCTACGCACATCTCTGCATGTCAACATACCAAAAAACCTACAAAAAACTCAGAAAAGCCAAAAAGGAATTGAAAATAGCTCTAAGCTATCTGGATGATTCTCCCTTTTTGCATACTCAACTCGCCAGATTAAGCATCCAACTCCGTGAACCAATTAGTCGCGCAGAAGAAGAATGTGACAGAGCGCTGGAACTTGACCCAAATAACGCTGAAGCCTATTTTCTACTCGGCAGAATCAGCATAATTAAATCCACTATTAAAGCTAATTCCCCCAAGGATAGTAAAGATGCCAGAACCTATTTCGAAAAAGCCGTCCAGTTAAATCCGAACCATATTGAAGCTCAAACGTATTTGGCAAGGATGGCATTCGCTGATGAAGATTTTGAAACGGCAATAGCAGCGTGCAAAGAATTAGTTCGCCTCAGGCCTTATTACGCCCAGTCTCACTATAATTTGGGGATGGCTTATGAAAGGAACGGGCAACCAGATGCTGCCGAAGAACAATTTAAAAAGTCAATACAAATTCGGAATCGATATCTCCATGCGCATCACTCATTAGCAAGGGTATATGCCAAACAAAATAGACTGGCTGAAGCAATATCAGAATATCAGGAGATTTTGCGTTTTGCTCCTTCAGACATGACAGCGCGAACTAATCTGACAGAGTTGTTCTCCAAACAAGGCAGATATGAGGAAGCTGTCGCCCAATGCGAGCAACTTCTGCAAGCGCAGCCAAATAACTCACGGTTGCGGCAAATCCTCGCTCAAATATATATCAATCTCAAAAAATATGACGAAGCCGCCGCCCAATGCCAGGAAATAATACGCGCTAACCCGCGAGATGAAAGTATCCTTGTAGATGTGGGCAGGTTCTATCTCGCTATGAACAAGCTTGATGAATCTATCAACACTCTTTCTCAATTGCTCAAGAACAACCCGGACAACGACAATGCCCACTATTGGATGGGGGTAGCTTACGAAAAAAAGGGAGATTTTGATAGCGCGGTCAAACATCTGAAAGAAGCGATAAGAATCAATCCCAAAGGATATGACGCCCTGAACACGCTTGGGTATTTTTATGCCGAACATAACACTAATTTGGAAGAAGCCGTCGAATTGATACAAAAAGCCCTCGAATTTGACCCTAAAAATTCGGCATACATTGATAGCTTGGGTTGGGCATACTTCAAACTCGGTAAAACCGATGAAGCTATCGAAAAACTGGAAGACGCTACTAAACAAACGCCCGATAATCCGGAAATTCTTGACCACTTAGGGGATGCTTACCTGAAAAAAGGACTCACAGAAGAAGCCATCTCTCAATGGGAAAAAGTCCTCCAACTGGAACCTGATAATGAAAAGGTACAAGAGAAACTGAGAACGCATCAGGGGGATAAGCGTTAGCGTCCATTTTTGGGAGTGCGATGACTCAGTTATTACTTAATGCAGCAACTATCCCAATTACCTTCAGGCTGCTTCCAACCGCACCGCGCAGACTTTGTACTCCGGAATCTTAGCAATCGGGTCAAGCGCGGGGTTAGTAAGCACGTTGGCGGCGGCTTCGGCGAAGTGGAACGGCAGGAAGACAACTCCACGCGGAACTCTATCAGTTTGCCAGACTTTGACTTCAATATTCCCGCGGCGGCTGATAACTTTGACGCGTTCGGCTTCCGCCATCCCAAATCTTGTAACGTCTTCAGGATTGATTTCTATGTAGCATTCGGGCGATTCCTGTTCAAGTTTGCTTGAGCGACGCGTCATGGAACCTGAATGCCAGTGGAATATGTTTCTACCGGTAGTCAGAAGCAACGGATATTCTTCATCGGGTTCTTCCGCTGGCGGCTGGTATTCGACTGTGTGCATTTTGCCCAATCCGCGGGAGAACTGACCAACATGTAGGATGGGGGTACCTTCGTCTTCAGCCCTACGACAGGGCCAATGCAAGAAGCCCATCTCTTCAAGGCGCTCGTAGCTTATGCCGCCGTATATCGGAGTAACGGAGGCTATTTCCTCCATTATTTCTTCTGACGAAGAGAAGTCAAAGCCATCTGCGCCCATTCGTTGCGCCAGTTCGCAGATGATAACCCAATCCGGTTTGCTCTCTCCCAAAGGCTCAATCGCTTTGCGCACTAACTGTACTCGCCTATCCGTTCCCGTGAATGTGCCGTCTTTTTCAGCGAAGGATGCGCCGGGCAAAACTACATCGGCAAACTGGGCGGTTTCAGTCAAAAATATGTCTTGAACTACGAGAAAGTCAATGTTTTCAAGGGCTTTCGCAACGTGGCTGACATCCGGGTCAGTTAGAATCGGGTTTTCGCCCATGATGTACATGGCTTTGACATCGCCCGTTTCTGCGCCATACATCATCTCCATCAAAGTCAATCCAACCATATCATCAAGCCCTTCAACGTTCCAAGCTTCTTCAAATTTTTGCCGCATTTCATCTTCTGTTACTTTCTGATAACCCGGGTAAACGTTTGCTAAAGCGCCCATGTCGCACGCGCCCTGAACGTTATTCTGTCCGCGCAACGGATTTACACCTCCGCCCGGTTTGCCCATGTTTCCCGTAATCATCGCCAGATTAGCGCAGGCTTTCACGTGGTCAACACCACTGGTATGTTGCGTGATGCCCATTGAGTAGACTATCGCGGCGACTTCTGCCTTGCCGTACATCGTCGCTATCTTGTGCAAATCTTCTGGCGAAATACCGCTAATCTGCTCAACTCGTTCGGGAGTATATTGTTCTACTATGGTTTTTACCTCTTCAAAACCTTCCGTGCGCTCTTTGATAAACTCTTCATCGGCCAAACCCTCGTTGATGATGATGTTCATTATGCCGTTGAGCCACGCCACATCGCTTCCCGGACGTTGTTGCACATGCAAATCAGCATGTAAGGTGAGTTGAATTTTCCTCGGGTCAACTACGATTAATGTCGCTCCGTTTTCCTTCGCTCGCAAAAGGCGTGTGCCGATGATTGGGTGTTGTTCGGTTGTGTTGGAACCTGTGACCAAAATACATTTGGATTCCTCTAAATCGGGGATGGAATTTGTCATTGCCCCACTTCCGAAAGACGCAGCCAGCCCGGCTACGGTTGAGGAATGTCACAAACGAGCGCAGTGGTCAACGTTGTTTGTGCCAAGCACTGCGCGGGTGAATTTTTGCATCAGATAGTTTTCTTCGTTGGTACACTTGGCGGATGAAAGTACAGCGAGCGCGTTGCTTCCAAACTGCTCTTTTACCCCAGTCAATTTTTCCGCTACCATGCCCAACGCTTCATCCCAACTGGCTTCCTGAAATTCTCCGATAAAGCCCGACGACGTTCGTCTTACGGCGTCTCTTTTAATCAAAGGCTTTGTCAATCTTTCCGGGTGATAAACAAACTGGTGTACATTCCAGCCTTTTATGCAAAGTTTCCCTTCGCTGACAGGATGTCCTTTGACAGGCAAAGTGCCCACAATTTTCCCGTCCAACACTTGCAGATACAATCCACAACCAGTTCCACAGTAAACGCAGGTACTTAAAACGTTTTTGTATTCCATATCAACCCTCCATATCATGGCATAAGTTCCAGTTCCTGTAAAATTTTCTGCCTGGCTTTTGTAATGACGAGAAGATATCGCGCCAATGTTCGTTTTTTCTCATTATCTCTCCTTTGAGCTGTTTCTTCTGTTGGCGACGGATAATTATTATCTATCTCTTTTAGTTCTGCTTCCAACTTTTGTCTTTCCGCTTCCTTTTGTTCTTGTGTCCAGTCTGTATTGTCAATGTAACTATAGACAGTTCTCTCCAATTTTTCAAGTTCATTGAAATCCGCTATCAATTTTGTCAGATTTGTTCTTTTAGTGGTATCCGATATAGAAATGTACTCAGAAATTTCGTGTGTAATAACATTTATCCAAAAGTCGTAAATTTCGATAATCCCTTTCTCAGACTTCACAAATTTGCTTTTCAGGAACGCAGGAAATAACAGCCCAACAATAGCGCCATCCAAAATAGAATTCGTATGGAATTTCCGTGATTTCCCCAACGCATAGAAAACACCAGCCGCCACGACGCCTTGTATCAGAAAGAGAAGATACAACCAGCCTGATTTGAATACAGAGACAAGGTTATTTTTCAAAATTTCATCAGAATCTATCAAATCTTTCAGCGTCGTTGCAAGACTGAATATTACCACTATAACGTAAGCGATAATAGTTTCCAAAATTGCCTCCAAATATTAAGGGCAGGTTTTGCGCCGCAACGGAAGAAAATACGTTAAGATGTCGCATTATTCAGGTTCCGCCTCCCCTTGAAAGAAAGTGAATAGAATTGTTCGCCTTCAATTTCCAGCAGTTTTTTGATAAGTTTTTTCTGTTGGAGCTTTTCTAATTTATCTTCTACATCGCTCCGGTCTGAGTGCGTAGTTAACGAAATTTCAAACGCCGATAGAGCACCATTATTTAAAAGCTTCTCAAGGAGCTCTTTTTCAGATATATTTTGCTTGTTGGTTGCCATAATCTTTTAACTCCTTGTTATTTACCTCAACGCATATTCGTTGGCTCATTAGTATCCACCGTCTTTTCTTGCATTTTTCATCTG
This sequence comes from uncultured bacterium, assembly GCA_964601015.1. Lineage (GTDB taxonomy): Bacteria > Poribacteria > WGA-4E > DTYX01 > CAZRLY01 > CAZRLY01. The sequence continues at coordinate 18,184 of CAZRLY010000011.1, forward strand.
GAAAGCGGAAATCCGTATCTTTAGCGAAAACGTCGAATTCAACATCCCTGGTTTTCAATCATCCACTCTCTTCCTCCATCGGCAAAGTCAACGGCGGAGGTACCTCCAAATCGCTTCCTGTCAGGTAGTCAAACATTTCGTGTACTTCACGTCGGATGAGCCCGTAAAGCGTACCCAGAGGGATATGAGCGGGGCAGACGAGCGTACACTCGCGGCAACTGACGCATTTGGCAGCGGTATGCGTCGCTCTTATCAGGTGGAACATGGGAAATGGCGGAGGTATCCTGCCTCTATCCACCCACAAGTCATCTTCAAGTGTACACTCTGGACAGAAACACTGCGGACAGGCGGTTCGGCAAGCGTAACATTTTATGCACTTGTTGAATTGAGCATGCCAGAAGTCCAATTTTTCCACTTGATTCTTCTGGAGAAACTCTTCTATCAAATTGTTGGATGTTGCTTCTATCTTATCGCCCACATAGGTATCGGTCAAAACACTGGGATACGGTTTTTCGCAGGTGCAGCCCCACTCTTCGGCTTCTTCGGCGGTGCAGGCTAACCCAATTACCTTTACGTTGTCCAGATTGATTTGCGAGCGTTTTGCCATCTCAATAAGCCCGCGTTCTTCACAACCTCGGCAGACAATACCCAACTTGCTTTCAGGATGCGCATCCATTATCAGTTTCAAAGTGGCAGGAACGGCGTACTTGGGCGAAATGGCTAAATCCTCCAATTCTTCTTTGTTTGTGAGAAGATAGGGTGCGGCAAAACCGTGGGCGTTCCTCAGAACAAGCACTCCGTCAAGCTCATCCAATGCCTCGGTTACAAGTTGTTTTAAGGGTTCTAATCTATTCATTAACATCTCCTTCTATCAAATTCTTAGGACGTCTTTAATTGGCGGCAGCGCGCGAATTGTCTCAGTGAATTCGGTGGCGAGTTGGGCGAATCTGTCGCCTTCGGAAGCCGAAACCCATTCCAAACGTAACCGCTCCGACTCTATGCCTGCAAACTCCAATATCTTTTTGAGAACAGGGATGCGCTTGGCTGTGCGGTGGTTGCCGTTGATGTAGTGGCAGTCGCCGAAATGACAACCCATGACGAAGACACCATCGGCGCCTTCCCTGAATGTTCGTAAGACCAACTCAGGCGAAACCCTCCCCGAACAGGGGACGCGTATGATTTTAAAATTGTGTGGAGATTTTGTCCTTGAACCTCCAGCTAAGTCCGCGCCCGGATAGCTGCACCAGGTACATAAATAACCGATAATTCTTGGTTCGTACATTTTATCACCTCCATAATTGTTCGGATTTTAATTTCAGAGATTCCGCTTCAAAATACTTAATCCACTCTTCTGTTGGTGCCGGACGAGGGATAAACTCTTTTTCATCACCCGCCTCAAAAACATCTTCAAGGTATAATTCAATAGCCTCTTCCAGATTTTCTTCTGCTTCCTGCGGAGTAGTGCCTTGCGAAGCAACATTCAATTCGAGACAAATTGACGAATAAAGCTCACCTTCTTTTTCAATGAGATTGTGAAAGATTAGCTTGGACATTATTTGCTCCTTTATTATTTCCTGATGAGTCAATTCCGTAACTTTTATTCAGTCGGTCTTTGTATCCGCCAGTTTCCCGCGGAGTACACAATGTAAATTCTATCTCCTTCCGGCAATTCTTTCGCAGAGCCGGTTTCGGGAACAAATCTCTGGATACATAATCGGTACTCCGAACCTTCCTGTGAGAAATCTGCCCACTCAATCACAATGCTCTTTCCCGTCAAATATGCCAACAACGTTTCGCAAAATTTCTCATCGGGAATTACGTTTGGAAAATGGCGGAACCGCTCTTTGAAAAGGCTCCAAGCGGTATAAGCGAGCAAGCGTTTTATGTCTGATTCATCTTCGAGGTAGATGGCTGAAACCCATTCTCCGTCATAGACAAAGCCCATTCGGTCAATGGGAAAGTCTTCATTTCCCAGGAAGCCGTAGAATGAAAACCACGGTTTGTCCTTTTCGTCCGTCCCAAGCAACGTCTCAATCTCTTTTAGTGAAGTTTCGCTATCCGCGAATACAAATTTATATTCGTATTCGCGCGGCTCGCCGCCTAAGGCAAAATCGTCGCGACCGAAGTACATCCCAGCATGTTTGACCGGCATTTGGAGCCAGAAGGGAACATCCAGGTTATTGCGATGGACATGCCAATGATAAAAAACTTGCGCGTCCTCCGGAAGGGATAGAAAATCAGCGTAATGGCGGAATCCGAACGGTTCCAGAAAGAAAATGTATCCTTTGGACTTTCTAATAACACGCCACACGAAAATCAGGTGGTCAGGTATAATCGCTGGCATGATTGGTTCTGTAAGGGAGCCACGGACTTCCCCAAATGGCGCAATCTCGAACGATTTTTCACTCAGCACGACGCTTGGCAACTCGTTGTGGAATACATACTGAATTATATCTCCCTGCCGTGCGATTGGCGGTGAATCCAGAATCAGATATACAAATTCCGGCGCTTTGATATTGTCAGTACGATGCCCCCAGTAAAACAATTTTTTCTCGCACCATTCACCCATCGGCAGATTCGCCACGCAACGTTTGGCGTACTCGATAGAGCAGACTTGCTGGCTCATGATGTGGGATACGATTAGATACTCCCAAATCTGTTGAGCTAATTGCTCGTCGACGACGTTAAAGACTGCGTTGGCGTAGAAATATTCAATGTCAAAATAGAGTCGCGTTGGCAATTTGGAAAAGACGTATTTGGCAAATTCATTTTTATAAAATCCCGGTTTTTTGAGCAGTTGACTAAAAATGGATAAATCTTCTGCGTTTGGCCTTTCATCAAAGAGCAAAAGCGTTATTGACCAAGGACGCACGATAGGTTTCAGTTCGTGACATTTTATTAGAAACCCATCATCTCCAATCTGTTCATAAGGGATGTTAGCTCTATCCAATAGCTTTTTAAAATCCTTATCACCACTTCTGATAAACGCCCAATTTTCGCTCAAACCAAAATGCTCGGCGAATGTGATGAACTTGGGAAGCCCAAACGGAAAGCAGGTAATCCTAACGCAATCTAAATCAAACTTGCTCAATAGCCAGATTTTCCGTGGCTTAAAGTCAATATAGGAATGAAGTTGCTCGAAGTCAATGTCCGGTCCTTTATTTTTCGTGTAACATCCTGATAGAAATTCGGGAAGAAGCATAAAAGCGCAGATTAAATATTTTGACATAATAATTCCCCAACTCATTCTGCTGACATTTTTATCAATTCCAACGGCGCTTCGCGTTCAAATTCCGCTTCGATCTCCCGCGCGCGCCGATAGCAGTCTTCGAGTGTCGAGTGTTCTTCGAGGAAGATAATTTGCCAAGTAGGTTGCCCTTCGACCAAGCCAGGGCACTTTCCGCCATCTATGGATACAAGTCCGACAATATTCCTCAATGTTTTGTCTACCTTAGCATAGGGATTCAAACAGAGAGCCGGGTGGTAATCTCCAGCGAAGTAGATACATCTGTCGCAAGGATAGTCATTAGTAACCTGTGCTTCGATTTCATCTAGCATAGCTCGCAGTTTATCATCCATATTTTTCCACCTCCTCTTGAGTTATTGTTCTTGTTTGCAATATGCGAATTCTTCGCGTGTTCCGCATACCAACTATTTTGTTACCGTCCTGGTCAATTAACATGGCGGAGTCTACGTCTGGAAAACACTCTATTAGGAATATTTCCTTCTGACGAGAATAACTGGTTTGCCGGAAATCTGCTTCCCCTATACGACTTCTATACTTTGCCTGCCATCGTTGGAATTCAACTTTGACTTCTGATGCCTGCAAATCAACGCATTTGCCTAAATGCAATTCAACCTCTAAAATGCGCGCTGAATCTTCACTTCCTGCCTTTTTCAATGCCCTCTTGACAGCAGAGCGAACGTTTTCTATATCAAAATACGCGGCGATACCACAAACACCGAGAAACTTATGAAATCCCACACGGAGTATAGAAAGCGCATATTCCAGCGTTGTTCCATGAAATGCTTTTACAATTAAGCCTGGTTCGCCTTCATAATACCGGTTGTGTTTTTCATTGTCCTTTGGCATGGAGGCAATCCTCAACTATAAGATTCTATCTTTAAGCGGCTTCAGCCAGTGCCGCATTCAGCACACCCTTCATTTCAGCTACCAATTGCTCATCCGTATAATGAAGCAGTCTGATGGCCTTGGACAGACAATGTCCGACGCAAGTGCCGCAACCTTTGCAGAGTGCTTCGTTGACTTCGGCGGTTTCATCCACGGTGATTGCTTTATACGGGCATGCTTCTACGCATTCGCCACAGGCTGAACAGCGTTCTTTGATAATCTGGGCGATTACAGGTTCCAAATCTACCCATTCGGCGTCGATTAAAGTCAGCGCCCTGGCAGCGGCGGCGGCGCCTTGCGCTACGCTGTCGGGGATGTCTTTCGGTCCCTGGCATGCGCCGGCTAAGAATAATCCATCGCTGGTGGTATCGACGGGGCGCAACTTCGGATGGGCTTCCCTGAAGAACCCATCGGCGGAACGGCTGATGCTGAAGGTGCGAGAGACTTCAACAGCATCTTCGCTCGGTTCCATGCCCGTTGCCAAAACTACCATGTCAACGGGGAGGCGGCGGATTTCGCCGAGAAGCGTATCTTCGCAGGTGACTATCAGTTTGCCATTTTCCTCTGCCGTCTCGGCGATGTCAGTAATTTCTGTGCCCCTGCCGCGAATGAATATGACATCCTCTTTCAGAAGTCTTCTGTAAAATTCTTCGTAGCCCTTCCCGAAAGCTCGTATGTCAATGTACAGGTTGTAAACTTCAGCGTTTGTGTTGTCTTTGACGAGATGAGCGAGTTTCAGAGCGTACATGCAGCAAACTCTGGAACAGTAGACGTTGTAATTTTCGTCACGGCTGCCGATGCAGTGCAAGATGGCGATGCTCTCCGGCTCTCTGCCGTCTTTGGTGACTATCTTCCCTCTCGTCGGGCCGCCTGCGTTGCATACCCTCTCGAATTCCATGCCGGTGTAGACTTCGGGATAACGCCCGTAGCCGTATTCTTTAGCGGGAGTTGGGTCAAACGAACTGAATCCCGTCGCCATAATGATTGCGCCGACTGTATATTCGAGGATTTGGTCTTCCTGTTCGTAATCAACTGCTTTGGTAGGACAGAATCTGCTGCAAACTTTACATTTGCCAGTTTTGAAGTAACGGCAGTTGTCCTTATCTATCACTGGCACCTTGGGTACTGCTTGGGGGAACGGAACATAAATGGCTGTACGCATGCCGAGTCCTTCGTCAAATTCGCTTGGTATCTTCTTGGTGGTGCATTTTTCCTGACACAATCCACAGCCGGTGCAGAGTTCTTCGTCCACATAACGAGCCTTTTTTCGCACCTTGACGTTAAAATTGCCAACGTAACCTGAAACCTCTTCTACTTCGCTATAACTTAAAAGTTCAATATTTTTATGCTGTCCAACTGACACCATTTTGGGAGTGAGAATTCAGGCTGAACAGTCCAAAGTAGGAAAGGTTTTGAATAGTTGCGCCATGTGTCCACCGATTGTAGGCGCCTTCTCTACCAGGATTACTTTCGTTCCGGAGTCGGCGATATTGAGCGCTGCTTCGATGCCAGCTATTCCTCCGCCCACAATTAAGACGGTAGGCTGCACGGGTACTTTTTTGATTTCCAGAGGCTCATGAAAAACCGTCCGCTTGACAGCAGCGGCAACCAATCCCTTTGCCTTCTGAGTAGCTTGTTCTTCGTCATCGGTTACCCAGGAGACGTGTTCCCGGACGTTCGCCATCTGAAAGTAAAATGGATTCAAACCAGCATCCTCACAAGTCCTCCTGAAAGTAGGTTCGTGCATCAATGGCGAGCAGGAAGCCACTACAATCCTCGTTAAACCCAGTTCTTTTATGTCTTGTTTTATCAAATCCTGCCCCGGGTCAGAACACATGTACTCGTAATCGCGTGATATGGCAACACCTTGCAATTTGCTTGCAAAGTTGGCCACTTCTTTGACATCAACCTTGTCCGCTATGTTCGTCCCACAGTGACAGATGTATACGCCTATCTTTTCCATGTCGATAATTCTCCCTTCCGACGCCTTGTGATTCTTGCGCGCCAAGATGAGTGAATAGTAATGAGTGAACTGCATTATTACTTTTTACTTTTTATTCATTACTCTTTATGCCGCTTGCAAGTAGTTTGCGAGCAGTTCCTTCGCCGATACTAATTCCTTGCCCAACTCCATTTCGTCGAGTCCCAAGCCCAAACTTATGCCAACTAATTGCGTAAAGTAAACGACGGGAATGGAAAAATCGGTATTGAATTTTTTGTTGACTGCGCCCTGGTATGCTTCCAGATTCATTTCGCATAGCGGACAGCAGGTAACGATACAATCTGCTTCTCTATCGGCGGCTACCGCCAGGAGCGTTTTAATTAGCTTCAGCCCAACATCCGCTTCTGTTACCATCAGCATGCCTCCGCAGCATTTCGCCTTTACCGGGTAATCTACCACTTCCGCGGAGAGACAGGAAAGCAACCTGTCCATAGCAGTAGGAAAATTGATGTCGTCAATATTTCCAGAGGGGCGGCTGTATTGACAACCATAGTAGGGCGCGACTTTCAATCCTTCTAATTTTCTTGTAACCTTTTGCCTTATTGTTTCTTCGCCAACATCATTTACCAGCACATCTAAAAAGTGGCGTACCCGCACCGTCCCCTGATAGTCTAACCCGACGACGCCCAATACTTCCCTGATTTTTGAGCGCAGTTCCTCATTTTCCCTCACGTAGGTATTTGTTTTTTCCAAAATAAGGTAGCAGGCGTTGCAAATTGTCAATAAATCTTGATTTCCGGTTTGCTTCTCCGCGAGGGCTAAATTTCGGGCGGCTATTACAAAGGTGGGCAACTCTCTGACTGATAGGTAGGGGCTCGTACCGCAGCAATTCCAGTCTTCCAAATCAACTATCTCTATATCCAGGGCTTTGGCGACAGCGCGAGTGGATACATCGTAAGATTTGCCGCTGGCAACTTGCGTACAACCTGGATAGTAAGTATATCTCATTACATTTCCTCCTTTTTGGGAAATGGAAAGTGGAAAGTAATAGGGCAAGAGAGCAATTGCAAAAAAACTTAGCCCATTAGCCCTTTTTCTCTCATGTATTTTAGCATTTTTTCGATGTCTCTACGTCCTTCGATTTTTTCTGCTTTGAAATGCAATCTTCCTTTGGACATCATCTTCATGCCGAGGGGTGCCATCTTCATCAGCCCAAACGGGTTAGTTTTAAAGTGGTAACGTCTCATCAAGTACATTTCGGCGCTACGTCCAAATTTGTCCACTGTATCTACGAAACTTTGGTATAGGATGGAAGCGTTTTCCGTATCCAGCCCGTGTTCAATGGCGAGGCGTTTCAGTTTGTACATCATGTCCGTAAATTTGATGCCCGCCGGACAGCGCACAGTGCAATAATAGCACGAAGCACAGAGCCAGGGGGTGTTGCTTTTGAGTACCTTATCCAATTGTTTGGCTCGCAAAGCGGCAATAATCTTCCGGGGCGTATAGTCCATGGCATCGCTGACAGGACATGCTGCGCTACATGTTCCACATTGTAAACACTGCTTAATCTTCTCGCCCTCTAACATGCTATATACCTGCTCAACTAAGGTTTTGTTTAGTTCTGCATTACTACTATTTGCCACAATTAACCTCCTTAACGAGTAAAAAATGTGTTATCACATATCCTGAAACAAACCTCTGTCAAAGTCTCTCAATTGGAATCTCTTCAAAAGATAGAATGGCTTTGCCAAATTGGCTCTTTAATTTGCTGCAAATATCTTCTGGTTTCATTGGCCACTCCCTCTCGTTTCAGAACAGAGGTACTGATAACTTCTCTCTCAACCACTCGTTGACAAGAATCTGGACAGGAATCCTCTTCTGTTTTGCTACTTCGTATACTTTTTTGGCAACTTCAGCGTTTAGTTCAATCCATTGTGGTTCCCTGGTGATTTGAACATCAAACTCGACTTCCCGCATCAAATCCGAATAATCTGTCAAATCATGAGAATCCCAGAAATCTGCTACGCGCCACTTTGCTTGCATTTCGATGATACTTTTGAGGGTTTTTGGCGGAAAGGTATCGGAACGACGATGAAAAGGGACTGTCACCCGCCGGCCGTCTGGATGACGGTAATGTTGATGACTCCCCTTCTGGCGTTCTAACGTAAAACCATCTCTTCTCAAGGCCCGTAGAAGTTTCCTCGCTGTCAAAGTACGTAATTGCGAATAGTTGATAGAATTCATACCGCTTATGCCGCTATCGTAACCGCAGGTGTGCTCTGAGTAGTCACAAGGTCAATCGGCTCTTCAGGCAGCTTTTCTCCATGCTCCATCATGCTTTCCACCACTATTTGAATCACTTCCTGCAGATTCTGGAAGGCTTCCTCCTTCATTCGCCCCCACGTTGAAGCACCTTTCTCTTCTAACAGGGGCACATAAGCTCGATAGCCTTCCGCTCCATCTTCAAAAAAGTCATCTTCGATGACAACCTTAAAGGTATAAAACTTCATGTTCATTCCCCTTTCAGTAACCGCCATGTACTCCCTCAGAAACCGAGTTTTTCCAAAAAACTTGGTTTCTATATCTGCTATTCAGATATCACCGCCCTTGCGATATTCAAGAGCTTCAAATTCCGCTTCCGTCCAATAGCAGGCCATTTCAAATGTTTTTTTTCATTGATGGTAGAGTCGTTTGTCGCATCAATTTGGGATTTCAGTTGCATCAATTTTTCCCGCTTAGTTTCTGCATCATCAATTTTTTCGATGCTATCAATCTTTTTAACAATATCAACTGCGAGGTGGATTTTTTTCCTGGTTTTCTCAAATGAATCATTATCAATCAAGCCATAGTCCGCCTTCAGCTTATTCAGCCTCAATGCTGCTTGATAGGTACTATCGACAATGTCATCCCTGCTCATCCACTCGGTTTCATAATTCAGAGCATATTTCCAACCCGGTGACGAAATGGCCTGGCGGTGTTCTTCTAAGGTTTTATAAAGGATTTTGTATCCGAATTTCTCTGGATTTTCATAGGCGATACTTCCCGGGTCAAGAAATGGGGCTAACGGAAAAATAAAAGGCACCACCATTTTGCCGAATATACCCATCAAATACTCGCAGTAATTGACTGTCTCCATGACGGATTGGGGAGTTTGAAACGGGAGTCCAATCATGAAAAAAACGTCGAATCTTTTGCACCCCAACTCCAGTGCCCAACGGATATTTTGCTCCATATCGGCATTGCTGTAAAATTTGCCGCAAGCCTTTTTCACTTTCTCACTGTGAGATTCGGGAGAGATTTCAAAGTTGAAGTTCTTGATTGACGCCGCTACTTTTTCAAAGTATTCCTTTGGCGCTGTGTCGAACAACTCCAGCACCATCTGATTTTTGATATTCTTTTTGCGCAAACCGTCAAGGACAACGTTAGCATATTCATCCGATGGTTGTTTCAAATCACCGATGATAAAGATGGGCGCGTTGGTATACTCGGCAATTTTTCCAATGTCATCAACTATCAAGGAAGCGTCTCGGAAGGCTGGCTGGCTACGGTTGCAATACTTCTTGAGGGCGTTTTTCGAGCCGCCGCAAATTACGCAGTTGTGACGGCACCCGCGGGAAGTCATCACCGCTGTGATGGCATCTTCCCACCAGTCGTGAATGGGAGTAACGCTCCGCACGTCAAGGTACTTGAGAGCGGACTTGAAGAGGTTGCCGTAGTTATTTGAGAATTCGTTAATGTCAGATGGGACGTTGGTCAACGGGTTTATTTTTACCGTCCCGCTTCTATCCTTCCATACGAGATTTGGAATCTCATCGAAGGAAGCACCATGAATAATCGCCATCATAAGCTGGCGCAACGGTTCCTCCGTCGAATCACCCCTCACTACGATATCGACTTGGGGACGGCGAATTAATTCATCATGAAAGTAAGTCGCAGAAAATCCGCCGAATATTACGGGGATGTTCGGGTGGTGTTTTTTGCACAGCTTGGCGACTTCAAGGCTGCCGTGCGCGTGGGGCAACCAGTGAAGGTCAATTCCAAACGCCTTGGGTTTCAGTCGCCGTATCATCTTCTCGGCGTCGAATGTACTGCTTTTGAGCATCCGCACAGCGAGATTGATAATACGGACGTTGATGTCATTATTCTCCAGATGTTCGACAATCGAAGAGAATCCTATCGGATACATCTCGAAGATAGAGGTTGGTGGAATTGCATCGGCAATTGGACCGCGCATAATCGACAGCTTGCGAAAATCATATACGCTGGGCGCGTGAAGTAAAATTAAATCAGGTTTGATAAGGTGCATTTTTATAGAAATTCAAAATTACCTGTGTTTGTTGCCGCCGAACTTTTGCAAAATCGGTTTGTCCTTTTTGATTTTTTTCCTATAGCCCATCTATGACGACTTCCGGGCTGGGTGGGCAGCCGGGAATGTAAACATCAACGGGAATAATCTGGTCAACTATTATCTGCCAAATTTTTCGCTCAAATACGCCTATGCAAACTCTTTACGGTGTTTATATTATATATTAAGACAAACGATTTTGCAATAAAAAAAGCAATAACCGGCGAAAGGATGATAATTTTGAAAAGATAGAAATTTTTAGTTGACATACATCTGAAAATGTGCTAAATTATAATGATAGCGTAGTCCGCCGCGAGATTTTAACTCAAAAGGATGATAAAAATGACATCAACGAGGTTCAAACTACTCGCTTTAGCCATTGTCGGCATGCTTGCAACAGTATCAGTGGCTCAAGCGGAAATCCAAAGCGTAAGGCTACACATATTCGGATATTTCAACAACTACCAGGTTTGGCGTATGAAGAGGGCGTTGAGGTTATGGATTTCCCCCGAGGATATAAGCTTCAAGGACGCGGGAAGTTTTGTAACGGTTGTAGAAATCAAGCCGCCGAAGAACAAGAAGATGCGATTTAACAGAATCATAAATCGGCTTAAAGACACGCGCCTCCTTGGTAGTGTAACAAGTGGACATCTGGTATGGCGAAAAGAAGCAGTCGCTGTTGGAAAGTTATACAGATACCAGAATTGGCGTAGACGGCGTAGGTACCGAGAACGGCCGGCCCTTTGGGTAACCGATGCGGAGCAGATTATCCTTCTTGCTCGCTCTAAGAAAGTAGACGATTTACAGTTGAAGGTGCTGGATAAAACCGGTAGGGAACTTCCACGTGCTGGAAGGAAGCCGACGTTTCGCAAGGACTATCCAGACATCATCGTCAAGGGTAATCTCCACTCGACGGGCAAACATCGCCCTGTGTTAGTCGTCAAACAATTTGCCTTCGCAGAAGATGGCCTGCCCAAAGAAAAACCGAAGAAACAAAGACAGGGATGGGAACAGTGGATTCCGTTCCTTTAACCACGTTTGTCGTAAGGCGCTCTGAGCAGTCGCGCAGAGTTCTGTTACGCTCGCAGTCAGGAATGCAACGAAGCGGGATGAAAACTTAAGCAACTCCTCGAAAAGGATTAAAATGTGAAAAAAATTAACGAATCAAACGAGCATCAAGAAACTGACGGGCGTTCGGAAATTGACCCGGTTTTTAAGGCTGTAATGTGTTTTAGGTTCGGGCAACTTGGCATCCCGGTAAAAACGCAGGTAGAAGTTAGTAGGCTTCCACGCACTATTGATGCTGTGCTTATTCTCGAACTGGAAAGTGATTTGGAAAAAGTTCGATATGAAACGCCTTTCTGCTACGTCCGAACCTATAACCAAATAGAATTTAAGGGGATTGCCGATTCGTTGACAATCTCCGGATTCCGGCTAATCTTGGGTAGAGCCAACCTTTACATGGGCGAAAATAAAATCCCCGCTGAGGAGATGACGATTACTATCATCTCCTCTCGCAAGCCGATAAAGGTTTTACAGTCAGAATCAGAAGTAGAGTTTTTACCGCTTGGAGATGGATATTACCAATCTACGAACAAACCTCCGGTCAATCTGATTGTGATAAATGAACTTGAGATAACGCCGAAAAATTATCCGTTATTGATGTTTGCTTCCTCGAAAAAGAAGTTCAAAGAATTTTTGCTCGATACCGTGAAAAATAACTGCTTCGACGCTTATGTCGAGTTTGCATACCGTGTCAATCCGGAAATAACAAAGGAGATGATAGAAATGTCCAGCTATGGACTCTCTAAGAAAAAATTGCAATTCATCGTTAATGACATTGGACCGAAACTTTTGCCACTTTTCCCAAAGGAAGAACTGCTCAAGCAGTTGACGCTCGAAGATCGGCTTGCCGGGCTTACTGCTGAAGATAGAAAAAAACTTAAACAGCTTCTTAAAGATGATTGAAGGTGATAGAAAAGGTGCCTTTTACTCCCGGACGAGAAAGAGGCGTCCAGGCTGACGCCATCAAATATCGGCCCAAACACTATTTGGAGCCCGAAATACAAACTACGAACTTACCGTAAGTGCAAGAAAGGGGTTTTCATGACATCATACGAAATAGTAAAAAAAGCGATTAAACGTCAGAAACCACCGCGCCTACCCGTGCGGATGGGAAGTCTGGGATGCGATGACTTCGCCGGGATTCCCGTTCAAGCACCTCAAGGGTGGGCACCGGAACAACCGGGTATGGATGAGTGGGGTTGTGTTTGGGAACACACACCGGTGCCAAATATGGGACAGGTGAAGGGACACCCACTCGAAGATATTTCAAAACTTGATACCTACCCTATGCCTAATTACAATGATGACAGCCGATATGTGAACGTGCCGGCGGCTCTGGATAGGCATGAGGAGCAGGGGAAGTATGTACTTGCTGGGATATTCATGGTGTTGTTTGAGCGAATGCACACCCTACACGGATTTGAAAACGTTTTGATGGGATTGCTTACTGACCGGCTGGCTATGGAAGCGTTGGCGGAGCGCATAGTTGACGTCCATCTAACCTACGTCCACTATATCGGCAAACACTTTGGAAATCGGGTACATGCCTTTAGCATGTCAGATGACTGGGGGACGCAGCAAGCGGCGTTTATCAGCCAAAAGATGTGGTTCGATTTTTTTCTGCCACACTACAAAAAGTTGTTCGATGCGATGCACTCCTACGGATACGATGTCTGGGTTCATTCTTGCGGCAAGGTAAACGACATCATAGAAGGCTACATCGAAGCGGGAGTAGATGTGGTCAATCTTCAGCAACCGCGTGCTCTGGGCATCCCGGAGATTGGCGAACGGTATGGGGGTAGAATCGCCTTTGAAAGTTTAGCGGACATTCAACATACCTTGCCAACCGGCAACAAAACTTTAGTCGAAAGGGATGCGCAGGAACTCATGGAACACTGGGCGGATGAACAGGGCGGGTTTGTGTTCAGCGATTACGGCGACGATAGGGCAATCGGCGTTCCAAACCCGGATATCAAACGTTTCATGTACGAGTGTTTCAGTCGATATTCGGAAGAGCTTTACGGACATCCGCTTCCAGAATTGACTTCATAGCACATTCTTTTGGTCTTTGACAATTAAAACAGATTAGCATTGAGTAATCGCAATCGAGTGGCAATCTGCTCCGGTTCGTTTATTCCTAATTCTTTGATTGTCACTCTACCTATTGGTGTAAGCCCTGTAATAACGCCTGTATTTTGATCAAGATAAAAGTGCTTGTTCCAATTATCCCGGCGCGGATTGAAAAGCCTTTCTACTTGTCCAGTCGCCGGGTCAACACCATTAATTTTATCGCTCTTTTTGCTGTTGCATTGTTGGCAAGACAGAGCGCGGTTATCTGCTGTATTAACGCCACCGAATTTGGGTGGGATGATGTGGTCGAGATGTAATACGTCACTCATAACGCTTTGTGGATAATGGCAATATTCGCAACGTTCACCGGCGCGTTGTGTCACCAGTTGTCGTAATGTCGGTGTCATTGTGTTTTATTCCTGCTATCTATCAAATTGCTTAGAATTTCTTGCGCCCGCGCCTCACGTAGTTCCGCATCAACGCGCTTTGACTTAGGAATGCGAATATTTTCGACGAGACGTCGCGCATTCTCCAAATTTTTTGACCGCCACTTTTTCATCATCTCGTTTAGTGCGCATTTCTCGTCGGCGGTCAATTCGCCGTTGTTATTTTGGGTCAACAAAAACGAGATGCGTTCCTGGAAGGTCTCAGGAAATTTTTCAATGCCCAAATGCAAGCCAGCTTTCTCTGCGAAGTTGTGGATACTGTTCGAATCAGTCAGCACTTCGCCACTTTTAGCGGCAATAATTACTTCGCCAACATTTACAGCGGTGCCCTTCCGTGGGTTAGTGAGCGCTGGTACATGCCACCGTTCCATATCGACGTCGAAGGTTGGTTTTCCAGTGCGCAACAGGTAGCCAGCGTGTTCGCGCAAAATTTTGAGTGCCTTCCGTCGAGCCTGTTGAGCGGTGCGCACGGCAAAGCTAAAATCGCGGTTGATACGTTGAGCCACCAACTCCGATACTGACATTTTCTCCCGTCGCGCTTCTTTCATCAGACAGGCGGCCACAGGTTCCGGCAGTTCAACAAGGATGGTTTCCATAATTCATCACCCTTTCAGATGGATGTAATCTAAAATATTATAACACAAGCGAACAAAAGTTTCAACGACAAACTAAGGAGTTTTTGATTATGATTATTGACGCGCATGTACACATCGGAAGATGGATGCGTCCTTTCCGTAGCGGTGGCACATCAAATATAGACGCCATTAAAGAGCTTATCCAATCCGCCAAGAGAAACGGCATCAAGCGACTTTGCGTTAGCTCCCTTGGCGACGAAGGGTATACCAATTATCCAAAGCCTGAAGAATTTATCTCTGCAAATGCGTACGTCTTAGAAATGATGCGCATATTCCCAGAAATCCTTGGTTTCTGTTACGTGAACCCACAGCACACAGAAGAATCGCTGGCTGAACTCGACAGGTATATTACTGACGGGGGGATGGTAGGGGTTAAATTTTGGATAGCCTGCAAAGCAAGTGATAGGCAGGTTGACCCGGTTGTCCGGCGCGTTATCGAACTAAACGTCCCAATCCTACAACACGCATGGTACAAGACTACGGGCAATTACGAACACGAATCCACTCCCGCCGATGTCGCCGATTTGGCGGAACGATTTCCTGACGTAACGCTTATTATGGCACATTTGCACGGCGCTGGCTATCGCGGCATACTTGACATTGCCCCGTATCCTAACGTTTTGGTGGATGTTTCTGGTGGCGAACCGGAAACTACGGTAGTCGAGTTTGGCGTACAGGAGCTTGGCGCAGAACGAATCGTCTTTGGCTCAGACGCACCCGGCAGGAGTTTTGGCGTACAATTAGGGAAGGTACTGGGGGCGAATATTTCAGATGAGGCGAAGGAGTTAATTTTGCATGGGAACGCGGAAAGGATTTTAAGATTATGATTGATGTCAGTGTATTTATAGGCAATTTTCCGTTCAGGCGTTTGGCTGTTACAACACCTGGTGAACTGCGTGAGATGTTAAAATCTGAGAAGATAGATTGTGTGCTTGTGTCGTCCATTGAAGGCATTTTTTACGAAGAACCACAGATTGCAAACGAAGAACTGTTTGCACAACTCGCCGATAAATTTATCATGCCCGTTGCGGTTTTGAACCCCACTCTTGCGAACTGGCAGAGGAGTTTGTTGCGATGTCGCGAACAGTATCAGATTCGCGCTGTAAAACTCCATCCCAACTATCACCATTATAATTTGACCGATGTAGCGGCGCGAAATATGATTAAAGCTGTCGGGGAGGCAGGGCTGCCCGTTATTGTGCAACTACGGATACAAGATATTCGCAGCCATCACCCGTTGATGCAAATACCGGATGTGCGCGTAACTGATGTCATAGAAGTTGCAGAAGTTTTACCGGAGGTTCACATCGTACTGGGCGGCATCAAATGGGCAGAAGCCACTTCCCAAGCCGCTAAGATTAAACCGTTGCCGAATCTATGGCTCGACATCTCGCATATCGAAACCGTAGACGCGCTCAGGCGTTTGATAGATGTTTATGGAACTGAAAGAATTCTATTTGGCACTCACACACCATTTTTTTATGTCCGTTCGGCGATTATCAAACTAAACGAATCCCAACTGTCTGCTGAAGAACGCGAACGCATTACCAGAAGGAATGCTGAAAAACTTTTGGGATTAAATAGGGGTGACAGATACCATAATGACAGGAGTTGACAGAGCGTTACGCGCTCTAAATTTTGAAGAAACTGATAGGGTACCACTTTTAGGCGGATTTTGCCCGCATGCAGAATTTTTGGAAGAAGCCAGCGGCATGGATTTTTGGGCTAATCCCAGGAAGGCTGCCATCGAAGCATACAAACGCGTCGGCGCGGATATGATACCACAGTTGGTGTTGCCTGCAAGCCCGCAGGAATGCAGGGCGTCTGACCCGAGGGCGTCTTACGAAAGCAGGAAAAGATATACATCCCCCGAAGATGTCCTTAAATATGTCGAAAATCTGCCATCGCCCAGTGACATCAGGAAAAATTACGATTTTGACCTTCAATACAATAACTACGTCACGTCAATCCAACACCTACAGGCCGAAGTGGAAGATTCAATCCTCTGGCTTGGTGGATACGGGCAGTGCGGGTTCATGCAGTATTCGACTTTCGGGTATGAGAATTTTTTTATCGCACTGATTCAGTACAAGGATAAAATGAAAAAGCTGTTTGATGTATCGGGCGAGCAGGGGCGTTTGTACAACGAAGTGTTGGCAAAGGCGATTCCAGCGGAGAACCTACCGCCTTTCGTCTACGGCGGGCAGGACATCTGCGACAATCGCGGCCCAATGGTATCCGTGGAGTTGCTTGATGAGATTTACTTCCCAAATCTGAAATATGCCGTTGAGCCTTTGGTAGATGCGGACATCAAAATCGTATGGCATTGCGACGGGAATATAAACCCCATTCTTGATAAACTTATCGACATCGGGGTGGCCGGTTTTCAAGGTTTTCAGGAGGAGACAGGCGTGAGCCTTGCTGAACTCGCGCAGATGAAAACCAAATTTGGAAAAAGTCCTATTCTTTGGGGAAGTATCTCCGTGACGACGACGCTCCCCTTCGGAACCGTGGAAGAGGTAAAAAAAGATGTGGAAAGATGTATCGACGTTGCCGCAGAAGGCGGTGGATTTTTCATCGCGCCGACGAGTTCTGTGTTGTCGGAAACACCAAAAGAGAACATCTTCGCTATGTATGAACATGCGAAAGAATATGGAATGAGTTGATTGAAAATTAACTATTGAAGAAACGAACAATCAAAAGCAGGCTTCGCCTCTGCTTCCATTCTTCAATCAACAACATTCAATCCCTTGGAGGTAAGAATGAGCAAAGAACTTAGAGTAGGAATGATTGGCTGTGGCGAGATAGGTGTTGCCAATGCTAGGTCAATTGATAGAGCCAAAAACGCCAGAATAAGCATGGCGATGGACGTCGTCGAAGGGGTAGCAAAGGACATCGGCGGAAAATACAACGCACTGTATACAACTGATGTAGAGGAACTGTTAGCAAGCCCAGAAGTTGATGCTGTTATCATTTCTACGCCCCACTACCTTCATGCGCCTTTGACTGTCCAGGCGGCGAAAGCCGGCAAACACGTCATGGTAGAGAAGCCTATCGCCATCAGTTTAGAGCAAGCTGACGAGATGATTTCCGAATGCGAGAAAGCGGGCGTGTTGCTATCAGTCTGTTTCGTATCACGCTATAACGCCGATTGCATCAAGGCAAAAGAGTTGATTGAGCAGGATGCAATCGGAAAAATTATCTCCGTCAAGATTTCAGCCATAAGCGACAAGCCCGAAAGTTACTGGCATGGCGGCTATTCAGGGCGCGTGAAAAGTGACTGGCGTGTCTTTAAAGGCAAAAGCGGCGGCGGGTATTTGATAATGAATCAGGTACACGACATCGACAGGTTGCGCTACATTACAGGTTTGGAAGCCGTACGCGTCTACTCAGAATACGATACATTCGCTACTGACGTAGAGGTAGAAGATTTTTTGACCGTAGTTATTCGGTACAACAACGGTGCTATCGGCAGCATAGATGGAAGTTCGTGTGCCAGAGGCAGAGAAAGTTTCGGAAATAGAATCTACGGGATGGAAGGACAAATAGTCTGCGGAAATCCGCTTCGCGTTTACACTACAAAATCCGTCGAAGGTTTGGAAGCCAACAAATGGAACGAAATCAAAGTAGAGCAAACCTATGATTCAAGGGTGAGGTTTATCGAAGAGTTTGCCGAAGCCGTTTTAGCGGGAAAACAACCGTCGATTACAGGTTACGACGGAAAAGCAACGCTGGCGATTATTGTGGGCGCATACAAATCAGGCGAGATTAAGACGCCTGTGAATTTAGATTATAATGAAGGTTAATGTGAAGGGTTTAGAATTATCCGAATTAGAAGCGTTAGTGTTAGAATGGGGACAGCCTAAGTTCAGAGCGCGGCAACTGATGTTATGGTTATACCATAGACGTGCTACGAACTTTGATGAGATGACTGATATTTCAAAAGCGTTTCGAGCTGAATTGAAGGAAACGGCATACATCAGTCAGCCGAAATTGGTTACAAAAACTCCTTCTGCCAGTCACGATACGGTCAAATATCTTTTTGAGCTAAAAGACGGAAACAGGGTAGAAAGCGTGTTGATGTATGACCGAAATCGGGTGACAGTCTGCTTATCCACGCAGGTTGGCTGTAACATGGGATGTGCGTTCTGCGCGACGGGCATGATAGGTTTGATACGAAATCTTACAGTTGCGGAGATAATTGACCAGTTGATGTTCATTGAGGCGGATTTAGGTAGCGGCAAACAGGCGACGAACGTCGTACTTATGGGCATGGGAGAGCCGTTCGCAAACTATGAACAAACGATGAAGGGCTTGCGTTTGATGACTGCCTCCGAGGGGTTGATGGTGGCACAACGCAAAATCACAGTCTCTACGTCAGGGCTTGTATATCAAATTCGTAGGTTTGCCGACGAAGGGTTAAAGATTGGGCTGGCTGTCTCGTTGAACGCTACCACAGATGCTATTCGCGACAAGTTAATGCCCATCAATAAAAAATATCCGATAAGCGACGTTTTAGAAGCGGCGAGAGATTGGGCGGTCAAGATTAGACGGCGGGTTACTATTGAATATGTGCTGATTCAAGGTGTAAACGATTCAGCAGAAGATGCCAAAAGGCTATGCAAAATGTTGCGTCATATTCCGAGCAAATTGAACTTAATAGCTTTCAATGAGGTGGAAGGATTGGATTTTAAAAGCCCTGCCCCCGAAGAAGTAGAAAAGTTTCGACAGATTATGGCAGCAGCATACTATGTAGCACCGATTAGGGCAAGCAAAGGCAGTGATATAACCGCAGCGTGCGGGCAACTCCGAGCGCAATATCCATCAGCGCTCCCATAGATTTTCAATTAACTTTCAAGATTTTTCTTGACAGATAGATTAAGATGTTGTAAACTTAGATGGTTAATCATCGAAAAAAACAATACCTCTGCTTTGGAAAGCGCGATGTTTAAAGTGGAGAGAGTAAAAAGGGTATAGTCAATAACCCCGCCTTAAAAGGCGAGGAACCTGTGAGGGGTTCCTTATATTGACAGACTTAGACAAGTTTTCGTGTTGGGCGCAACTGAGCGGGAGCTTTAAATGGCACTTACTGCCATTGACGGCTCGGTCTCTTTTGCAGCCAACACAAGTTCTACGTTAGAATAGTTATTACACCCTTTGTCGGCAGAAAGTAAATCCTTGATTTAAAAATGAATGCCGACTGGATGCTCCACCAGTCCACAGAAGTAGTTCGGCTCTGTAGTGGCTCTGTAAACAGTCCTGAAAAGCCGCTTCGCCGCTTCACTGCGTTCAGCGAGAGGTAGGGACAGTCAAGTGCGCTCTGTCATTACCAACAAGCTATTCTAACATTGTCGGGGTGGAAACTTACTGCCAAAAGATGAAGGCAAAGCCTCCATCTTTCTGGAGCAGAATATCTCTTAATTAGATACTATTTTCCAGTATCTTCTGGGAGCCACTTGAAGCGTTGGTTCGGGGTAACCCTCGATAAACCCCGTGGCGAAAATCCTCACATTATTATTATTTTCTTGAAGGAGAGGGCGACTTCCTCCCCGTCTGAAGACGGGGGTTTCCGTCGCCGGTTTTTATGATGAAAAAAATTGTGACTATAATACTACTTTTAGCAATAGCTACTGGCATTGGGTGTAAAGGGTGTACTCTCGGTCAAAGAAAGACCGATTTTGAGATGGGAAAAGGGAAGATTATCGACGAGAATAAACCGCTTGAAGCCATCCCGTATTTGGAAGAAACCTTAAAAAAGGACAAGCAGGATGTAAAAGCGCGCTGCTACCTGATGATAGCATGCAGGCGTGCGGAAAATGATGTTGCGACAAAAATTAAGGGCGACAAGGAGATATACATCGAAAAGGGACGCCAGGAATTGGAAAAGTTGAGGCAGGTAGCTGACCAAGCGGTGGAAGAGTTGCTTGCTATTATGCGCAACTCGAAGGCGGGAAGGATTAGAAGGGACGCTATGCAAATAGTAGCGGATTTGGGCGCTCCTGCTGCTACGCCTCTGGTAGATGCCTACATCGAATATGCTAAAATTAGATATGTTCAAGAGGGTTATAGGGGGCTGCATAACGAAATCATTGAAATGCTAACAAGAATGGGTTCCGCCGCTACTCCCAGTCTTGCTAAAGCTCTGGATGATGCAAACACTCCTATTATGGTGCGAAGGGAAATTGCCAGAATCTTAGGTGATATAGGAGACGCCAAAGCACAAGAACATTTGAAAAAACACCTCAACGCAACAGACAGCGGACTTAAAATGGAGGCTGCAATCGCCCTCTATAAGCTAAACAATAAACAACATGCGAATACAATCATAGCGGGATTAAGTGATCCGAATGTCAGTGCGCGTCGCGCCGCTGCTAGAGCACTGGTAACCATGAATGAATCTCCAACTGAAAAGCTAATAAAAACGCTAAATGACCAAGATTGTCAGGTGCGGATTTATGCCGCAAAAGCTCTTGGAAAACACCCCAAAAAGCAAACAATTGACCCGTTGATAAAAGCAATTAAGAGGGAAAGTTTCAGAATAACTCAACAGTCTTTAGAGCATTTGAGATCAGAAGATGTTCCTGATGATGTTTTGGGAAAGTTAAAAAGCTTGAAGAATCAGGAAGTTACAGGAAAGGAAAAATTTTTACATAAGCTTAAAGAAACCATTGGAGAAGAACAAACTGATAGGTTCAAATCATCTATCTTGAAACATGCCGATGAGAACGATGCTTTCAAAAATACTATCGCTGAAGCTCTAACTGAAATTGGCGATAAGCATGGAAAATATATTGTTGAAGTTTTAGTGAAGGAATTAGGCGTGATGACAGATTGGAAAGTGCGAAGCCGCGTTGTTAGCATCCTGTCGAACCCATCCGTCATAAGGCATTTTGATCAAGATACCGCATATCTGCTATACACATACCAGGATAAAGAAGATAATCCAACGGTGAAAGGTGATATTGACAAATTACTGAACAAATTGGATGAAAGAGGGATATAGCGGTTCTATTCCTGTGTTCGCCGCGCTCAAAGGATACTATCAAACCGCATCGGTGGATTATTACAGGAAACGCAACCCCAACAAAGTATAGGACATCAACGCGACTGTTCTGCCTGCGTAATGTCCTATTAGCAAACCGATGAAGAATGGTATCCCCGCATGATAGCCCTTGTGTCCGCCCCACCGCAGGAGGCAACTTTTTATCAGCCATGCGATGAAAAATCCGATGTAGACATTGTACATCGTAAAAGACGAGACTACGGCTAAACCTATCGGATGCAACGGCCACCACAAAAAGCGATAGTGTAGTATGGTGAGTATTAGCATCATAACCGCACCTGAACAGAAGTAAGTGAATCGTGCTACCTCGAAGCCAGCACCCGCTGAAGATTGAATTTGTCCTATTATTTGCCCATAAGTGCTTGGGCCAAAACCGCGAAATAACCAGGTATTCCAGTTTATGGCACCCTGCTGGTAGCCTGTTAAAATTACTCCCCAGGGTGCCACTAACAAACCCACGACGACTGAAATGATGATTGCGAGCGTAAGAGAACGCCCCGACACTCCAGCGTGCTTTTGTAGTTTGACGCCTTCCGCTGAAAGCGCACACAGCACCGTTTGAACATCTCCATGCCATGAATATGTCAATCCCAGAGATACCATTCCCTGTGCGCCGATATTTCTGGCGGAAAAGAGATAAATCAGTGGATTTTGCGCTATCATTGGGGGGACAACGTAAAATATCCCAGATTGGCAAACAACGCGTGACAATCCCAAATATATCAGAAACAGTAAGGACACAAAAGGCAAAATCACGAACATCTCCATTCCCGAATACCTCAACCAGACTATCAAAAAACTTAAACACACAACAAAGGTTATTAGTGCAGCGCGAGGCGACATCAGTTCATCCTCATCAACGGATTCTTTTCTGAAAGCAGCGATGAACATCCGCATAAGATGGCGTCGCGCCCGCCACAGAACCATCACCAACACGAACACGACGAACGCCCCGAACGATTGCCACGCTATAGCGGCGTTCCCCCAAACAAACATACCGCCGGAACCGAT
The DNA here is from genome assembly GCA_964601015.1 of uncultured bacterium. Lineage (GTDB taxonomy): Bacteria > Poribacteria > WGA-4E > DTYX01 > CAZRLY01 > CAZRLY01. The sequence continues at coordinate 40,893 of CAZRLY010000011.1, forward strand.
GAACAAATACCCCAAACGCCACAACATAAATACCTCAATAACTTTTACAACAATGTAGAGAAACCAGATGCTGAACAACACATCCTGTGGGACAAAATAGCCTGCGCCGATGGCGATGAAGTTTATGCAGAGGACAAGCGATGAAAGTCCAGGTTTTCCAGAAAATCCGCGTGATTACTACCATAGTTTGCGTTATCCTTTTTGGCTCTCCATAATTTCCCGCATATATCGATATCACCATCTCCATCCACATCACCGATTACTGCCTCGTGTGTTCCAAGCCCTATATCCAA
>CAZRLY010000012.1:0-2306 GCA_964601015.1 uncultured bacterium
CTGCTCCTCAAACTCCTGGCGGGAGATGATGCCTTTCCCCCAGATGCGGACGGTATTGTCAAAGCTTTGATACCCCCCGCTTGCACTTGCCAGATACCTACCGTCGGGGGAGAAGGCGACGGTACGGACAGAATCAGTATGCCTCATCAGTGTCTGGATATGCCTGAAGCTGCCAACCTCATAGATGCGGACGGTGTTGTCATAGCTTCCACTTGTTAGATGCCTACCGTCGGGGGAGAAGGCGACGGCTTGGACATAACCAGTATGCCCCGTCAGGGCTTGGATTTGCCTGAAGCTGCCCACCTCCCAGGCGCGGACGGTTTTGTCCCCCGCTCCCACTTGCCAGCTTCGGGCATTGAGCCGATTTCAGCGTTCGCATAGCGCGCCGCAAGCCTGAAGTGTTCTTCTGCTTTGGGCAGGGCAATCACGTTATTGTCTTCGTCCCTGCCGTAGAGGTAGAGCGTTCCAAGCTGAAATTGAACGAAGCAGTCAGTGTCATTTTTCTTTTCAGACTCCAGAAACGCCTCCAACGCTTTGTCTAACAGCCCTTTTTGCATCCTGTCCATTCCGATTTTGCAGAGCTCCCGCGCCTGCGTGAGCAGAGGGGATTCCAGTGTTTTGTGGATGGTGTCCAGCCGGTCAAGGATGCCCTCTAAGGTCTGTTGCTGAATTTGCAACTGTGAAACTATCAGCCCCATGCCGTAACTGAATTCGGCGCGTAAGTCCTCAATTCCATCGGCTACCCGCTCAAGTCCATATTCCATCCGCCCAAACCCCGATTCCAAGCTGCCAACAATTTGACGGGTTTGGTCAGAAACGGCGGAAGCGACGCGCTCACCACTCCGCTTGACGCTTCCGGTAACGTCCTGCACAAATGAATCGGCTTGCAGATATTGTTCCCAAGTTAAACCTGAGTTTCGATAATAAGTAGACATGGAAATATCCTCCTATATAAACGGTGAACGAACAAGCAAGGCTGCATGTTCTACTTTCATGGTTTCGCTCATTTTCGGCGCGGTTTACGAATTTGGGTGAGTGGCGAAACACTTCATGTTGCCACCGCTTGAGCGACTTTTTTGGGTTGTTTAAGCAACTCTAACAATTCATCCGCGAGCAATTCAGCAGGGGTTGGCGGTTTAAAGGTAGCCCAGTCCAGCTTGCGGTAGTTAAGCTTGCGCTTGGTCAATGGGGGCTGAAAGTCAGGTGAAATTTGCTCTGGTGTGACGAAGCCGTGCTTTAACCACGCTTGCCTGTCGGAATCGTCGAAAACATCCCTGCCAATGTACGCACGTTCGATTGTTCTTTCAAATCGATGAGGCGGGATGGGATAGCAGTCGGCAAGCCGCTCTTTTTCCCCAGAGAGTTTGGAAATACCAGTAATAATCGTTTGTTGCCGCTCGTAGTAATACTCTTCCTCCAACGTTCCCTCCACAAACGCCGCTTCAGGCTGAGCAAGGGCAATCAGTTTTTCCTCATCCTCGATGATGAGTTCTAAAATTTTAATTTTCATAGATTGAACACCTCTTTCCAAAAGTTTTCATTCAAGATTTTGTCCCTCACAAGGAGAAACAATTCCGGGTCTTCTCTTTGGAGTCGTTCTGGTTGATATAAAAACGCTCTCACTCCTTGAGCAAAGTATTCGTGGGGATTGTCTTCGCCGTCGGGTAAGAACCGCTGCTGCCGATTAAACAATTTGGTAAATTCGATGGACATACCTTGCAGTTTTTCAAAGCGTGTGTATCCATTTGAGAAACAATGGTCCCGCCTTCCTGAACCATCCCCAAGCAAATCGTCTATCAGGTGCATCACCTCTTCGATGGCAACACCTTTGTTGCGGTAAATGTAATTGACAGAAACTACCGCAATGCTGCCATCATAACTCGCTCCTTCATGTTTGATAAACAGGTGTTTCTCTCTTTGAGTCGCTACCAATCTTAACAGTTCCGTCGGCAATTGCTGGAGTTGTCTTATCAATTCCCCCAAAACTTCCGCGTTTGATAGGAATCGCCCGCGGGTTACATGCCGTGAGCGACTCAATGCTGTCGGGCTGAGATAGATGACGCTTGTTTCTATCGCATGCTGAATTAACTGAGTTTTTTCATCGCGAGTCATATCACACCTACTCCCTGTTCGTCAAAGGGATTTTCACTTTACTCAACTGTTGTCGGGCTTCGATTCCTGGGATTTGAGCGTTTCAATCTCAGGGGTATGAAGTCCTGTAACCTCTGCTATCACAGACAGGGAAAATCCCTTTTTCAACATCGAAAGGGCAATTTCCTTTTCTCTTGTCTGTCGTCCTTGTTGAA
>CAZRLY010000012.1:2406-39590 GCA_964601015.1 uncultured bacterium
GAAGTCCTGTAACCTCTGCTATCACGGACGGAGAAAACCCCTTCTGCAACATAGAAAGGGCAATTTCCTTTTCTCTTGTCTGTCGTCCTTGTTGTCGTCCTTGTTGTCGTCCTCGTTGAAGTCCTTGTCGAATACCTTCCTGTCGTCCTCGTTCAACCAATGGGTTGATAATCATTTGACTCACCTCCGGTAATATTTCTTGAATCAGTTGTTGATAGATTTGCTCTTCCTTATCGGTCAAATTCAAATATGTTTCAATGGCGTAGACGATTATGTCAATTTGTCGGCGCGTCAGATTTGTCAAATAAGGAATGAGTTTCCGATAACATGCCACTTTCAATTCTGGTTTTGAAAAGCCTTCTGGATTCATCAAAGTCGCCAGCGCGCATACAACCACATTATCCTTCTTCAAATATTCTTGCGCCGATAACATCGGAAGGCTAATGCAAGTATATTCGCATGTCAATCGGGCATTTGGCAAGCCAGTGCCGTGACGCTCTACGGTAATGCCTTTCTCAAGCGGATAGTTACAGAAGACAAAAGGCCAAACTTGCTTTTGATTTTGCCAGGCTGTAAGCTCAGACAACGTGAAGGAATCACGGCGTTCTGCTTCAATTTCCCGAACGTAGATTAAAGTGCGGTACGCCAGCATTCGTGCAGGGAAATCAAAGCGTTTCTGCTGTTGAGACTCAATGTGGAGCAAAATTGAGTCCGGTGGTGGTTCTTTCACCCGGACTTCAAGCAACACATCAACAAATCGTTCTGCACCTTGAGGAGAGCCAGTGTAAAGCTGTTTGTTCAGATCTTTTTTTTGAGCAAAATCCAATCGCTGTGCCAGAGACGGAAAAAACAGCCTTACCACCTCCACCAAAAATTCAACGATTAGCTCTTTCATAAATTGGTCTAATTCCATAGTCGTATGCCGTATTGCTGATGCCAACTTAGAAATTTGTTTTGATTTTAAATCGGAAGTAAAATCAAAACATGGACAGTTGGGCTACGGGTTATTTCCTATACAATACAAATTTTCCTTGCCCCGAATGTAGATACGTCCATCCATAAAAGCCGGACAGGTATTGACAGCTTCGCCCAATGCCGCTCTGCCGAGTTCTTTGTATTCCCGGGACGCCGCAAAGATGAACGTGACGCCCTCTTCGCTCATCAGATAAACTTTATCTCCCACCAGACTGGGTGAGGCTTTGAAAGATGTCTCAAAATCATTTTCCCAAACCATCTTTCCAGTCTTAGCGTCATAGCAAGTCAATATTCCGTACGTTGCCAACAAGAATACCAGTTCGCCGTTGCTCAGAGGGCTGCAAATATCAGGGAGTCCATCCTCCGCTTTCCAGGCAATGTGGGTTTCGGTCACATTGCCCGCACCATCCGGACGAATAGCCGCCAAATATGCGTAGTCGTTCACAGCAAACACCAGCCCATCCGCAAAAACGGGCGATGGAGCAACGTCTCCATCCAAACATTCAGCCCGCCAAAGTTCCCCTCCGGTGGCGGGGTTGTATGCGATTACCCAGGGGTTGGCACAGGTGATGATTTGTTCGCCCGTTCCAGTGTTGATGACAATTGGCGAAGCCCAAGAATTCGGCACTGGGCGTTCCGTTTCCCAAACAGTTCGTCCCGTGCGAGCCTCAAGTGCCATCAACTCGGACAGTCCATCCTCAGCATTGGAACCCTGGTCAAAGAGTACCAAAAGCAGATTTTGGTAAATTGCGAGCGAAGAGGCATGCCCATACATATTTTCGGGGTTGCCCAAATTGTCAGCCCACACCGGTTCACCGTCAAAATCAAAACAAGCAACGTCACCATTTGCAAAGATGGCATAAACTCGTTGCCCGTCAGTAACTGCCGTCGGCGCGGCATATCCGGTGTCCTCCATCACCTCCGGCGGCTCCAAAGGGCTTCCGGGGGTATTTACCCCCTTCTGCCACAAGAGTTGTCCTGAATCTGCATCAAAGCAGTAAACTTCACGTTTCTCCTCGGTGGCACCCGTCAGGAACACACGGTTCCCCCAGACGATAGGGGAATTTTCTCCTGGAAGCAGAACGGGTGTTTTCCAGAGGATACCTTCGCCAGTCTCGCCGTTCCAGGAGGAAGGGACATTTGTGTAAGCTGATATTCCAAGTCCCCCCGGCCCGCGGAAACGTGGCCAATTCTTTTTTATCTCTTCCGGCGAAGGATAGGAAGCGACTTTTGTATCAGCAGCTTGCAGGGATTCCTTAGTTAAACCACCGCCTGACATCATCGCCAGAACCAAAGCCACACCACCCACAGCCAAGCCAAATACACTTACTGACCAACGAGCTACCGTTGCTGCGTGTGCTTCTTGCCCCTGCTCGTCAGAGCTTGTTTGGGGCATCGGCAGTTTCTTTCGATAAGTGGCAGCAGACTTGATACCTATCAGGAATACCACGATGCCAGCTAAGAGCAGATAGCCTCCCTTCTCGGAGAACCTTCGGCGTTGAAAATATTCCTTTCTGAGTTCCACATCCACTGCTCGTATCTGCTCCTTGATTGAATCATTTTTAGGCTCTTGAAGAAGCACGGTTTTCAACTCATCCAATTCTTTTGAATCTAACGGGGCTGAAATCTTGCTATGGAAGTGGTTTGACACAAGCATAGCACAGATAATCAGCGAAAACACCCCTGCAACAACAGCCGTTCCCACAGCCGCCCGATACCAGGCTTTATGGATGACTAAGTCATTGCAAGGAGCAACGATTGAATCGTTGCACTCCGAAATGGATTCGTGTTTTGTTTTGTCATTGATTTCTGTTTGATTTGCTTTTTTCATTTTTCCTCTTTTGGGTGGGAAAGTCGGGGTTTTCCTCGTTACACTCGGAAAAGGGCGACAATTGAACATGCTCAATGGGGCAGTAAGAAAAACACCGCCCACAGGATAGACAGGTACTCCGATTTACCTCGTAGTCCGTTCTCATGCGTCTAATGGACAGGTAAATGAGTTTGATTCCGATGACCAAACCGATAAACGCCCCGAATGCTCCACCCCAAAATACAAATTGTCTTTTTAAGGTCAAAACCTCATCGTAGAGTTCCTCGGTTGGTCGTCCGGTTTTGCGGAATGCTTCGCTGGCGTCGGTAGTTCCGTCGACTTCGCCCGTATCCTCTAATAAGATGCGCTCGGCAAGGCTTACTGTTGCGTGGACACGAGATAAAGACGGGCTGATGCGAACTCCGAGCCAACCGCTCAACACGACGAAAACAGGCAGCAGGGCGATGAAAACAGCGAGCAGTTTCTTGCCCTCCGTGCGGTTGCCCCGTGCTTGAGTAGGCGCTTGAATCGAACCAAAGGGGCAAGCGTCTTCACACAACCCACACTGAATACACTTATCCGGCGTAATTGTCAGATGCCATTTGGATGCTCTGGACACGAAAGAAAGCAGTACGCCATACGGACAGAGAAACCGACAGTAGGGACGCCCCACAAACATCCCAATCAGGAGAAAACACACGCCCAGAATGAACATATTCAAGCTACCGTTACGACGAAAGAACGCTACGAATGGGTCAAATTCGCAGATGATAAATGCGCTGCCCGTCGCTGCAAAGAGCACGACAGCACCCAAATAGACATAGGCAAGTAACCCCAAAGCGTGTTCCAGCCAGGACGGTACTTTAATCGGACGCAGTACCACAACATCCTGAATCGCACCCAGTGGGCAAACGGCGGCACAAAAGGTTCTGCCGAAAAACAGCGTGAATATGAGCGGCAGTACGAAAAAGACGACTACCGCAACTGGCACAGCATAACCGCCATCGAATAAAGCCAGCACAATATTTTGAGTGGCTCCAATTGAGCAGACGCAGCCCTTCCGCCAGAACCCAAAATAAATCAGCGAGAATATCCCCAAGAGAAAAATACCGCGTCGTGAGCGTTTCTTCAACGCCAGATATGAAGCCAACGTCAGTGCCACCAGAAGTGCCACTATATCCAGGTATTCGTATATATCCCTGCGAGGTGCAGGCACGGTTGTCACTGGGAGTTCATGTTCATCGAATTCAGGCGGGGGGAAACGTTCCGCGCCAAAAACAACTTGGGACGTAACCGAGAGAATAAATATGAGGAGTGTGATGTAAGCAAAGCGCATTATCCTGTGTTATCCGTTCCTTTCAACAAATACGGTTTATCCGAGGGAACACGTCTAAAGGCATCCACGGGACAAGCAGAGGCAATGTCGCAGTCATTGCAATTCAAACACCGGTCATGACGTACCTGAAGAAAGAGCGAACCATTGCCGAACGCATTGCATCCCTTGACGCATTTCCCGCAGCCGATACACAGAGGTTCATCAATGATGTATTCGTAGTAAGGTTCCTCAACGAAACCTCGCTTGATGGCACCTGTAGGGCAAAGCTGGTTTTCCGCACCGGTATTGAGGGCGTTTGGCTGCGGCTCAAAGTAGCCGGTACAGAGTTTACAGTAGCCGCACATAGCAAATTTGTGAACACATTTGACCGCTGACACATCCAGCACGCAGTTAGTCGCACATCTGTTACACGCCACGCATTTATATGGGTCAATTTGCCATATCATACTGTTTGCGCGGCTACGACTGGATAACAAGCCCACTACCCCGCCCAGCCCCAGCAAGCACGCCCCACGGACACTGTTGCTGATAAACTCTCGTCTGGTTATATTTTTTTTCTCTTCTTGCTTCTTCATCTTATTATACCTTGAAGCTGATTCCTTAAACTAACACATCGTCAACTGCGATTTCTAAAGAAGGTAACGCTTTGGGGGCGAGCGTATCTCCTTTGACAAAATATGCTCGTTTTCGGTAATGTGCTGTTCCATCGGCTAATACGAGCGGCTCCTGATAAACTTCGATGATGTTATCAACTAAGTTGACAATCCAGACTTCCTCAATTTTGGAGGCAGCATAACGCGGTAGTTTAATCTCCTTGTCACTTTCTAAAGTTGTATCTGCTACCTCAATTAAAAGCAACACGTCGTCTGGACGGGGATGCGTCTCTAAATAGTAAGCGTCCTCGCGGGTTTTGACCAGTGCTAAATCTGGTTCCGGTTCTGTCTCATCGTTAAGGACAATGGGATTTTGGACACGCAACAGTGCTTTACCTTTGATGACCGATTCGTAAAATGGAACTGCCATCTTACTGATATTAACACTATGCTTAGTTCCTTCTGGAACCATTTGCATTATTACTCCATCAATTAATTCGATATGTTCATCTTCAGAAAGAATACCCACTTCGGCCATTCTATGGTATTCGGCTACATTTAAACGCCGAACAGATAAGGGGTATACCAATGATTGAAGGAGGGTACCTTTTGCTTCCGTAAAATCAGTTTGATTCATCTTTTGTCACCTCGCCCACAGTTTTTGAGAGATGGACAACCTCGGCAGATGCTGCGATTAGTGCATTTGTCCTCTGCCGATGCTGTTCTTCGCTTTGTGAATAAAACACCTGTCATGAGTGCCAGTCCGCCCAAAGCCAAATAACGCACAGAGCCTCGCAGAAACTCGCGGCGACTTTGCTTTTGCTCAAGTTGTGTACTCACTATTGTACCTCCACAATCAGATGCCTTTTATTCGCGTAAAGATGCGCACGGCTCTTTCGTCCGGGTCAAGCGCAAGGATGCGCCCTTGGGAATCAACGGCTACATCAAGCCCTCCTGTTTGGCAATCAGATAGCCCGTCACTATCCGCAGCAAAAAGCTCCGGTCCCGCAACGACACTCACAAATACGCCATCGGCATCATAGATTTTCACCCTCGGCAAACCCTTTTCACACGTCACGAATCCGCCGTCCGGAAGCATTGCGAAATTCACGGGATTGCAACAGCCGGAGAATCCCTCAATACCCATTGACGTTTTACCCCATGAAAGCTCAAAATACCCGTCAAACGTATAGGCTTCAATCCGATGGCGTCCCGGGTTCACCACACGTAGCAATCCGTCAGAAGCGACAGCGAGGTCAAAATAAGGACTGGGAACAACAAAGCCTGGGATATTCTTCTCTTCATCTTTTTTACCAATGCGATTTATTAAATTACCCGAAGTATCATAGCGCAATACTACACGGTTGCCGGCATCCGCTGCGAACACATCGTTTCCCGAAACAGCAATTGAGGTTAAAACAGCCTTTTCTCCCAGCTTCTCCCAAGTAGCTTTGCGCACTCCCTTAGCATCATAAACCTCTATGTGTTTTTTCATGCCAACATAGACAATTCCATTGTCTACAACTGTCAAACATCGGGGTGAATCGGCTAATCTTATTTTTGACAGATAATCTCCATTCCCATTGTAGATATGAATCGCTTTGTCACCTGCCACATAAATGTCGCCGAACTCGCCGGCATTCGGGTAGCCAACCGCAACACCAAAGACATCCTGGAATTCCGTCTCTATTTTACCCGTTTCTTCGTATTTTATCAGGGATGGGTCAATTTTGCGAAGTTCCTTCAAATCATAGTCAAACGCCTCTCCAAGGGCACTACCCTTCTTGCCTGTCCTGTCGATACGTGATATGGCGATAATCGCTACGGCAATCAGAAGTATTACGATGACACCGACGAAAACATTTATTCTGGACATTCTATTATCCCCCTTCTCTATAAGATTTCAGGTAGATGGTAACAGAATTTAGGGCGGAGCTCAAGTAAAAATATCGTGGCGTTTCTCCGTCCCGCCACTGCTTGCGAATACAAGGACGGGACAGAGAACATCCGATTAGGAATCACAAATCCCGCATTCCACATTCTTCCTATTCGCCTATGCAGTAGAGATGCTCCATACCGCGAACATACATGCGTTTGCCGACAAAGACTGGGCAACTTCGGAAAGATTCGAGCGTGTTCTTTGCAATTTCATAGGGGATGGGCCCGGATTCAAACACCATTGTGGTTCCATTGTCACTGCTAACGAACAGGTAAGTTCCGGCAAGCGTGACGCTGGGATAGACGGTGCCTTTTCCAAGTTTAAGTTTCTTCTCATGAACGATTTTACCAGTGTTTTCGTCGATTACGCTGAGAAAACCCTTCTGGTTGACAGCATAAATCAGCCCTCCGTAGTAAATTGATGAGGCGTAATATCGCTCTTTTCGCGGTTTTGTTTCCCATAGAAACTCAGGTGTTATCGTGTCTGCGGCTTCCAACGGCAGCTTGAACGCTTTGCTGCCATGCTGAATAAAGTAGACGACGCCGTCATATACTATCGGGGTGGCATATTCGAGGAAACTTACGTTCTTGGCGATGAGCTTGCCATCGCTTGCGCGGAAGAAGTCGCCATTCGGCGTGATTATCACATTGGCGTCGCCGATGCGCACACAAGCCGCCGTACCCCACCTGGATGTCGCCTTGCTCTTCCAGATAACCTCTCCCGTGTTTTTGTCAACAGCAATCAGACTCCTGACATGCACGAGTAATTTATCACCCACCAGCACAGGTGATGAGCTATGTCCCCAACCGTGTGTCGGCTTTTCGATTAGTTTGACCCATTTGCGGTTACCCTCCATGTCGTAGCAGGCAGCGACACCCGTCCCAAAGAGGACATAAACGTTTTTGCCATCGCTAACCGGCGTACACGATGAGTAACCGTTGACGTCATGTGTCACAGGTATCATATATTCCTTCACAGGTTCGAGCTTCGCCCAAAGCTGGTCAACCCGTTTCTTTTGGTCTTCCATCTTCTTCTCAAGGGTTTCTATCTCTTGCTTGAGGCTTTGGTCAGTTGGCGACTCTTTCAACTTCTTTTCAGCCTTATTCAATTGATTTTTAGTATTGTTCAATTGATTCTTAGCGACTCTGAACTCTTTGGTTGTTTTCTCTATATTGACCTTTTCCAATTGCTTGCGGACTTTATCCACCTCTTCAGGGCTAACCGTATCGAGGTAGGTGTTGGTTCGTTGCCACAGAATTTCACCGTCAGTTGCCCGTACGCATACCAAAGTTGTCGGCTCAGAGCAAGCGAATATCCGGTCACCTACGACTATGGGCGTGGAGTTGCTCCTATTTGGCATGCGCGTCTTCCAGAGGACATTCGTCTCATTTGACCATTCAGTGGGTGGCTCGGCATAGAGATGCCTGCCTGTGCCGTCCGTCCGCCAGCCTGTAACTTGTTGTGAAAAGGACGGTTTACCTAAATCCGTAAACCTGGCCATCGCGCTTGAACAACCAAGCAAGCACACAAATATTATTGTTCCTATCAGTTTTGTTCTCGTTGTTTTTGTTTTCATTGTCTTTACTCCTTAATGGTTTTGGATTAAACAACAGTTTCACGAAAAGGCTTCCCGCTCCACGTTTTTTCTCCGTGTCCCTGTGTTTTTCTTTTAAAGAATGAAAGGCACAAGTTTACTTCTGAAAAACACCTAAAGGGAGAAACAAACCAAGTTGCCTGCCTTGTCCTTGCAGCATATAATCCCATCGGATAAAACGACATGCGGATAGCATACGTCTGGCACAATTTTATCCACGCTACTAAGTTCATGGTACTGATTGTCGGAAGGAAGAGCGTCTATCAGGACCAATTTGCCCTTGCCGAATGCGATTATCTTGTCGTCGTCTGCGCTAATCAGACATGAGCCGTGACCGAATTTGCCGCCCTTCCACTTCAGTTGCCCCGTTTCGAGGTCAAAACACTTGAGCGAACCATCAACCGTGTATGCGTGTTCTTTGTAGATGACCGGACTGCAAACTGCGGAGAAATTCTTGGAACTCCATTTTTCACTCTCTCCGGTCAAAGAGATTTCGAGCAGAACGCCTTTTTTCTGATTATAACCCGACGTGAGCACTATTTTGTCCTCCAATACTGCCGGGGTGGGGATGTTGCAAGCGTAATCCGTCTGCCAGTCGTACTCCGCAATCGTTTTTCCCTCGTAGCCCTTATCTGTCCGCATGATGGCCAGCTTACGAAGCGTAAGGCTTGCAATACAACTTATCCCTTGTACGGTCAACGGGACGGGCCCGCTGGTATGTCCCGCAGGTTCGGCACACGAAGACTGCCACTGGCGTTTGCCCGTCCTTTTGTCAAAAGCCATAACGTTGCCTTCGTCGTCTCCTACCTCTACGATTATCAGGTCATTTTGGATGAGAGGCGAACTCGTGAAGCCGTAGTCCCTCTTCCCTCTGCCTACGTCCGGTCGTTGCGGGACGTTGTATTCATCGTAGAAATTCTTTGACCAAACCAACTGCCCTTTCTGCTTCGTATCCCAGCAATGTAAGTCGCCATCAATGCTGAGGGTGTAGAGGTATTTTGTTTGCTGGTCAAACGCGGGCGTGGAAGACGGGCCGCCATACCGCCCTAGGTCACCCGCCCTTGATAACGGCATGAGTATGTCTGTTTCCAAAGTTCCGCGCCGGTGAGGGCGTCCAAGCAGTATATTGTGTCCGTCCCAACGGGATTTTTCTTGAGATTGCCCTCGCCATGCCAACCCATCACGTATAACCGTCCGTCAACGATGATGGGCGAAGTACATCCTCTGCCTACGGTTTTGCTCCAGAGTTTTTTCGGGGGCCAACTGTCGGGCCAACCTGAACTTTCCTGCGCGATGTCATTTCGATTCTGACCGCGCCATTGCAACCAGTCAGCACCCAGGGCAACCTTTGCCGCGCTTAACCCCACAAACATGGCCATACCCAAAGCAACTATTCTAAATTTTAACTTTATCCTCTTTGACTTTACAACTACCATCCTCCCTCTTCTACCTCCCCCGATTTGTATTCCGCTACCGCTGCCCTCACAAACTTCTGGAAAGCAGGCGAATCAGCATAGTCGTTGATACTCCAGTTCATGTTCCGCTCAAATTCAGCAAGGCAGGTAGCAAGTTGCTCGTGTTTTTCCACGGTTAAACCTTGTCCTTAGTAGACGTTCGCACGTTGTGAGTACAGCTTTGCCGAAATGAATTATCATTTCAAAGAGTTGCTGATTTGCTTTATCGCTCTCAATCCACTTTTCTTCAGACATATCAGCAGCGTATTGGTGAAGAAGCATATCAAGTTTTTCAGCCTCTTCCAACCAGAGCAACGCCTGGCCGACTGCGAATTCAACGACGATTGAGAGGGTTTTGAGTTCAAAATCAGGTTTTCCTGCCTCCTTTGAGGTTTTGTTATTCGCCTCCAAGTAGGCGAGCAAACGCCACAAATAATCCCTGCTTGCGTCAGCAATGTTTGTTACGCTTGCTGTCATAATATTCATCACCTTCCCTTGCTTATTTCCCGGTTACATCCAGGCAAACCATCCGAGTCAAATCACGTACGATGAGTCTGCCTCCGGCAAGAGCCATCGGGCCCCACGAATCGTGTCCGCTCAAAACCTGGGATTGAGCGAGCTGCTTATAGTTTGCTGGAGTTGCTTCAGCAATGGTCAACAATCCAGAATCATTCATGACATAAATCAACCCGTTGGCAACCATGAAAGGGCCCAGTCCAAAACGGTGCGCAGTGTTGCTTGTCCAAACCAATTCGCCGTCCGAAGTTAGGCAGACTAACTGTCCGTCCGGTCTCACACCGTAAATGTAACCGTTGAAAAAAATCGGGGTTTGCTGAGTGGCACCAAATACTTGCGGTTTCAGCCGGAAAAGCGTTTCCGCGTAGAACTCAGCGCCATCGGTATGCCCTATGTCGGGTAGGCTTTCAGCCATACCCGCCCTATTGAGCCAGGCGGCACGCTCTACCAACTGCAACATCATACTTCCTGCGTTGTATCCGCCCGACAGGAAAATCCGTCCTTCGTCCATAATCAAAGGTGACGGCACAGTGGCAATGCCGATTTTCCACTCGGTAGTCTCCCACAAAATCACCCCATCATCAGCCGAAACCCCGACTACCCCCCGGTTGGCACAGTAGACGTACATGCGATGTCCCTTAAATTCCATAGGTATTATTGATGAATGTGTCATATCCCAACCATTCGGGTTGGGCGTTTGCCAGATAATGTCACCCGTTTCGCAATCCACAGCAATCATCAAAGCGCCGCCGCCGGGAGCTAAAATCGCCCTATCCCCATCAATCAATGGACACTGCCCCGCATACCACGGCGGTACTGTGGTTGTGAAATCCCTAACCAAATCGAGCATCCAATGAAGTTCTCCGGTGGTCGAATCAAGGCAAATGACATGGCACTTCGGCCCCAGCGCTACAACGTACTTCTCGGTAACAGCAGGGACGGTGCGGGACATCCCGTGATTCCGTTTTACCCTGACCGGATAGGAGTAACGCCAGAGCTCTTTCCCGTCCGCTAACGAGAGACAACGCAGAGCGTCCGCCTGCTCTTCGGCATCGTAATCCAGCACATAGACGCGTCCATTCAGGATAGCCGCACCAGCGTAACCTTCTCCCACATCAATCCCCCAAAGAAGCTTTGGCTCACCATCGTTCCATTTCTTCGCGAGGGTTATTTCCTCAGTGCTGGTTCCATCAAAGTTCTCGCCGCGGAATCGCGGCCAAGCTCCGGGCAGATGTGCCGGTATGCCGTCAGATTTTACCAGTTTACCACGGGATGCAGGGAACACATACTGGGATGGTGACTCTATGCCAGTGGTATCAGTACCCGGAATGCGCTCCTCCAAATCTACCTTTTGGTCACTGTTGAGCCACAGCAAAGAAAAGATTCCAAGGGCGGCTATGACAACTGGAATCATTTGGATGAAACGCAATATGGTAGATGTTTTGAATTTAGGAATAAGTTTCATCGTTAGTTTGACTTTGGTAAATTAAAATGAGATGCAGTGGTAGTCCAACTTTCTAAGTTGGTGGTGGAGTTCTCGCTAAAGCAAGACGTCCCGGACGCCCGACAGTCGGGGAAAGTGAGGAAATCTACCAAAGTCAAGTTAGTTACAACAGTTTTATTCGTTACGCAGAGCGGTCAACAGCGGGCTGCGCAGTGCCAGCATGGTAGCGAGCCATGTCCACAGAACACCACTGAATGCGACAGCAGAGAGCGTCAACGCCAGCGACAAATACGGAACTCCCGCGCCTGGCGAACGCAACGCTGGCAACACCGCTACCAATCCTGCTACTACCCCACATGCCAGCCCCAAGAACAGTAACAACCAGTGTTCACTGAGAACGAGCCACTGAAGCGAACGTTTTTCAAAGCCAACTGCGCGCAGCAACGCCAGTTCGCTCCGGCGTTCCATGACGTTGCGTAGAACTACTATCCCAAGTCCGACGCTCCCAAGAAGCAACGCTAACCCTCCTAAAAGCTGGAATATCGACAAGTATGTATTTTGTACCATGCCAAATTCTGCCAGTCGTTGTGCGGTTGGCGTGATGTCCAGTCCGACATCCTGCAAAGCACGCGAAAGAGTTTTCGATACTTTTGCCACATCCTTTGACGGAACGTCAATCAGAAAGGTTCGGTATCCACTCTCTGACGGGAAGCGCGCTACGAATTCGTCCTCTGAAATCAGAAGACTGCCCTGGAGAATTGAGTTTGCCACCGTCCCCACCAATCGGAGATTAAACGGATTGCCCCTTTCATCTGTGTAAGGCAGTGTGTCACCGACGGATTTGCCAAGTGCCCAGGTGATTGTAGCTTCGTCGCCGATGGCAGGTACGGTATCATCATTCTCCTTGCGGTTGAGGTAGGGGGGAGGCATTCGTTCCGCATGAGAATTCCCCGCCACTTTCGCAAAGGTGAACCGTCCTTGCAACTCTTCAGGTTGTATTCCCAACAAACGCGGCTTCTGAGCGCGGTTCAGGTTGAGGCAACTTGCGTCATCCCCATCATGGACTCGAAGCGAGACAAACTTAACACCAATTAGGTCATTTGGATTCAGTCCGTATGCTGCGTGCCCTTCCTCGCTGTTTAAGTCATGGAAGATGGGCAGAGAGGATTCCGCAAAGAGTGCGAAACCTCCTGTACCAGACGAACGCCGCTCTGCTCCTTGAATTAGGTCAGAACGGTTTGCGCCAACCGCTACGATGAGGAAACTACCGCATGCAAGTAGCACAACAGTTGCAAGGCTACGCCCAATCCGCCGAGTTGAGTTGCGCAAACCCAAACTCGCCAGATTCATCCGCGCTTTATCCGTTGAACTAACCAGCCATGACAATACTGCTTGACTGAATCCAAGCCCGCCCACAAGTAGTAGCGTACCTGAGATGAAAAAAGCAGCCGTCGCCCCTTTGTCCCTGCCTTCGCCCACCAGGACTAAAACCACCACGGCCCCAATGATGGCACTCAGTGCAACCCAGAATCCCAGTTTAGCTCTGGCGAGCGAAAACACTGAAACCCTCGAACTGGTATCGCCGCTTGACGTAAGTAACTCGCGTACAGGAGATTTTGCCTGCTTGCGCAAAGTTACCCAAATAGCAAACACAACAATGACTATACCCGCCACCGCGCCCACAATCACAGTTGATGGGTTAGCGTAGTAATGTAGGGATGTGCTTGTGATTCCGCCCATCGCATTTCGCCAAACCGTTGACAAGGCGTACAACATCACCTTCGTATAAAAAACGCCACCGGCGATGCCGAAAAGTCCGCCAAACAATGCCAACATGCCCCCCTCAAATAAAAACAAACGCCGCACACTGCGAGGCACATACCCCAGCGCTAACAACGTGCCTATTTCCTCCGAACGCTGTTCGATTCCAAAAACAAACAACAACCCCATGAGCAACAGTGCCGCAACAATCAGAAAGAAGCTAAGTCCCAAGAACAGTTGCCCAAAATCCAATGCTTGCGCGCTGGCATCCAAAGCCTGTCTGCGTACCGGTTGGAAAAACAGCCCAATGGATGCCGGATTTAGTTCGCGCTTGATGGTAGTTTCAATTGCTTTCCGGTTGGTTGTTTGAGCCGGATACCTCAACGCGGTCAGGTTCCCAAATCGGTTGCCCCAGATGCGTTTGCCAGCTTTGAGCGTAATGAACGCTTTGGGTGTGCCGCGGTAGAGGTGCCAGTATTCTTCATCTTTTTTTCTGATTTTGTTGAAGTCAATGGGAATCCCCGGCTCCCAATCCCGGCAGTTTTCAGCGTCTGATAAACCTGGAAACATCGGCATCAATTCTTTGTCCGCAGCAATGCCCTCAATCGGCAGCACAGCACGCACACGAAAACGGCTGCTGCGTTCCTCTAACTTGCGCATAGCCCCAACGACAAAATAGGTTAGTTCGAGCATGTCCCCAGGCTTGGCTTTTAAATCTTCAGCAAGCCACGTATTGATGAGGATGTCTTCGTCACCCATCTCAGGGAACGTGCGATGAATTGCGTCACTGTAATTGCCATTTTGTGAGCCAATCGCTGTAACCACCGAATACGGCGTAGAGCGCTCGCCGAGACGCAATTCGTTGACGAAATACGTCAAAACTCCGATAGCATGTGTCGCTGCTTGCTCTGCGACATGAGCCACAGGCGGGTCAAAAAAAATCCTGCCAGTGCGAAGCTCAATGGCGGGACGGAGATTTGTCTTTCGTGAGGGTATATACCCACTCAAGACAGAGAAAGCCGCCGCTACCTTCGGCAATTCGCGCAGTTCCAAATCAGCATCGGCGAGTTCCCAATGTTCCCGCAACGTTGCGTTGGCGATAGCAGATGTAGGACGGGACAGAGCTCGTCCACTACGGGCTTCACCAACTAAAAGCATGTTCGCGCGGTCAGACAACCCGACTTTCTTTTGAAGCCACACAAGTGACACAAAAACGCTGAATGGGGCGATTTGATTGGCTTGCAGACTGAAGCGCCCAAAGTTCGCGTCGGAGGCGATTGCCTTCACGTTCAAACGCATCGCCACGGAAGTGCCTTCGTCGGTGGACAGAGGGACATCACGCGGCAGGAGACTGGGCTTCTCCACGCGCAGCAAAATCTCTTCGCCTTTGCGTACGCCAAGCTGTGTGGCAAGTCGCTCGTTTAGAACTACTTCATCACTTCTACTACCGTCGAACATCGGTTTGCTATCGCCCAGTGCCCAAAAACGTTTCTCAACGCCAAGTACCTGGACACGGTTGACCCGAATGGTGCTGTCGTCATTGGCAGTTGCGCCGCGCAGCAGAAGGACTGGAGCCGTCGTCGTATCCAGAGCCGTTTCCAGGTTATCTGCAAGTTTCGCACGGAAATACCGATTCTGAGGTGCCAACGCCAACTGCACCTTTCCTAACCGTGACAACGCCAGCGTTTTCAAGCTGTGTCGCACTGAATCGCCAATGACCAACGCGCCAACCAATATCGCCGTGCTGACAGCAGCACCCAGCAGGACGCCCAGATGCGTACGCCAATAGAAGCGAAGGCTGCGTTTGACAAGTGTCCAGGCAGTCATTTTTGGTCTCCTTAGTCTTGGTGGTTAATTTTTTGAATCCATATTTTATAGAATGCGGATGATGCGGATTTGCGCGGATAAAAACCTAAATACTGGCTTTCTCGCTTTCCACCAATATGCCGTCGCGCAATTCCAGCACGCGCCCCATGCGTTCAGCTAAGTCAAGAGAGTGCGTAACCACAATCAATGTGGCGTTTTCCTCGCTGTTGAGTTCGATTAACAGTTGAACGAGATTATCAGCAGCAGCGCGGTCGAGTGCCCCGGTAGGTTCGTCAGCCAGCAACAGCCCGGGATTGTTGATTAACGCACGAACAACCGCGACACGCTGGCGTTCACCCCCGGAAAGCTGCCCGGGCCGATGCAACAGCCTGTCCCTAAGCCCCACACGCTCCAGTAACCGACGAGCCCTTGCTTCAGCCTCTTTCCGAGAAGAGCGGTTTGCATTTACCAACGTTGGCACAAGCACGTTTTCCAGGACGGTACATTGAGGTAGCAAGTGATGCAATTGGAAGACGAAACCGATTTGGCGGTTGCGGATTGTCGCCAGTTCCTTGTCGTTAAGCTGAGAAAGGTCAATTCCCTCCAGTAATATAAGCCCGGAGGTGGGAGTATCTAAAGTTCCGATGATGTTGAGCAGTGTGCTTTTCCCTGAGCCGGACGGGCCGACGATAGAGATGGATTCCCCTTCCGTAACTCGGAGCGTCGCATCCTTCAGCACATAATGGGGCTCTGCTCCACCGGGAAAGTCATAACTCTTAGCTATGTTTATAAGTTCAAGTATCGCTATATCGGGCATATTCCCCCCAAACACCATAAGGCAGTAGTTATTTTTTGGTCTGCTTCGACGAGAGAGATTTCAGGCAAACATAGGTGGACTTTCTTATCCTTAGCAAGTTCCACAACGAATGAAGAAGCCTGGATACGCTCCTGCTCCAAAGATAAATCCAGCAACCAATTTGTTTCGACATAGACTTTCATTCCTTAACCTCGAATTCAACTTGTCCATTCTCAATCAGTTTCAAGACGCCAAGCGCTTCCAATTCCTCTTTGCACGGAGCTTCCGTCTCCTTCCAGGGATGCATTAAGTTTTCTAACCAAAATATTACTGAAAATTTTAAGTAATGCTTGCTGACTTTCTCAACTGTGAATTCCTCCCCAATATAGGGACGAAGGGCGGTAGCTGTATCAAACTCAACCAAAATATCCTCATTAGATGAGTTCCACAGTTGTATTTTGCTGGGTGCGACAATCAGCACATATTCTATGCCTATCCTTTTGGCGTATTTGTGTATCTGTTGATAATAGAATAACCCTCTACTTTTATCGAAAGGCCGTACTCTGATTACTTTAGCAACTAAAACGGGTAAATCTTCCTTATCGAATACCATGATGTCACAATGCTTAAGCATCATAACGGACACCTCCTCATATTGAGTTAATCTTCCACTTCCGCCCGACAGAGATTTAAGGCTTTGGGCCGAACGCGTACACATAGCCGTCCTCGGAACCGATAATAACCGTGTGGTTGACAACGGCAGGAGAACTTGTCACAGCATCGCCAATTTCATAAGCCCAAAGTTCCTTGCCATCAGAGAGCCTTACGACATACAATCGCCCGTCGTCCGAACCTACAACTACCTTGTCTCTGCAAATGACCGGCGAACTGTCCACCTTTCCTCGCGTTTGAAAAGTCCAGAGGGGGTTTCCGTTGCTACGCTCAATGCAGTGCAAACGCTTGTCACGCGAACCGACAACCACTTTGGTTTCATTGACAGCCGGCGACGAAAAAAACGGGCTTTTATATTCGCGGCTCCATGGGAAAGTACCTGTGTCGATATCGGCGCAAAGGAATTCGCCATCATAATGCCCAACGTAAGCATATTTGCCTGATAATGCGGCGGAACCAGCGATGTAAGAGCCAGCTTCAATTTCGGTAATGTCCTTACCATCAGCAACGGAGACTACGTGAATCACTCCATCACATCCACCGAAAACCACCTTACCTTCATCAACGGCAGGAGCGCCATTGATGTAGTTGTCTGTTTCGTAAGTCCAGACGGCCTTCCCGGTTACGGCATCCACACAGTGCAGCATGTTGTCGTAACTCCCCACCAGAATCCAGCCCCTATTACCCACTGGGGAAAGAGCCCAATTCGCAGAGCCAAGAATTTTGCCTTCCGTTTCGTATTTCCATTTGAGCTCGCCGGTTTCGGCGTCGAGAGCATACAGAAATGAGTCTGAAGAGCCGATGAAAACCGAGCCGTTCAAAAGGCAGGGCGAAGCTTCAACGGCGTCTTCGGTTTGAAATGACCAGATCTTTTTGCCGCTGGCCAGGTCAATTGCGTAAACGTTCCCGTCATCGGAACCGATAAAAACACGCCCACGAGCGATGGCCGCCGAGGATTTGACTGCATCATCTGTTTTGAATTTCCAGCGCAGCCCCAAGGAATCAGGCAATTCGCCTGTAGCAACGCCAAGTAGCGCAGGGCCACCCCGAAACATTGGCCAACTACTAACGACATTAGACGAAGGAGGTGTTTCGGGGTGGGAGTTATCGGATATATTTTTGCTGCTGGGCGTACGCACGATGGTGGGGACGGGCTTTAGCACCGTTATTCCTAAGGCGATACCGATAATAATAAGCGGTAAAATTGCTGTGAGTATTAACCTCGTCCTGCTATGCAAATCTTGGGATAGTTTACAAAACGCCATTTTTATACTAAGTTAGCGTGACAATTCATCGGTATACTGGTTACTGGTGATTAGTACCAGTAACCATTTATGGCGGTAAACTGTCACGCTCAAGTCAGAAGTAAAAAAAGAGAATCTGAACAATTACCTCCGGTGCGGGGTATGTACAAGCATTATTTTCCACTTACATCCAGGCAGACCAAATCACCTTCGTGGTTGCGGCAATAGAGCTTACCGCTGGATAGGACTGGAACTGTCCAGCAAAGCCCGCTAAGGACTTTGGCGCGGGAGATTTCTTTATATTCCACCGGCGATGCCTCTGCGATGACCAAATCTCCTTTATCGCCCATAGCGATTAGCTTGCCGTCGGCAAGCATCAACGAGCCTTTGCCAAGTCCCCCCTGTTTCCACTTCACGTCGCCGGTCTGAAAGTCCATACATTTCAGTGTCGATTCATCAAAACCGTATAAGTGTCCTTCCCACAACACACAACTGTTGAAGTGATTCCTCATTTTCTTGTTCTGCCAGACGACAGCGGGCTTATCTCCGCTAACCTGAACCAGCGCACAACCTACGTTATACCCCGATGAGATGAATACCTTGTCGCCTGAGACAATCGGGGTTGCGGCATTAACGTTGTATGACGTTTTCCACGGATGCAGAAGCAGTTCCTGCCCATTCTCCGGATTTAAGATAACCAGCCCCGAAGAGTTGAACACCGCCAATCGTTGCGAACCGTTCAGTTGGAATGCAAAAGGCGAAGAATACCCTCCGCCGTGGCTTTTAATATCATCCCAAGCGTCACCATAATCTTTGGTCTTCCAAATTAGGGTGCCAGTGGATGTGTCCAATGCCAAAGTCATTCCCACATCTACGATTATCATCTTGCCCAAAACCAACGGTGAGGAGGCGAAATCCCATTGGGGTGATTTAGCGCCAAAATCCTCCTTCACATGCTTGTCCCAAATAACCTTCCCCGAGTCCGCATTAAGGCAGAAGAAATGCCCTTCGCGGCTTAGTGTGTAAACATATTTACCGTCCACAGTCGGTGTGGAAGCCGGGCCCGGATGCCCGCCGCTCTCCGTAACGCAACGATAGGGGTGTTTCCAAATTACATCACCGGTGTTAGCGTCCAAACAGTAGACGGTGTCAGTTTTTTCCAAATTGCCCATCGTGTAGGCGCGTCCATTGCTGACGGCAACCGACGAGTAACCCATACCTACCGAGATTTTCCAGAGTTCCTTTGGGCCCTCTTCTGGCCAGATGCTCAACCATCCTTGCTTGGTTGAGATGCCATTGCGATTTGGCCCCCGCCACTGATGCCAACCTGTTGTTGTCGTCGCGCTTTTTGCGCAGGATATCATACTCCCTGCAAAAACGAACACACACAGTGTGATTACCACTGTCGCTGCTGTCAAAGGCCGTTTGAACAACGAGTAAAGCGTCATTGCCAATTACCTCCTTAATATTTTAGATTATAAGATTATAGCATCATTTTTCTATTTTGTCAAGTCGTTAATTTAAAAAACTGTTTAAAGGCGGGTTGATGTCAAGTGCAATGTTAGAAACCTATTTTTTGCTAAAAACTCGGTTTCTTCGCTTGAAATGTCGTCGAATTTCTGCTATAATAATAAACAGTTTTTGAGAAGACCACTTCCGAAAGGGCAGAGAGGAGATTAGATGATAGAATTCGCACTGATATGTTTTGCAGTCATAATCATCGGCGGTGTTTGGACAAAGGTAGCGACAGCATTGGAATCAAGTAAAAGAGAAGACTTTCCGCAGTGGGCGAGAGTGGGCGTTCATCTGCGAGTGTTAGCCGGGCCCGTTGAAGTGGCAGAAGGCATACTATCCGGACGGCAGGGATTTAATCCGCCTGAACCGACGCTATTATATGCCACCAATAACTGGTACAAACCTGAACTTTTACAACTGCTCAGAGATGCTCACATAAAACGTGTCAGCGTCGCGTTTAGCAACGGTTTTTCCATCGAAAGCGAGGAGTTGCAGCGTACACTTCTGAAAGAATACATCGCTGAATGCCACAAATATGGCATACAGGTAGAAGCACGCATGTCGTTGACGAACATATTTTGTGATGATATGTACGCAAGGGAAAAACAGTCCAAAAATTGGGTGGCAAAGGACGCATCAGGCGAGCCGCTCACTTATGGCGCGGCGAGCTTCGACAGGGCTGGACGGACAATACGATACATGGCTTGCCTTTTGCAACCCGAATGGCGTCAATATCTGAAGGATAGAATTGACCTGGCTATAGATGCTGGAGTTGATGCTATCGTCTACGATGACGTGTTTTATCAGTGCGATTGTCCCCGATGTCAGGAAGAGTTTCGTCGATGGCGCGAAGCGCTAATGAATGTGGAAAATTTAGAATCAGATTTGACGGCGATGTTAAGCGGAAAACTGCTTATCGTGGCGAAAGAGGTTAATCAAATAATTTTAAGCCGGTATCAAGACGAAATTTTTAGATGGGTGGCTGACGGCGCGTATTTGCTGTGTCTGGATATAGATTATCCGCGTGGTATAATGCCAAATTTTTTCCCATATCAGGTTCAGTTCACCGATACCAACGCAAAAGAAATTACCTTCGCAGACGTTGTTCATCCTCTTGTGGGCGGCTGGCGCGATGAAACCTTTTACGTGGAAAGCGAAGAGGAAGGACTGCTGTTGGGCAGCAACGCTATCTCCGCATACGGCGAACAATGGAATCAACTCTGTTCGTCTCAAGCTGGAAGCCATCTCCTTGAAGCCTCCTATGGCAACGGGAAGATTGCCATAGCGCAGTTTCACAAGACATTTTGGAATGATAACGAAATGTGTGCGCGGATGACGGATAATATCGTCCAATGGGCGGCAAAGGAGTTGGATGAGAATAAAAATGTCGCCGTGTTGGAGGGGGCAGAACGTATCCCCGCCAACGTTTTGGATTGGCTCAAGGATGTGGGGCTTCATGTGGAACTGATTGCAGGACAACAGGCAGGCGATATTAAACCGTTCAGACGGCTTGTGGTTCAAGATTTGATGCGAGAACTTACCGAATACTCGCACAAACAAAATATTATCCTCTATGCCAATTATCACGCAGGCGATTTCGCCCGCCAGGGGCAAAGCTTCTTTTCATGCTCAAAAACTCAGCCGGTCATCAGCGCGACTGATGGGCAGGAACCAGGATATGTAGAAAATACCACAGTTGTTCAGGGGTTGAACCCCCAAACAACTGATGACATTGAATCTCACCAAGGCGGCGCGCTCGCTACAAATGCGGGGTTGTTAAGCTATCTACGCGGGCTAACGGACGGATGGAAGCCCCTGATTATGGGATATATTCTACCTCATGGAAGTCGGTTTGAAAAGCCAGGCGAACCAGAAGCAGGCGAGCCCTTACTTCTTGGTCAGTTCACCCTTCGCCTCCCCGATGAGGCGCAACGACTTTCGTCTTACAGTCCTTCGTTCCGAGACAAATGCCAATTAGCACTCGCAGAATGCGCAGCATTTCACGCCAACCTTAGTTTACCCGTCGAAGGGCAACTTCTTTCAGAGCTATTTTTTAACAAGACAGACGAAGGTTGGCAAGCAATGAGACAATATAACGAGTTCTTCGGGCAGCACGCGTTATATTACCAGCACACCGCATCTGTCTCAGAAATTGCGGTGCTAATGGACGATGAAGGCGAGCAAATTGGATTGTTGAATATTTTGTCAGCGAACAGATTTTTATTTGACGTGATATTAAACGGACAGGGCAAAAAGTCTGAGTTGAATCCATATTGGGCGCTGTTAGCGCTTGATGCGAAATACATTGATGACCAAACCTTTTCCGCAGTCTCAGATTACGTCAACGAAGGCGGCACACTCATTACCACCAGAAACAGTTTTCTATTCGACCAATTTTATCGTGAGCGATACAATGTCATCCGCAACCGATTACTCGGTGACCGCGCGCCCATAGGAAGCGCCCATGAAGAAGGCGAAGGCATGGTAATATGTTATCCGGAAATGCCCAACTTGGAGCAGCTTGTCCTTGAGCTCGAAAATATCATCGGAAGGCAAGTAGTAGAAATTGACGCGCCAGACTGCGTTCTGTACAACGTAGTTTGGCAAAAAACACAAAATCACTTAGTATTGCATTTAGTCAACTACTCCCAACAGTTGATAAAGGACATAGCGGTAGAAGTTGACGCAAAAATTGCATCCATAAAACTCCTCTCCCCCGATGATGTGAAAAAGGACATTGAATCCACAGAAACTTATGAGGACGGTGTGACGAGGTTTGTCGTGCCAGAGCTTTTGACTTATAATTTGGTATTGATAAAATTGGCACAAAATTAATTATCCGTCTTGCTTTTCTTCCAAAGGGCCAAAAATCTCGTCGGCTCGCATAATTTCCTGTGCTATTTCCTTCATTGGCTTTCTGCTATCTTGGCTCATCCGCTGCATTTTTTTGAAGGACTCTCCTTCAGAGAGGTTACTGCGTTCCATGAGGATGCCCTTGGCTTTCTCGACCAATTTTCGCACTTCCAGCGCTTCCTTCAGGTTCTCTGCTTCACTTTTAACCTGTTGAAACTCGGCAAACCTACTCGCTGCAAGCTCAATAGTAGGTAGTAGTTGTTCGCTGTCAACAGGTTTAACTAAATAGGCAGAGGCACCCGCCGCTATTGCTTCTTCGATAAAATTATCGTTGCTATATGCTGTGAGCATAATAATGGCTGTTGGATTGTCCTCCATAATCCGTTTAGTGGCGTCTATTCCACTGAGTTTGGGCAATTTGATGTCCATCAAGATTACATCCGGGCGCAACCTTTTAGCCAGACTGACGGATTCTCTGCCGTCCTTCGCCTCCCCAACGATGTTATATCCAAAAGAGCTTAACTCTTTTCTCATCCGCAGAGCTGTCAACCCTTCATCTTCGCAAATTAGAATTCGCAATGCTTCTTTCTTCATGAAAAACCAGCATTCGCACATTACCGCTTACCCGACACGTAAGCGGAAGGCATTTCAACCTGCAGAAGCCAGACATTAACACCTACCTCTTCTCAAAGTTCATTGCGTTGAAAATTTATATTTAGTTTAGCACAGATAGTCTCAAATGTCAATAGAAATCTGCCTATTTGCCTCCGATAATTCTCGCCGTTTCCCGCGCGACAATCAACTCTTCGTTCGTCGGCGCAACCAGGACTGTCACGATGCTATCACCAGTTGAAATTATCCCCTCTCTTTTACCCTCTCTTTTATAGGCAGCGTTCTTTTGGTAATCCAACTTGACGCCCATAAAATCCAAACCCTCGCAGACAGCCTCGCGGACTTTAGTGTCCTTTTCACCGATTCCACCGGTAAAGGCGATGGCGTCTACTCCGCCCATTGCTGCGGAATATGCGCCGATGTATTTTTTCACGCCGTATTGGTAAGTTTCCAGTGCCAGTCTCGCTCTGTCGTTACCTTTCTCAATGGCCTCGTGAATATCTCGCATATCACCGCTGACGCCAGAAATACCCAACACTCCAGATTGTTTGACCAAAAGCTCTCTTATTTCATCAGTTGTCAACCCTTCTTTGTCCATTATGTATGGTACGATAAATGGGTCAACATCTCCGCAACGGGTTGATTGCAGCGTACCGCATTGAGTTGAATATCCCATGCTCGTGTCAACAGATTTGCCGTATTTGATTGCACACAGCGATGAACTACCGCCAAGGTGACATGA
The DNA here is from genome assembly GCA_964601015.1 of uncultured bacterium. Classification (GTDB taxonomy): domain Bacteria; phylum Poribacteria; class WGA-4E; order DTYX01; family CAZRLY01; genus CAZRLY01. The sequence goes on from CAZRLY010000012.1 coordinate 26,069, forward strand.
GATGAGCTTGAGTTTTTCCGCTGGAACACCGAGAATCTGCGGTACGCGTTGCGAGATGTACCGATGCGACGCCCCGTGGAAACCGTATTTCCGCACACCGTATCGTTCAAACCACTCGTGTGGTACGCCAAACTCGTAGGCGTAGTCAGGGACAGTCTCATGAAACCACGTCTCAAACACCCCCACAAGCGGTTTATCCGGCAAAACTTCCTGAAAAGCTCGTATTGAGGCAATATAAGCGGGATTATGCAACGGCGCGAGGGGGATGTAATCTTCCATCGCCTTGATGACATCCGCCGTAATCAAAGCTGAACTTGTAATCCCCTTTGCATAAATCGTCTTAAATCCCACCCCCGCAAGTTCCGATAAGTCGCTCAAAACACCGTGTTCTTCGCTAAGAATCAACTCCACTACATGCGCTGCTGCCGCATTATGGTGGGGGACATCAATCTCACCCTTCAAATCAGGTTTGCCAGGCACCGAATGCGTAAAATACGACGGCGGGTTGCCAATTCGCTCTACAACCCCTCTGGTGAGCATTTGCTCGGTTTCTGCGTCGATAATCTGGTATTTGTAAGATGAAGAACCTACATTTGAAACAAGCACTAACATGTTGAAATTCCTCCTTCAGTCCACAGAAGAAACCAGGTTTTTCTAAAAAACCTGGTTTCTCTCTATTTCAAAATGTTGTATGACATCGTTCGCCAATAACCTTCGGCTTATATCTTCTACCTTGTTATACTCAAGTTCACCTGTAATAACATATTTCTGCCCTGTCTGCGCGGATGATATACTGCTTATACCCAAATCCCAAATCCCTTTCATCACACTCTCCCCAACAGTGTCCGTTACACCCGGTTTAAAGCTGACAACCACCTCATAAGATTTTGTCTCACTCTCATTTAAAACGGGAACATTGGCTTCATCCACACTGGGTTCCTTTTGATATGAGCAGCGTTGGGTGATAACGTCCACCAGCAAATCCTCGCATATCCTCTCTATTTCTTCCTCTTTAGCTTTCCCATCCAGCCAATAAATATGCGAATAATAAACGCCCGCTTCGCCTGTAATTCCTATATCTTCTATATCTTGTGCTATTCCCCGTCCGATAGCGTCGGGGATGTCAGGTTTTAAACTGACTTCAATTTTCCATCTCAAAACGTTCTCCCCCCTACTTTCCGCTTTACGTTTTTTCCGTGTAGTCAATCTTCAATCCACTCACCATTCTCCAAAAACACGCAGCACTTCCGCTACAGAGGCAGCCATCGCTTCCACATCATATCCACCTTCCAACACAGCCACGAGGCGTCCTTTGCAGTGTTGTTCCGCCAGCCCTTTGACAGTATTGGCAAGGCATGAGAAATCTTCCGTCGTCAAAGACATGCCACCCAACTGGTCATTTTGATGGGCGTCGAAACCAGCCGAAACTAAAATAAAATCTGGTTCAAACTCATCTACAGCGGGAACCAAACATTCTTCAAATACTTCCAGAAATACCTCGCCATCACTGCCATATTTCAACGGAGCGTTAATTGTAAACCCTTCTCCGTCCCCTTCTCCGCGTTCCTCCATCCAGCCCGTTCCCGGGTAGAACATCCCCCGATGGACGCTGAAATAAAGCACGCTGGCATCATCGTAAAATGCCTCTTGTGTCCCATTACCGTGGTGTACGTCCCAATCTATGATGAGAATTTTTTGTAGGTTGTGTTGTTGTTGCAGATAGCGAGCGGCTATGGCTACACTGTTGAAAACACAGAATCCCATGCCTCTGTCTGGTGTGGCGTGGTGTCCTGGCGGGCGAACTAAACAGAAGGCATTTTTTATTGTATGTCCCATGACAGCATCAACCGCTGCCAACACGCCCCCCACCGCTAAACGCGCCACATGGTAGGAATCTTTACAAACGGGCGTGTCACCAGCGTCCAACAGCCCGCCGCCAGCTTGACAGATTTTTTCTATCCTGCGGATGTATTCTTCAGAATGAACCAGATTGATGTGTTGGACATCGGCAACTGTGGGTTCAATAAATGCGAGTTGTTCGTAAAATTCCGTCGCCTTCAACTGGGCAGTGATGGCCGTCAAACGCCCCGGGTGTTCTGGGTGCCACAGGCGGGTTTTGTGTTTGAGGTAATCCGGATGGTATACAATCCCCGTCCGTGATTCTGTTTTAGAAACTTGTGGTGAATTGTCCTCGCGCTCCGTCTGGGAAAATATAAGTTGCAGAGAGACGAAAACGCAGGAGGTTACAGTCATAACGATTATCCTTTCACTTTGAACATTATCAAAGTCATTTAATGCTACTTTGTTGCGAAATAAGAGTAAAGAGTAAGGAGTAAAGAGTAATTTTTAGGATAGCAACTTACTTTTTACTCTTTACTTTTTACTTTTCACAAAAGAGATGCCGCGTGAAAAAGCGTCAAAATGGTAATCGGATATCATGCTTGAGCGTCAATGATACATTTCGATAGCAACGTAATCCCTTCCCGAATCTCTTCGAGACTGGAATAACCGTAAGCCAACCGTATCGCCTTAATTGACTCACTTTGAGCGTGAAATGCCCGCCCATTGCTATATCCGATGTTGTGCTGGCTCGCTAACTGTTGGAGTTTTTCCATGTCCGTTGTTTCTGGGAGTTTCACCCAGATAAACAGTCCGCCGCGCGGGTGCGTCCATGTGGCATCTCCGCTAAGGTGCTCCTCAAATGTGGCGATTACAGTTTCGCATTTCTCCTTGAGGATAGCGTTCGTCTTTTTGATGTGATTCCAGAGATTATCCTTGAAATACTCAGCGACGATGCAGCTTGACAAAGCACTTGTGCCAGCGTCCCACCTGTTGGCAAGAACTTTGTTGAGAATCTGGTCAGGCGCTGCAAAATACCCCAATCGCACACCCGGCCCTAAAATTTTGGAAAACGACGCTATGAATATCACAGAATCGGAATCGTCCAGAACCCATAAGGCAGGCGGCACGGCATTTTCTACAAAATCTATGTCTCCGTAGCAATCATCCTCGACGATTATCAAACCGTATTCTTTAGCCAACTCAATCATCCGTTTTCTTCGGTCGAGCGCAAGAATAGCACCTGTGGGATTCTGATGGTTAGGAGTTGTGTAAATGAACGCCGGTTTGATATTTTTAGCAGCAAGTTCTTTCAACGTTGCTTCCAACGCGTCCATATCCATTCCATCTACTTCATCAAGTTCAACACCCACAATATTTGCCTGCAAATGCCTGAACAGCCCTAAGCTGCCGGCATAACACAATTCTTCTGTAATGACGACATCGCCTGGCTTGATAAAGGTACGTGCTACAAGCGATATTGATTGCATTGAGCCAGACGTAATGGCGATATTATCCACAGGAAGCGGTACGCCCTCACGATGTTCAAATCGGCTGGACGCTACCTCCCGCAATCCGATGTAACCTCTGTCGCCAGGATAAAGGACGAGTTCCTCGCCCATTCTCGTTAAAACTTTTGCTGTGGCGTCAATCAACCCCTGTATGGGAAACGATTTTGGGGCAGGACGCCCCCCTGTAAAAAGATACTTCATACAACCTCCTGATGATGCGGTTAAAAAAACGTTTTCTCGAAAAAAATCCTTATTTTAACTCCCGTCGCAGAAGTCCCCTTCTGATTCTCTGAATCAGGAGGGGTTGTTGACGGCAACTGATATTCCGCCCCACCATTTCGACTTTTGAAATTTATTTATAATTTTATCAAATCTATCATCCTCATGGCAAGAACATTTTCTCGTTTTCAATCTTTTTTAATTTTTGCTTGACAAACAAATGTGATGAATGATACTATTCACCTTTATTTTGGGGAAGACAAGCCAAAGAAATTGAATATTGAATATTGGAGGAAAGCTGTGAAACTCAGTGAAGTCGGAAAAGAAAGACAAGAAAGCTACGCGTTGGCATAGTTTTTTGGGCAAGGTTGCATGCGTATATGCAAATATACGGATAAAATGGAGGACAGTCCATGAAGGAGTGGCATAAATTTATATTACTTGTGATTGTGTTTCTGGCGGCTTATTGTATTCCCTTTTCAAACGTAAAGGTACAAAACGCCATTATGGAAGCGTTTGCGATGCTTCAGGAATACGCGCAAAAACACATTCTGTTTTGTCTTGTGCCTGCGTTCTTCATAGCAGGTGCCATCGCTGTTTTTGTCAATCAAGCTGCGGTGATGAAGTATTTTGGCGCAAAGGCGAAGAGGTGGTTAGCTTACAGTGTAGCGTCGGTATCGGGGACGATTTTAGCGGTATGTTCCTGTACCATACTGCCGCTGTTTGCGGGCATCTACAGCCGTGGAGCGGGAATTGGTCCAGCAACAGCGTTTTTGTATGCCGGCCCGGCTATCAACGTGCTGGCGATAATCTTGACTGCTCGTATCTTAGGTTGGCAGATGGGATTGGCGCGTGCATTAGGGGCTGTGGGCTTTGCCTTCGTTGTGGGTGGTTTGATGGCAACAATTTTCCGGAAAGATGAACTAAAAAGGGAAGAAGCAGCTCACGCCGTCATGCCTGAAGCTGAAGAAGGGAGGAAGGGTTGGCAGCAACTGTTGTATTTCCTGGCGATGGTGCTGATTTTGATTTTCGCAGCATGGGGCAGGCCTAAGGAACCGGTAGGATTTTGGAACGCCGTCTACAGCGTCCACTGGTATCTCGCAGGATTTTCTCTTTTGGCGTTGATTGTGATGCTGATATTATGGTTTCAACGGGATGAACTTCGAGATTGGGTAGATTCTACCTGGGGATTCTCCAAGCAGATACTCCCGTTGCTTTTTGCTGGCGTAATCGTCGCGGGATTTTTGATGGGACGGCCCGAATCTGAGGCGGGGATAATTCCTGGTAAGTATATTTCTGAGCTTGTTGGCGGAAATTCTCTGTTCGCCAATTTTATAGCTTCTATCGCAGGCGCGCTGATGTATTTCGCTACGCTCACTGAAGTACCAATCCTACAGGGCTTGCTTGGAAGCAGCATGGGAAAGGGACCGGCTTTGGCACTGCTTTTGGCGGGACCGGCGCTGAGTTTGCCCAACATGCTCGTCATCCGTAGTGTCATCGGCACGAAAAAAACGTTGGTGTTTGTTGGACTCGTCGTCATTATGGCGACGATTACTGGAATGCTCTTCGGAGCGATAACATAGAACATGCTGCCAGCTTGTTTAAACGAGCAAGGAAACCGCACGTTCTACATTAAATGGAGGTTGATTAAATGAAAATAGACATACTTGGCACAGGTTGCCCTAAATGCAAAAAGACACTCGAAAACGCCGAGAAAGCCGTCAAAGAACTCGGCGCAGATGCAGAAATAGTAAAGGTGGATAAGATTGACGACATAATGAACTACGGCGTTATGATGACACCTGCGTTGGCAATTGATGGAGAGGTGAAAGTATCAGGCAAAGTACCCAAGCCAAAAGAGATTGTTCAGTGGATTCAAGAGGTGAATCGGTCAATTTAGTCAATTTTCAAATAAGGAGGTATTTGATGGGGTTATTTGAAACACATCTTGTTGATTCAATAAAAAATCCGTATTCGGTGGTTGTTGCTGACATGAACGGCGATGGCAAACAGGACATTGTCGTCTGCTGCACCGGAGATAAATTTATCGCATGGTACGAAGCTCCAGATTGGAAAAGACACATCATAAGCACTCAAACGACGGGGAATATCAGCATTGATGTTCACGATATAGACGGGGACGGCAAGCCGGACGTGGCTGTGGGGTGCGAATTTAACATGCACATCGCTAAGGACGACGCATTTTTGCAGTGGTTCTGCTACGAAGATGGCGAATGGGTTGGCTACAAGATTGACGATTTCCCATTCTGTCACGGCGTCCACTTTGCCGACATAGACGGTGATGGCGAAAAGGAGTTGATTTCCTCTTCGATGCGTGGTACAGTAGGCGCACCGCTGGATTGGGAAGACCCGGGGTTCCTGCTGTATTACAAAATTCCCAAACATCCCAAAGAGGATAAGTGGGTAAGACACGTCATAGATGACAAGGTAAAAAGACTCCACTTCATGCACATTGTTGACCTGAACGGTGACGGAAAACTGGACATCGTTGTAGCGTGCAAACAGGGGATATTCTGGTATGAACCGGGCGATGAAGCAGGTTCGTTTAACAAATACCAGATTAGCGATAGCGGCGGCGGGAACATATTCGTCGTTGACATCAACGGCGACGGGATAAACGAAGTTGTGTCGTTAGAACCCTGGCACGGCAACGAATTGGTTATCTACACAACACCGGATGATATGAAAAACGGGACATGGGAAAGAACCGTAATTGACGACACGTTCAGCAATGCACATGCTGTCTGCTGTGCAGATATGAACAACGATGGCAAAATCGAAATCGTGGCGGGATACCGCGGCGAAGGCACAAGCCTCTACTACTATGAACGGGACGATGTGAAAGCAAACAGGTGGCGAAAACATCTCATCGACGACAACATGGGCATAACAGGCATTGTCATCACAGACATAGACGGCGACGGGAAGTTAGACATCGTCGGCGCAGGCCAGACGACTAATAATTTGAAATGGTATCGGAATTTGATGTAATGTAGGTCAATTTTCCAACATCGACAAAATATCAAAGTCGAAATTTGAAAAGCCGCTTCGCTACAACGCTCCCACCGGATTGGCAAATCCGACAGGGTGAGTCGTAGATTTGCCAATCCACGACGAGCAGTTTTTGTATCATTCTTTTTGAGAAACAGCATAGGAGTTGGTTAATTGAATTTGAAGCAGAAAGCTCAAAAAATATCTGACATCTTAGAAAAAACCTTCGGCACGCCAGTACGCAAAAAAGTCAATCCGTTAGATTGTTTGATAAAGACTATCCTTTCGCAGAACACCAACGACATGAACAGCGACAGGGCTTTTGACAATCTGAAAAGGCGATTTCCGACATGGGAGGGTGTACTTAAAGCTGACGTAGGGGAAATTGAAGAAGCAATTCGCACCGGGGGGTTGTCGAAGCAGAAAAGCGCAAATATCAAAAATCTTTTGGCCTGGCTTAAATCCGAGCGCGGTGAACTGAGCATAAATTTTATCAGCGACATGGATACCAACGAAGCGGTTAAGTTACTGTGTAAAAACAGGGGTATCGGCATCAAAACGGCTTATGTCACATTGGCTTTTGCCTTAGGGCGCGAAGTTTTTCCCGTTGATACTCACATACTGCGTATCAGCAAGCGGCTTGGCTTCATCCAGGAAAAGACTACACTTGATAAAGCTCATGAACTCATGGCACCGCTGATTCCCGAAGGCAAAGCTTTTTCATTCCATCTGAATCTGATAACTTTCGGACGCAAAATTTGCCACGCACGCAAGCCAAAATGCAATGAGTGTCCGATTACGGAGCATTGCTTGTATGTCAAGCAATTACGAAGGTTATGACCAAAAAAAATTGTCGATTGTCGATTGACGATTGACGATTGTTTGGATTGGCGATTGTTGAGTCATTCTTCAATCCAGATATTCTTCAATAGTCAATAGTCAATCCCCTGACTAAATCACAACCTGTCAAACCCAAAAGAAAGAAGGGGTTGCCGTAAGACGAAGTCGAGGGTAATTCATACAACTTTATTTTTTGTCGAAAATTTTTTCTTGACAATTTCCACTTTCTATGATATTATCTTTTTCAGTTCATGTTGTGGGGACTCTTTCCGGATGTAGTGAACATACTGCATTGTAACACTTGTCATCCCTTTAGGACTTCCATTCAACACCGTGATTTTCATTGCGACAACTCCTTTGATTTGTTAGCTTGCGTTGGTTATTTTCTTTCAAGCAAATAACCGGAACCATCTGTACACGAATGGCACTGAATTAAGCAATATAACATGTAGCGGCGCAAAAAGTCTCGCCACTATCTTGCGCAGTGGAGGGACAGAGAGCCTCCGCTACGCTTGTATAGTTGTTTCACTATGAACCTAAAATCAGTGGCATTCATCTGTACACATCATTTCAACTTACTTTTGACATTCTCATTTGGCTCAAGATATTGATAATCGCCAGTGAATTTTTTAGTATAAATTGCTTTTTGAGAGCAATGATTATAACAATACCAACATCCTGCACAAAGTTCATGATTGAAAATAGGTTTAGGCTCCATCGTAATTGCTCCATATGGACAACCCTTCATACAAATCCCACATTCTATACAAAGTTCTTCATTTACATTCTGACTTCCAAAATCCTTTTTAGCTTGAGTACGTTTTGCAGCAGGGAAGAGCTTTCCAATTAACGAGATTTTGAGTTTTTGCTTATGAACTTCTTCATTCAGCTTTATATCATTTAATATCCTATCTAAGTCAGCAATAAAAGCATCAAATTGTTTCAAATCTTTTTCTTTAGGAGCTTTATCAAAAGCAAAGCCTCTTTTACGCATTGGGGGATAACTTTCTGGCATGTGTAGCGAAAAACCAGTAAGAACATCAAATCCTGCCCCTTCGACTAAATCGCTAAATACTTTTATTGTCTTCCCAGATATTGCACCGTATGTATTAAACACAAAAGCCTTTTTACCATTCTGATTGTTAATTTTTTCAACGAAGGAATGCATCAGTTTCGGTGGTGCAAAAAAATCAGTAAATGTTGCAAAACCTACAATATCATATCTGCTGAAATCTGAGACATCGTTTTTAACAATATCATGTAATTCAAAATCAACATTTTTTATTTTATTTTTTAAATAATTACATGCTAATTTTGTATTCCCTGAACCTGAATAATAACAAATCATTCCTTTCATCTTTATTTTGGGGGGGACAAGCCAAAGGAGAGGGCGAGAGAAGGCTTCGCCTCTCTCCTACCTTCTCCTCCCCCCAAGTCCTCCCTTTCTTTTTAGGCTTTCCCGATAATCTCTATTCTGTCTGTGACTTCATGACATTCTCAACAAACGTTACTTCCGGCAAAGCACCTTCAAGCTGAATATCCTCGTTGACGATTATCTTTGGAACGGCGAATACCCCATACTTCTGAGCAAGATGCGGAAACTCAGCCGATTCCACCATGTCAGCGGTGACTAAGTCACTTTCTATAGCCAGCTTGTGGGCTAATTGCACCGCTCGCATACAGTATGGGCAAGTCAAAGTAACGAATACCTGTATGTGTACAGGTGCCTTCAGATTTTGAAGTTCTTCCTTTGTATCCTCGGAAAGCCCGGATTCCCCTGCCGAGACGGCAGATATAGCTTCGACAAGCGACATGAATTCGTAGCCCATCGGGATTCCATAGAACCTTACCCCATAGTCCTTTTCACCTTTGACCACAACAGCGGGGATTTTATCAACTTTGTATTCCTCAACTTTCTGCTTATCCTTCACGAAGTCGTAGACTTCCACACTAATTTTGTCAGAGAGAGAAGCGATTTCTTCCATCAGTTCCCTTGTCTCTTTGCAATACATGCACTCCATCTCTTGAGTGAACATGATTAACTTGACGTTCCCAGAAAGGGCTTCAAATTGTTCTTTGACACGTTCTTTGTCTGCGTCTTTTAAAAATGGCATCTGTTTTACCTCCTCCTATAATTTTAACAAATACTGGTATGCACTGAGAGCCGCCTTAGCACCTTCGCCGGCTGCCACAATTATCTGCTTTTCCGGGACAGTAGTAACATCACCGGCGGCAAACATGCCAAACACACTTGTTCTACAAGCGCAATCCACGATGATTTCACCAACTCGGTTAATATCCACTAAGTCTTTAGCAAAGTCTGAGTTGGGCAGAAGTCCTATCTCTATGAACACCCCCTGTACGGGCATATTGCGGCTGTCGCCTGTATTTTGTGACTTGATTGTTATACCCTCAACTCTGTCCTCTCCGTGAATCTCCATCACCTGATACCCAAGAAAAGGGGTGACGTTTGGGGCGGATTCCACCCGCCCTACTAATATCTCATCCCCTTGCCAGGATGGGGTAATATTCACGACATAGATTTTGTTTGCGACTTTGATTAAGTCAATGACCGATTCCAGAGCAGAATTGCCGCCGCCGATGACAGCCACGTCCATCCCCCCGAAAAGTGGTGCGTCACACGTAGAGCAGTAGCTAACACCGCGCCCTACGAGTTCTTTTTCTCCCGGCACATTCAACGGACGAGAACGCTTGCCCGAAGCGATAATGACAGCCTTTGAAGTGAATTCTTTTCCTTCTTTCGTTGTGGCGGTGAATTTCCCATTATCACTCGTCAACTTCTCCACTTCTTGACCAACGAGAATATCAATGGGAAATTGCTCTATCTGTTCTTTGAACTTTTCTATCAACTCTCTCCCTGTGATATACTGATAGCCCATGTAGTTTTCGATGTCAGCGGTAAGCAGCACTTGACCGCCTATGTCCTTCGTCAGAAGCAACGTATTAACTTGTTTGCGAGCAGAATATAATGCGGCTGCCATCCCCGCCGGTCCGCCGCCGATGATGAGCAGTTCATGCGGGCCACCACTTTCAATTGACTTCTCTTCTTCTTTTGTTGGCAAAATTACCTTCAGGTCAATCAACCCAGGTAGCATCTTATCTTTCTCTATCATCTGTATAAAATTCCAACCTCCCTCCTATTTTGAGGTGGGTGCCTTACTTTACCGTTACTTCAACGGTATGCAATCCTGAAGCACCTGATAGCATACCTCCCGCTGTTATTTCTCCTTGAATTGTGTTATCTTTTGCTATGGCGCGTGCTATTATGAACAATTGCTTATCGTTAGAAGGCACCTGCCATGTGTATTTCCAGAGCGACCAAGCGAGTGGCGAATCACTTGCCCAGATTTCCGCGTCATTCCAGGTTTTGCCTTCATCGGTGCTGACTTCCACTTTTGCAATACCACCATGATTGCCGCCGTCGAAGGCATATCCGCTAATGGTATATTCTTTCGATTCGATAACCTCTTTATTTGCCGGTTTTCCGATGCCGGATTTGATTTTTATCAAAGCCTTATCATCCCAACCCTGTTTTTCCCAAAATCCCTTGTGCGCCTTTGAAGTCAACTCGATGTTTACAAGCCACTTTGGATTCTTCATTCCATAATGTCTTGGGCTCAAAAAACGCAATGGGTATCCGTGTTTTTTAGGTAATGTTTCACCGTTCATTTTGTATGCAAGCAAGGCGTTTTTATGCAATGCGTCCTTGATTGGGATGCTGGTGTTGTAACCGTCTGCTCCGCGAAAGATTACTCTTTTGACACCCTTTTTCACACCCGCCTTGTTCAATACCTCTCGCATTAACACACCCGTCCATTTGGCATTGCCGACATGTTTCCCGCCAGCCTCATCGTCAATACAGGTCAAAATACATATCTCCATTACCGCTTTCATCTTGAGTATATCGTCATACGACAGAACTGTAACGCGTTCCACATGCCCTGTAATTGCCAGCCTCCAATATTTTAAATCAAGAACAGGCATCTTTCCCAAGTCAAGCCTGAAAAACTCCTCATTTGGGGTTATCAAATTCGGTGGTTTCAGTGGCTCTTTTTTACCTGATGCAGCCCGAATATATTCTATCGGAAGCAGAACTCCTGCAACGCTGATGGTTGTAATTTTAATAAAATCTCTGCGGTTCATTTTGAGTAGGGTAGCCAAGTTCCTCCTTTACTATGGGAACCGGCTAGTCACCTGACCGAGGATTTGCTTGGGAGTGACCGCGCCAAATGAACGGCTATCAGTGCTCTCTGAAGGGTTATCTCCTTCAATGAGACAATGTCCATCAGCAAGCACCGCAGCCACTCGTTTAACCAATAGCAAATCTATCCGGTAGGGGTGCCGGGCTACTACAATGTCACCGGGGTTGGGCGGCATCCGCCGATATGCCCTTGGATTAACCAGCACCTCGTCCCCCGGTTTGAGCAAGGGGGACATTGAGTTACCGGTAATGCGGAAACGCCACCGGCGTCGCATGAGCCAGAGTAGTAACTCTCCGAGATTTCTGTCTTTGAGTTCATCACACATCGCAAACCATCACCCCTACCAGGTTCCTATCCTAACTCTGTCAAGTTTGAAATGACAGGTAGCCGCGACCCTATGTGGTCGCCTGTAGCGGCGACCACATGTGGTTGCCTTGGGCAGACACGCAGGTCTGCCGTACAATGATACCCCTCAATTCATGATTGACAAGGTACTAACTAGCTGTGTACCAGGCAACGTCGTGTTCCTTAGTCGCCCAGAAAATTTCATGGATTTTCTTGATGGCGTCCATCAGTTCGTTGGCATGTTCGAGGCTGACTTCCTGCTTACATGCTGAACACAACTTCGCCGCTTTCCAGAAGATATCGTGCAGATTCGGGTATTTGTCCAGATGCGGCGGCTTGAAATAGTCCGTCCACAGGATTAGCAGTTCCCTCTTCGTGAGTTCAGCCTGCTCTTCCTTAATAGCAATATACCGGGACATCGTATTAATATAAGCGGCTATTGCCTTTGGTTCCTTGCTGGCAGGTGGTTCCAGGTTGAGAATCTTCTTCGTCATGGAGAGCACCGCTTCAGCGGCGATACGTGCAGAAGCTGGTTCATAGACACCGCATGGCCCATCGCAGTGCGCATTCACCTCTTCTGCGGGGAACCAATCTTTTACCTTTGAAACAACTTGTTTAATCATTATTTTGCACCTTCCTCATTAATGGATTTTAGATTAGTAAAAAGTAGGCACCGACACCGTCGCAGACGGAACCGACGCCGTAATGAAATAACATCCCGATTTACACCAAATTTTATTCTCCAAAGAATTGACTGATAACCGTTATGAACAGAACTCCTCCGAACAACGACGCTACATTGAGGAGTTTTAGCTCTTTCTGTGTTTCTGGTATCAATTCTACCGCGGCAACATAAATGAAGGAACCTCCAGCTAATGCGAGCAGGATTCCAATCATTCCTGTTGATATGCCTGAAAGGACGAAGTGCGAAACTATTGCTCCTATGGGGGTTGCAACCGCTACGAGAATGGAATAAGCGAGAATTTTACTCTTTTTCATTCCCGAATGCAGTAAAATCCCCGTTGTCATTACGCCTTCCGGTAATTCGTGTAGCAACACCGCTAAAGTCGTAAGGACACCCACTCTGTAACTGGCTTCAAATCCAGCGACAATTGCTACTCCATCTAATAATGAGTGGAATGTAAGCCCGGTTAAAGCCAACATTCCGATTCGATGGGCTTCTGGGGCGTCTTCATGTGAATGAAACATCATGAAAGTTTGCAGGAGATAAAATACCAGAATCCCAGCCAAAATAGCTATGGCAGCGCCTCTTTTGTTAAGCTCTAAACTTTCAGGGATGATGTGAACAAAGGCGGTAGCGAGCATAATTCCGGCGGCAAAACTGAGCAAATATATGGAATTCGCTCTCGCCCACTTTTCTTTGTAAAAGACTAACATAACGCCAATTAAAGTGGCTATCCCCGCGATAATGCTGAATGCCAAAACGTTAATAGTTTGCATTTTCCCTCCTGTATTATTACCCAGACAAATTTATTTAATGGTACACTGCTCGACTTGGATTGCTAAATCCAA